>JAFECX010000167.1 GCA_018241895.1 Pseudomonadota bacterium
CAGGCGCGGCCCGTGGCGCCTCAGGCGCCGATCAACAGGCCGAGCCACTCGTGCAGCACGAGTTGCGTGTCGTAGTGGCCGATGCGCGTGGGCAGGAAGTCGATCAGCTGCAATGGCCTGGGCGGCTGCACGTGCATGGGCGCGGCCACGAGTCGGATGCTGCCCGCCGGCGCCCCCGATGCCCGCAGCGCGCGCTCGAAGTTGCGCATTGCCCGCGGCATGTGGTAAGCGTGCGTGACGACGACGATGCGCTCGATGCCCTGCGTGCGCAGGAAGGCGAGCGAGCGCAGCGCGTTCTCGCGCGTGTCGCGCGATTCGGCTTCCTGCCAGCGCAGCGGGCGGCCGAAGTCGCGCGCGGCCACGCGGGCCGCGGCTTCGGCCTCGGTGGCGCCTTCGCGCGCGCCGTATCCGACGCCGCCGCTGTACATGACCGGCAACGAGGTCTCGTGCCCGAGCCACAGCGCGTAGCGCAGCCGCTCGACGCTGAGCGGCGCCAGATCGGAGACGCCGTACTCGGGCGCGAGCGTCTCGCGGCCGCCGCCGAGCACGACGATGGCCGTGTGCGGCGCCTTCTTCAGCTCGGCGATCTCCGATGCGCCGAGCGCGCGCACCGGCGGCAGCAGCCAGTGGCGCAACGCCGTGGCGGCGGCCATCGTGCTGCCGAACCACAGCCCCAGGCACGAGACGAGGATCAGGAACCACGCGAGCAGCCGGCGGCTCGCCATCAGCCGCGCGCCGACGACGATGGCGACGATGAAGGGCGCGGGCGGCAGCACCAGGGCTGCAAGCACCGGGCGCCAGCCGTCGACCCCCAGCCAGACCAGCAGGTCGTTCATCGACCGTCGGCAAGACGGCTCGGCGCGGCGTCAGTAGAAGGCTTGCAGCCCGGTCTGCGCGCGCCCGAGGATCAGCGCGTGCACGTCGTGCGTGCCCTCGTAGGTGTTGACGGTCTCGAGGTTGATCATGTGGCGGATGACGTGGAACTCGTCGTGGATGCCGTTGCCGCCGTGCATGTCGCGCGCCATGCGCGCGATGTCGAGCGATTTGCCGCAGCTGTTGCGCTTGATGAGGCTGATCATCTCGGGCGCCGCCTTGCCCTCGTCGAGCAGGCGGCCCACGCGCAGGCAGCCCTGCAGGCCGAGCGCGATCTCGGTCATCATGTCGGCGAGCTTCTTCTGGATGAGCTGGTTCTGCGCCAGCGGGCGGCCGAACTGCCTGCGCTCGAGCGTGTACTGGCGCGCCGCGTGCCAGCAGAACTCGGCCGCGCCCAACGCGCCCCAGGCGATGCCGTAGCGCGCCTTGTTCAGGCAGCCGAACGGGCCCTTCAGGCCGCTCACGCCCGGCAGCAGGTTCTCGGCCGGCACGAACACGTCGTCCATGACGATCTCGCCCGTGATGCTGGCGCGCAGGCTCATCTTGCCCTCGATCTTGGGCGCCGTGAGTCCCTTCATGCCCTTGTCGAGGATGAAGCCGTGGATGCTCTCCTGCCCGCCGACCTTGCCGTCGGGGTCGGCCAGCTTGGCCCAGACGACGAAGACGTCGGCGATCGGGCTGTTCGTGATCCACATCTTGCTGCCGCTGAGCCGGTAGCCGCCGTCGACCGGCTTGGCGCGCGTGAGCATGCTGGCCGGGTCGCTGCCGTGGTTGGGCTCGGTGAGGCCGAAGCAGCCGATCAGCTCGCCGGTGGCCAGGCGCGGCAGGTACTTCTGGCGCTGCGCGTCGCTGCCGTAGGCGTGGATCGGGTGCATGACGAGCGAGCTCTGCACGCTCATCGCGCTGCGGTAGCCGCTGTCCACGCGCTCGACCTCGCGCGCCACGAGGCCGTAGCAGACGTGGTTCAGGCCGGCGCAGCCGTAGCCCTCGATGGTGCTGCCGAGCAGGCCGAGCGCGCCCATCTCGCGCATGATCTCGGGCTCGAAGTTCTCGTGGCGCGCGGCCATCAGCACGCGCGGCTGCAGCTTGTCCTGGCAGTATTCGCGCGCGGCGTCGCGCACGGCGCGCTCGTCGTCGCTCAGCTGCTCGTCGAGGCGGAAGGGGTCTTCCCAGGCAAAGGCGGTCTTCATGGCGGTCGGCTCCGGATAATGCAGGACCAGTGTAAGGACGCTCGCTCGGGCGACCATACGGGCCATGTCAAGGAAATCGGAGATGGACGGCGATTCACGGGTCGAGGCCATCACGCTGGCCGGCGGCTGCTTCTGGTGCCTGGAGGCGGTGTACGAACAGGTCGACGGGGTCGTGGCGGTCGAGAGCGGCTACAGCAACGGTCATGTCGTCGACCCGCGCTACGAGCAGGTGTGCCACGGCGACACCGGCCACGCCGAGGTCGTGCGCGTGCGTTTCGACCCGGCGCGCATCACGCTGGCCGAGATCCTCGCGATCTTCTTCGCCGTGCACGACCCGACCACGCGCAACCGGCAGGGCAACGACGTCGGGCATCAGTACCGCAGCGCCGTGTACTGGCACCAGCCGGCGCAGGAGGCGGTGGTGCGCGCCGTGTGGGCCGAGGCGAACGCGGCGCACGGCGGTCGCGTCGTCACCGAACTCGCGCCCGAGACGAACTACTGGCGTGCCGAGGACTACCACCAGCACTACTACGCGCGGCACCCGGGCGAGGGCTACTGCGCCTTCGTCGTCGCGCCCAAGGTCGAGAAGTTCAGGCAGACGTTCGCGGCACGCGTGCGCGCCGCGGCGCCCTGAGAGAACCTGTGAGCGAACCGCTCACGCCCGCTCGACGCGCCCTGACGCCCCCGCTCGGCGTTGCAAATGCCTGCCCTATCGCGCGATAGGGCTGCGCTTTGCGCCTTGTTCGGGGGCGCCCTGACGCGCCGCTCGGGCGCGATCGATTCATTCACAGGTTCTGAGCCGGCGCCGATCGGGCTCGAATGGTCGACTCGGTGGGGTCGGACGGATCGGGCGCCGGCAAGGGCGCAACGCGCGGCCGGGCCATCCGCTCGCAGCCGCTACAGCGGCGAGAAGGCGCTCGCGGGCTGGGTCTCGGCGAACGCGGTCTCGAGTGCGCGGCGCAGCGCCTGGCGCAGCGGCCGACGTTCGGCGCCGGCCAGCGTCTCGAACATCGGCGCGCGCAGCAGCCACAGGTCGCCCGGCTCCTCGGCGCCCAGCACCTGGGCGCGCAGCCAGATGACTTCGGCGCCGCGCAGCCCGGCGAGGGCTTCGAGAAATGCCAGCTTCAGCTCGACGAAGCCGCGTCGTGCCACGAAGCGTGCATGCCGGCGGCCCGGCATGCCGCCGCCTGGCAATCCGGCGTCGGGCGTGAATTGGCGCGGTTCGATCGGATGCATCTTGGGGTCGGGGTTCAGAGCGCGGCGCGCGGCGAGCGCGGCGCGCGGCTGGGGAAGTGGTGTGCGAGCAGCGCCAGGCGGCGGTCGGCTTCGCTCTGGCTGCAGGCCAAGCCGATCACGCGGTAGACCTCGGAGCGCAGGTGCCACAGCTCGCGCAGCGAGGCGCTGCCGGCGATGCGGCGACGCAGCGCATCGGCTTCGGACGAGTCGACGTCGGCGACGGTGGCCAGGAAGTCGGTGCGTATCGAAGGCAGTCGGCTGAGCGGCGGTGCCGCGTCGTGCGGCGCGGGCGCGAGCAGCCAGAACATCATGCGCTGCCAGGCGCCCCCCGGCGCGTGGCACAGCGACGGCGGGCACACTTGGGTGCGCAGGCTGCTGGCGGCGCTCAACGTCGAGCGGCGCGCGGGGCGGGAAAGAAGGGCAAGCGCTCTCATGCGTCGTGATATCGGACACGGGGGTCCCAACCTGAGCCCGATGGTGAGCGCGTGCGCCTGTTGACAAACGGCGGAGAAGGGGCTCATCCGGCCTGCAAATCGACGCCGGGGCGCGCAGTGCGGGGCAGGCGCCGCGCTGTGTCTACGGGCAGACCCAGCGCCGCACAAGGGCCGCGCGGGTGTTGCCTGCATGTCGATGCCGATGCCGATGCCGATGCCGATGCCGGCACGGCGTGCGGCTCAGACGCCGTGACAGGAGGCCTTGCGCTGCGGCGTGTAGGTCCACCAGGGGCGCGGTGCGGCGCCCGACATGAAGTCGACGACGGCGAGCAGGGTGTCGAGCACGCAGGGATCCTGGCGCTTGCCGGTGGCCCGGCACAGCGCCCGGTACAGCACGAGCGCGTCACTGCCGGCGAGTTCGCGCGGGTGCGCGATGCCCAGCAGCCGCAGGCTGGCGGCCAGCGCCGGGCCGACGTTGGGCAGTTGCTCGAGCCGTTCGCACTCGGCCGCCGATCGTGCCTTGGGGGCCTTGATCAGCCGCGGCGCGGGGCCCGACGCCGCGGCGGCGCGGGAACTGGCGGCCATTACATCAGCATCGTGTTGCGGATCAGTCCCACCGCCAGCCCCTCGAGCTGGAACTCGGCGCTGCCCGGCGTCACGCGGAGGGTCTCGAAGTCGGGGTTCTCGGGAATCAGCTCGATGCCGTGCCTGGTGCGGCGCAAGCGCTTGACGGTGACTTCGTCACCCAGGCGCGCGACGACGATCTGGCCGTTCTTGGCCTCGCTCGCCTTCTGCACCGCGAGCAGGTCGCCGTCGAGGATGCCGGCGTCGCGCATGCTCATGCCGCGCACCTTGAGCAGGTAGTCGGGGCGGCGCGGGAACATCGACGCCTCCATGACGTAGGTCTGGTCGATGTGCTCCTGCGCCAGGATCGGGCTGCCCGCCGCCACGCGCCCCACCAGCGGCAGCGTGAGTTGCGCGATGCCGGGCAGCGGCAGCATGTACTGCTTGCCGTACGCCGCCAGCCGGGCGGCGTTGAGCGCGCGCAGCGTGTCGGACTTGAGCCGGATACCGCGCGACGTGCTGCCCACGAGTTCGATCACGCCCTTGCGTGCGAGGGCCTGCAGATGCTCCTCGGCGGCGTTGGGCGAACGAAAGCCCAGCTCGGCGGCGATCTCGGCGCGCGTGGGCGGCGCGCCGGTGCGCTCGATCGTGCTTTGCACGAGGTCGAGAATCTGCTGCTGGCGCGGCGTGAGCTTGGGGCTGTCGTCGATCATGGCGCGAAGGCCGCTGCAGCGCATCGGCGTGTCGGGCCGTGGCTGCGGTGGCTGGCTGTTTATCCAGTAGCTGTATTTTCATCCAGAAGGCGGGCAAATGCAAAGCGGCATCGTGGCGGTGGTCGCGACCGGGGGCACGATCGCGGGGACGGCCGCGAGGCCCGACGACCATGTGGCTTACGCGGCCGCCCAGTTGGACGCCGAGGCGCTCGTGGCCGCGGTGCCGCCGCTGGCCGGCCAGCCGATCGAGACCGAGACGCTGGCGCGGCTCGACAGCTGCGACATGGACCACGCCACCTGGCTGCGCCTGCGCGCGCGCCTGGCGGCGCTGCTGGTGCGCCCCGATGTCGCCGGCGTCGTGATCACGCACGGCACCGACACGCTCGAGGAGACCGCCTACTTCCTGCACCGCACGCTGGCGGCGCCCAAGCCGGTGGTGCTGACGGCGGCGATGCGGCCGGCGACGGCGCTCGGTGCCGACGGGCCGCAGAACCTGCTCGACGCCGTGCGGCTGGCCGCCTGTGAGGGTGCGCGCGGCGTGCTCGTCGCCTTCGGCGGCCAGATCTTCATCGGTGCCGAACTGCGCAAGGTGCACGGCTGGCGTCTGCAGCCCTTCAGCGCCGGGGATGCCGGGGTGCTCGGCGTGATGGCCGACGGTGCGCTGGCGCGCTTTCGCGACTGGCCGGCAGCGCCGCTGCACGCGGCGGCGGCCGCGTTGCCGCCGGCCGACCGATGGCCGGCGGTGGAGATCGTGACCAGCCACGCCGGCGCGCGCGGCGTGCTGGTCGATGCGCTCGTGGCCGCCGGCGTGCGCGGCCTCGTCGTCGCCGGGACCGGCAACGGCAGCGTGCACCACGCCATCGGCGAGGCGGCGCGCCGCGCCGAGCGCGCCGGCGTGCCCGTGCGGCGCGCGTCGCGCTGTCAGCTGGGCGGCGTGGTCGGCGCGCCGCCGGGCGCGCTGGTGTCGGCCGGCACGCTCACCGCGGTGCAGGCTCGCATCGAGCTGGTGCTGGACCTGATCGCCGCCGACCGCGCGCGCGCCTGACTCACACTTTGGCGAGCGCCTGATCGAGATCGGCCAGCAGGTCGTCGATGTGCTCGATGCCCAGGCACAGCCGCACCGTCTCCTCCTTGACGCCGGCACGTGCCAGTTCCGCGGGCGAGAGCTGGCGGTGCGTCGTGCTCGCCGGATGCGTGGCCAGCGAGCGCGTGTCGCCGATGTTGACGAGGCGCAGGAACAGCTGCAGCGCGTCGAGGAAGCGCGCGCCGGCCTCGCGCCCACCCTGCGCGGCCTTCAGGCCGAAGGTGAAGAGGCCCGATGCGCGGCCCGACATGTAGCGCTGCGCGAGTGCATGGTCCTCGTGCTCGGGCAGGCCCGCGTAGCTGACCCAGGCGACCTTGGGATGCTGCTGCAGGTGCCTGGCCACGGCGAGCGTGTTGTCGCAGATGCGCTCCATGCGCAGCGCCAGCGTCTCGATGCCCTGCAGGAGCTGCCAGGCGTTGAACGGCGAGATCGCCGCGCCCGTGTTGCGCAGCGGCACGACGCGCGCGCGGCCGATGAACGCCGCCGCGCCCAGCGCCTCGGTGTAGACGACGCCGTGGTAGCTCACGTCGGGCTCGTTCAGGCGCTTGAAGCGCGCCTTGTGCTGCGCCCACGGGAACTTGCCACTGTCGACGATGACGCCGCCCATCGTCGTGCCGTGGCCGCCCATGTACTTGGTGAGCGAGTGCACGACGATGTCGGCGCCGTGCTCGAACGGCCGCACCAGGTACGGCGTGGCCACCGTGTTGTCGACGATCAGAGGCACGCCGTGACGGTGCGCGATCGCCGCCACGGCGGCGATGTCGGTGATGTTGCCGGCGGGGTTGCCGATGGTCTCGACGTACAGCGCCTTGGTGCGCGCGTCGACGAGCCGGTCGAAGCTGGCCGCATCGCGGTGGTCGGCGAAGCGCACCTCGATGCCGAACTGCGGCAGCGTGTGCGCGAACAGGTTGTAGGTGCCGCCGTACAGCGCCGTGCTGCTGACGATGTTGTCGCCCGCCTCGCTGATGGTCTGCAGCGCGTACAGGATGGCCGACTGGCCGCTCGCCACGGCCAGCGCGCCGACGCCGCCTTCGAGCGCCGCGACGCGCTTTTCGAGCACGTCGGTGGTCGGGTTCATGATGCGCGTGTAGATGTTGCCCGGCACCTTGAGGTCGAACAGGTCGGCGCCGTGCTGCGCGCTGTCGAAGGCGTAGGCGACGGTCTGGTAGATCGGCACCGCCACCGCCTTGGTGGTCGGCTCCGGCGTGTAGCCGGCGTGCACGGACTGGGTTTCGAACTTCCATTGTTCGGACATGCTGCGCTCCTAGGGTTCTGCTGCAGGGGACGGCCGGCCGGTGGCCGACGGTCGAGAGCCGGGTGCTCCGCGGCGGACATGCTACGCGCTCGCGGGGGCCGGATCGCCGTGGCCGCGCGGGGTTCTGTGGCCGCAGGGCCGTAGGGCTGCAGGGCTGCAGGGCTGCAGGGCCGTAGCGCTGCAGCCGGGAGGCGCACTTGCCTAGACTCACCGTATGGCGACCTCGAGTTCCGCGTCCGAGAGCTGGTTTGCCGCGCTGCGCGTGCAGGCGCAGGATCACGCCGTGGCGGCGTGGGGTCTTGCGCTGTCGGCGCTGGGCGTCGCGGCGCTGCTGGCGCAGAGCGTGGCGCAGATCGCCGCCGGCGAGGCCGCCGTGGCGCTGCGCTACGCGCTGCTGGGCGGCGGCGCCGTCTTCGTCGCCACGGCGCTCGGGGCGCTGCCGGCGCTCCTGCTGCGTCGTTTGCCGGCCAGGGTCGAGGACACGATGCTCGGCGCGGCGGCCGGCATGATGCTGGCGGCCAGCGCCTTCTCGCTGCTGCTGCCCGGGCTCGCGGCGGGCGCCGACATCGTCGGCGGCAAGGTGGCCGGTGCCGCTGTCGTGGTCGTCGGCATGGCGTTGGGCGTGCTGCTGATGCTCGGGCTCGATGCGTTCACGCCGCACGAGCACGAGAGGAGCGGCCCGCACGGGCCGGACAGCGCGCGCTTGGGCCGCGTCTGGCTGTTCGTGTTCGCGATCACCCTGCACAAGCTGCCCGAGGGCATGGCGATCGGCGTCGGCTTCGCGCACGCCGACCTGAGCATCGGGCTGCCGCTGGCCGCGGCGATCGCGCTGCAGGCTGTTCCCGAGGGCCTCGCGGTCGCGCTGGCGCTGCGCAGCGCCGGGCAGAGCCCCGCGGCGGCCGTGCTGCTCGCCGGCGCGACCGGCCTGATGGAGCCGCTGGGCGCCGTGCTCGGCGTGGGGCTGGCCAGCGGCCTGGCCGTCGCCTACCCGATCGGTCTCGGCCTGGCCGCCGGCGCGATGATCTTCGTCGTCTCGCACGAGGTCATTCCCGAGACGCACCGCAACGGCCACCAGACACCGGCCACGATCGGTCTGATGGCGGGCTTCGCGCTGATGATGGTGCTCGACACGACGCTGGGCTGAACGGCGGGGCGCGCGACGCCGGGCCGGAGCGCGCCGGGCTGCATCACGCCGGGCTGCATCACGCGGGCTGCATCACGCGGGCTGCATCACGCCGCGCCAGGCCGCGGTCCGGTCCGCTGCGCCGCATGGGCCACGGCGGCGCCGGCGTGGCGCTGACGGGTTCTGCCGGCGCGCGAGGCGGGTTCTGGCCCTGCCCGGGGCCCGGTTCAGTCGGTGTCGGCCTGAGCCTGAGCGGCATCGATGAGCGCGTGCAGTTCGAGCCAGCGCTCCTCGAGCATCGCGGTCTCGGCGGCGATGTGGTTGAGGTGGCGGCCATGCTCGGCGATCGCGGCCGGCGCGAGGCCGCCGGCAGCGAGCGCCGTCTCGGCCTCCCCGCGCTCGCTGCCCAGGCGCTCGAGACGCTTCTCGATGCCGGCGGCTTCGCTGCGCCACGGGCGCGTCGAATCGGCCAGACGCTGGCGCGCCGCGGCCCTGACCTTGCGCTCGTCGCGCGACCTCACAGCGCCCGTGGCCGGGCTTGCTGCGGTGGCGACGGCCGGCGACGGCGTGGCCGCGGCGGGCCCGTTGCGCCTCGCGCCGGTCGATGCCTTGCCCGAAGTGTCGCCCGGGGCGTCGCGCGCTTCGGCCTGCCGCCGGACCGGCGGCGCGCCGCCGCCGCGCACCGCCGCGCGGCTGGCGTCGAGCAGCCAGCGCTGGTAGTCGTCGAGGTCGCCGTCGAACGGCTCGACGCCGCCGCGCGTCACCAGCCAGAACTCGTCGCAGACCTCGCGCAGCAGCGCGCGGTCGTGGCTGACGAGCAGCACGGTGCCTTCGAACTCGTTGAGCGCCACCGAGAGTGCCTCGCGCGTGTCGAGGTCGAGATGATTGGTCGGCTCGTCGAGCAGCAGCAGGTTGGGGCGCTGCCAGACGATGGTCGCGAGCACCAGGCGCGCGCGCTCGCCGCCCGACAGCGTGCCCACGCGCTGATGCACCCTGTCGCCTTCGAAGCGGAACTGGCCGAGGAAGTTGCGCAGTTCCTGCTCGCGCGCCTCCTTCGCGCTCGTGGCCCCATCGCGCGCCAGCCGCACCATCAGTTGCAGCGGCGTGTCGTCGGCGGCCAGCAGGTCCATCTCCTGCTGTGCGAAGTAGCCGATCGCCAGCCCCTTGCCCTCGGTGACGCGGCCGGCCAGCGGCGGCAGCACGCGTGCGATCGTCTTCACCAGCGTCGACTTGCCCTGGCCGTTGGCGCCCAGGATGCCGATGCGCTGGCCGGCCAGCACGGTGCGGTTCACGCGGTGCACGACGGCCAGGTCGCCGTAGCCGCAGGTCACGTCGGCGAGCACCAGCATCGGGCTGGGCAGGTTTGCCGGCGCGCGGAACTCGAACGTGAAGTCGCTCGCCGTGAGCACCGGCGCCAGCCGCTCCATGCGCTCGAGCGCCTTGACGCGGCTCTGGGCCTGGCGCGCCTTCGTCGCCTTGGCGCGAAAGCGCTCGATGAAGCGCTGCAGGTGCGCGATGCGCTCCTGCTGCTTCGCATACGCGGCCGAGGCAAGCGTGAGGCGTTCGGCGCGCATGGCTTCGAACGCGCTGTAGTTGCCGCCGTAGCGCGTGACGCTGCCGGCCTCGACGTGCAGCGTGACCTGCGTCACCGCATCGAGGAACTCGCGGTCGTGGCTGATGACGACCAGCGTGGCGGCGCAGCGCTGCAGCCAGCTTTCGAGCCAGACCAGCGCATCGAGGTCGAGGTGGTTGGTCGGCTCGTCGAGCAGCAGCAGGTCCGCAGGGCACATCAGCGCGCGCGCCAGTTGCAGCCGCATGCGCCAGCCGCCCGAAAAGCCGTTCACCGGCGCGTCGAGTTGCGCGGTCTCGAATCCCAGGCCGAGCAGCAGCGTCTCGGCGCGCGGGCGTGCATCGAAGGCGCCGGCCTCCTCGAGCGCGACGTGCGCCTCGGCCATCGCATGGCCGTCGTCGGCGGCTTCGGCGCTGGCGAGCGCGGCCTGCGCGCGCATCAGCGGCAGGTCGCCGGCGAGCACGTAGTCGGTGGCACCCTGTGCCGTCTCGGGCATGGCCTGGGCGACCTCGCCGATCTGCCAGCGCGGCGGGATCTCGACCTCGCCGCGATCGGCCTGCAGCCTGCCGGCGAGCAGCGCGAAGAGGCTCGACTTGCCGGCACCGTTGCGCCCGACGAGACCCACATGCTCGCCCGGGTTCACGGTGAAGCCCACGGCTTCGAGCAGCAGCCTGGCGCCACGGCGCAGTGCGACGTCGCGCAGCGTGATCATGCGCCGCCTCGCGTGCCGGCCGCCGCGCCGAGCGGGGCAGCGCCGGGACCGCCGCTGGACGGGCCGCTGGACGTGCCGATGGACGTGCCGATGGACGTGCCGACGGAAGTTGCGACGCAAGTTTCGACGCAAGTTTCGACGCAAGTGCGGCCGGACCTGCCGCTGGGCGCGTCCCCGAGCGCAGCGCGCGCCAGCAGCAGCACCTGGTCGTCGCCGGCACTGGTGGGCAGCCATACCGGCTCCAGCGCGGGGAAGGCGGCCTCGAAATGCGCGCGCTCGTGGCCGATCTCGAGCACCAGCACGCCCTGTGGCGTCAGGTGCGCGGCGACATCGAGCAGCAGGCGGCGGATGAAGTCCATGCCGTCCGGGCCGCCGGCCAGCGCCAGTGCAGGTTCGGCGCGGTACTCGGGCGGCAGCGCTGCCATCGAGGCGGTGTTCACGTAGGGCGGGTTGCACAGCACGACGTCGAACGCGCCACCGTCGCCCGTCAATGCGGCCAGGCCCTCGCCTGTCAATGCGGCCAGGCCGTCGCCCGTCAATGCGGCCAGGCCGTCGCCTGTCAATGCGGCCAGGCCGTCGCCCTGGAGCAGCACGATGCGCCCGCCCAGCGCGTGGCGCGCGACGTTGCGCGCCGCCACCGCGAGCGCATCGGCGCTCAGGTCGGTGGCGACGAGCCGCGCGCCGGGCCAGTGCAGCGCGGCCAGCACGGCCAGGCTGGCGCCGCCGGTGCACAGGTCGAGCACGCGTGCCGGTGCGCCCGGCAGCCAGGCGTCGAGCGTGCCGTCGACGAGCGGCTCGGCGACGAGCGAGCGCGGCACGATGACGCGCTCGTCGACGAAGAAGGGCACGCCTTGCAGCCAGGCTTCGCCGGTGAGGTAGGCGGCGGGGCGCCGTGTCGCGATGCGCTGCGCGACGAGCGCGCGCACCGCGTCCTCCTCGGCGGCGGCGATCTCGCGTGCGCCCAGGCTGTCGAGCGCGTCCAGCGGCATCCCGAGGCGCCACTGCACGAGCCAGGCCGCCTCGTCGTAGGCGTTGTCGGTGCCGTGGCCGAAGACGACGCCGGCCGCGGCCAGGCGCCCGGCCATGCGCTCGACGAGTTCGGCCAGCGTCATCGCGCCGCGGGGCCGACGGCGGGCCACAGCGGCGCCGCGCCCGCCGGCGCTGCCGCGCCGCTGCGGCTCATGCCCGCGCAGGCTGCACGGCCAGCAGCCTTTCGAGTGTGCCGCGGTAGACGCGCACGAGCGGCTCGATGGCCGCGACGTCGACCCATTCGTCCGCCTGGTGGATGCTGGCGTTGAGGACGCCGAACTCCATCACCTCGGGGCAGATCTGCGCCACGAAGCGCCCGTCGCTGGTGCCGCCGCTGGTCGACAGCGCCGGCTCGACGCCGCACTCGGCGCGGATGGCTTCGGCCAGCGCGTGGCTCAGCCGCCCGGGGCGGGTGAGGAACGGCTCGCCGCCGAGCGTCCACTCGATCCGGTGCTCGACGCGGTGGCGGTGCAGGATGTCCTCGATGCGCCGTTGGAGTGCTGCCGGCGTCGATTCGGGGCTGAAGCGCAAGTTGAAGTCGACCACCAGCGTGCCCGGGATGACGTTGAGCGCCCCGGTGCCGGCGTGCAGGTTGCTGATCTGCAACGTGGTCGGCGGGAAGTGCTCGTTGCCCTCGTCCCAGCGCGTGGCGGCCAGCTCGGCCAGCGCCGGTGCCGCCTCGTGAACGGGGTTGCGCGCCAGCTGCGGGTAGGCGACATGGCCCTGCACGCCCTGCACCACCAGGTGGCCCGACAGCGAGCCGCGGCGGCCGTTCTTCACCGTGTCGCCCAAGCGCTGCACGCAAGTCGGCTCGCCGACGACGCACGCGTCGAGCCGTTCGCCGCGCCGGCGCAACACGTCGACGACATGGCGCACGCCGTGCAGCGACGGGCCCTCCTCGTCGCTCGTGAAGAGCAGCGCGACGCGCCCGGCGTGGTCGGGCTGCGCGGCGACGAACTGCTCGGCCGCCACCGTCATCGCCGCCACGGCGCTCTTCATGTCGGCGGCGCCACGGCCGTACAGGCGCCCGTCGCGGCGCGTCGGCACGAAGGGGTCGCTCGTCCACGCCTGCAGCGGGCCGGGCGGCACGACGTCGGTGTGGCCGAGCAGCACCAGCGTCGGGCCGGGGCGCGCTCCGCCGTGCACGGCCCACAGGTTGTGCACGCGCGTGGCGCCGGCGGCGGGCTCGGGGCCGGCGTCGAGGTGTTCGCAGGCGAAGCCGGCCGCCGCCAGGCGTGCGGCCAGCAGCGCATGCGCGCCGCCGTCGGCCGGCGTCACCGAGCGGCAGGCGATGAGGGCTTCGACGAGGCCGAGCGCGGCGCTCACGGCTTGACTGCGGGCCAGCCCAGGCCGCCGGCCATCGTGCGCGGCTCGTCGGGCCGCACGTCGATGGTGATCTCGGTGAAGCTGGCGGTCTGCGGCTCCTCCTGCTTGGGCGCCACGCGCGAGACGGGGGCCTGCTCGTTCTGCAGCCGCCACAGCAGGTTGGTCGGGCTGTCGGCGTGCGCCAGGCCTTCGTCGCGCGAGACGACGCCTTCGTTGATGAGGCGCGCGATGTCCTGCTCGAAGGTCTGCGAGCCCTCGGCGAGCGAGCTTTCCACCGCCTCCTTGACGGCGGACAGGTCGCCCTTGTCGATCAGCTCGGAGACGAGCTTGGTGTTGAGCAGGATCTCCACCGCCGGCACGCGGCCGCCGGCGTTGCCGCGCAGCAGGCGCTGCGAGACGATGGCGCGCAGCCCGGACGCGAGGTCCGACAGCAGCGTCGCCCGTGCCTCGGGCGTGTAGAAGGACAGCACCCGCCCCAGCGCGTGGTAGCTGTTGTTGGCGTGCAGCGTCGCCAGCACGAGGTGCCCCGACAGCGCGTACGACAGCGCCGAGCTCATCGTCTCGCGGTCGCGGATCTCGCCGATCAGGATGCAGTCGGGCGCCTGGCGCAGCGCGTTCTTGAGCGCAATCTGCAGGCTCTGCGTGTCACGGCCCACCTCGCGCTGGTTGACGATGCTCTTCTTGTTGCCGAACAGGAACTCGATCGGGTCCTCGATGGTGAGGATGTGCCCCGTCATCTGCTGGTTGCGCCACTCGATCATCGACGCCAGCGTCGTGCTCTTGCCGGTGCCGGTGGCGCCCACCATCAGGATCAGGCCGCGCTTTTCGACCACCAGTTGCGCCAGCAGTTCGGGCAGCCCGAGCGAGTCGAGCGTCGGGATCTGGTACGGGATGCAGCGGATCACGGCCGCGATCGAGCCGCGCTGCTTGAACGCCGACAGCCGGAAGCTGCCCACGCGCGTCATGCTGATGCCGACGTTGAGCTCGCCGGTGTCGTCGAGCTCCTCGAGCTGCAGCGGCGTCAGCATCTCGGCCAGCAGCTGGCGCGTCTGGTGCTGCGCCAGCACCTGGTCCGACAGCTGCAGGATCTGGCCGTGGATCTTGATCAGGATCGGCGTGTTGGCCGCCATGTAGACGTCGGAGGCGTTCTTCTCGGCCATCAGGCGCAGCACGCGCTCGAGATTGTTCGACATGGTGGGCAGTCTCCTCGTTCGCGCCCGATCAGGCGCGCAGCAGTTCGTTGATGCTCGTCTTGGCGCGCGTGGCGGCGTCGACCTGCTTGACGATCACCGCGCAGTACAGGCTGTGCGTGCCGTCGGCCGCCGGCAGCGAGCCGCTCACGACCACCGAGCCGGCGGGCACGCGGCCGTAGCTCACGCGGCCGCTGGCGCGGTCGTAGATCTTCGTGCTGCGGCCGATGAACACGCCCATGCTGACGACCGAGTTCTCCTCGACGACGACGCCCTCGACGATCTCGCTGCGCGCGCCGATGAAGCAGTTGTCCTCGACGATGGTCGGGCCGGCCTGCAGCGGCTCGAGCACGCCGCCGATGCCGACGCCGCCCGACAGATGCACGTTGCGCCCGATCTGCGCGCAGCTGCCCACCGTGGCCCAGGTGTCGACCATCGTGCCCTCGTCGACGTAGGCGCCGATGTTGACGTAGCTGGGCATCAGCACGACGTTGCGGCCCAGGTACGCGCCGCGCCGCGCCACCGCCGGCGGCACCACGCGCACGCCGGCCGCGCGCATGCGCTCCTCGTCCAGCGGCGAGAACTTGGGCTGCACCTTGTCGAAGAAGCCGAGCTCGCCGGCGCGCATCATGCGGTTGTCCTGCAGGCGAAACGACAGCAGCACCGCCTTCTTGACCCACTGGTGGACGTGCCAGTCGCCGACGCCGCGCCGTTCGGCCACGCGCAGCCGGCCGGCGTCGAGCTCGGCGATCACCTGCTCGACCGCGTCGCGCAGCTCGGGCGCGTCGAGGCCCGAGGGCTCGCCGCGATGATCCCAGGCGCGCTCGATCGCCGACTGCAACACGCTATCCATGCTCGAGACCTTCGGTGTAGGTGACGATCCGCTCGGCCGCCTCGAGGCATTCCTCGGGCGAGGCCACGAGCGCCAGGCGGATGCGGCCGGCGCCCGGGTTGCGGCCGTCGACCTCGCGTGCGAGCAGGCGGCCGGGCAGCACGTTGACGTTGCAGCGGGCGAGCAGGCCGCGCGCGTAGCCGATCTCGTCGCCGGCACAGCGCTCGGGCACGGCGGCCCAGAGGTAGAACGAGGCGTCGGGCAGCTTCACGTCGAGCACCGAGGCGAGCCTGGGCGTGACGCGTTCGAACTTGGTGCGATACAGCGCACGGTTGGCCTCGACATGGGCCTCGTCGCCCCAGGCGGCGATCGAGGCGCGCTGCACGGGGCCGCTCATCGCGCTGCCGTGGTAGGTGCGATAGCGCAGGAACGGCGCGACGAGCCGCGCATCGCCGGCGACGAAGCCCGAGCGCAGTCCGGGCACGTTGCTGCGCTTGGACAGGCTCGTGAAGGCGACCAGGTTGCGCCAGTCGCGGCGCCCGAGCAGGCTCGCGGCCTGCAACGATCCGAGCGGCGGCTGCGCGCCGAACCAGATCTCCGAATAGCACTCGTCGCTGGCGATGACGAAACCGTGCCGGTCCGAAAGCTCGAACAGCCGCTGCCACTCGCCCAGCGGCATCACGGCGCCGGTCGGGTTGCCGGGCGAGCAGACGTACACGAGCTGCACGTGGCGCCAGGAAGCTTCGTCGACGGCGGCCCAGTCGGCGGCGAAGTTGCGCCCCGGATCGCAGGCGACGAAGGCGGTGCGGGCGCCCGCCAGCAAGGCGGCACCTTCGTAGATCTGGTAGAACGGGTTCGGGCACAGCACGGTGGCGCCGGTGCGCGTGGGGTCGACCACCACCTGCGCGAACGCGAACAGCGCCTCGCGCGAGCCGTTGACCGGCAGCAGCTCACGCGCCGGATCGACCGCGACGCCGTAGCGCCGCTGCAGCCAGCCGGCGCAGGCCTCGCGCAGCGCCGGCTCGCCCGCGGTGGCGGGGTACGACGCAAGCAGCGGCAGCGCCTGCACGAGCGCGCGCTCGATGAAGGCGGGCGTCGCGTGGCGCGGCTCGCCGATGCCCAGGTTGATCGGCGCCAGATGCGCCGGCGGCACGATGTCGGCCGTGAGCTCGCGCCAGCGCTCGAAGGGATAGGGGTGCAGGCGCGCGAGCAGCGGGTTCATGCGCGCGATTGTCCGTTGCGGCGCCGCGCCAGGATGTTCACAGCGCCCCCCGGCAGCCCGGCGCGCCGCAGCGGCAGGCCAGGCGCCCTTCGTGGTGCGTCTCGCCGTAGTCGACCGTGATCTCCTCGCCGGGCTCGATGGCACGCAGGGCGTAGAACTCGACGCGGCCGTTGGCGGTGACGAGCTCGGCATTCGGGCGGCAGCTGTGGTTGGTGTAGCGCATCGGGTCGCTGCTGCTGCCGAAGTCGACGGCGCGGCGCGCCGAGAGCTCGACGATCATCACGCGCTCGGTGCGCGTGGCGCGGATGCGCGCCTCGGCGACGCTGATGCTCTCACCGCGGATCTCGCCGATCTTCATCGCCCTGGGCACGCGTTCGGCGGCATAGACGCCCAGCCCGTCGATCGGGCTCGGGTGCACGTCGACTGCGTACTTCTGGTAGCGCGGCCGCCCGATCGCGCTCGCGCCGCTCGTTGGTGCGAGCGCTGCCGGCGGCGCGCCAGCGCAGGCCGCCGCCGCAGGCGGCCTGCGGCGCGGATCAGAGCGCAACCGCGGGCCCCGCGGGCAGCGGCACCGGCACGGCCGGCACCCAGTCCTTCTTGCGCTGCTCGACGGTGACGCAGGTGCGGATGCCGCCGCGTACGTGCCAGTCGGCGTGGATGCGCACGAAGCGCGGCGCGATCGCCTGCACGAGATCGCTGCAGATCGTGTTCGTGACCTTCTCGTGGAAGGCGCCTTCGTCGCGAAAGCTCCAGAAGTACATCTTCAGGCTCTTCAACTCGACGCACAGGCGGTCGGGCACGATCTCGATCGCGAAGTGCGCGTAGTCGGGCTGGCCGGTGAGCGGGCACAGGCAGGTGAACTCGGGCACGTCGAAGCGGATCACGTAGTCGCGCTCGGGTGCCGGGTTGGCGAACACCTGCAGTTCCTTGCTCGGCGCCGACGGCGGCACGGGCGGCGCAGGGCGCTCGCGCGGGCTGCGGCGGGGGAGCGTGCCGGGGATCTTGCGGACGGTTTCGCGGGGCATGGGCAGGGGCGGCGGCGGCGCGCCGCCGCGGCGTCGGGCAGCAGGGTCGCAATGGTATCATCGCGCTCGCCCAGCGCTCGCGACCGAGCGCATTTTTCGTAAGAGAATCAAGCACTTGCGCGTGCGGGCCGCGCGCTCTCGCCGGCATCGCCGATGCGCCTTTCGCAGATCAAGCTCTCGGGCTTCAAGTCGTTCGCCGAGCCCACCACCCTCCAGCTGCCGGGCCAGCGCGTGGGCGTGGTCGGCCCCAACGGCTGCGGCAAGAGCAACCTCATCGACGCCGTGCGCTGGGTGCTGGGCGAGAGCAAGGCGAGCGAGCTGCGCGGCGAGAGCATGCAGGACGTGATCTTCAACGGCTCGGCCCAGCGCAAGCCGGCGGGGCGCGCGAGCGTCGAGCTCGTCTTCGACAACACGCTGGCGCGTGCCGGCGGGCAGTGGAACAGCTTCGCCGAGATCGCCGTCAAGCGCGTGCTCACGCGCGACGGCACGTCGAGCTACTTCATCAACAACCAGCCGGTGCGCCGGCGCGACGTGCAGGACGTCTTCCTCGGCACCGGCCTGGGGCCGCGCGCCTACGCCATCATCGGCCAGGGCACGATCAGCCGCATCATCGAGAGCCGCCCCGAGGAGTTGCGCCTGTTCCTCGAGGAGGCCGCCGGCGTCAGCAAGTACAAGGAGCGCCGCCGCGAGACCGAGAACCGGCTCGAGGACACGCGCGAGAACCTGGTGCGCGTCGAGGACATCCTGCGCGAACTGGAGGCCAACCTCGAGAAGCTCGAGCGCCAGGCCGAGGTCGCGGTGCGCTACCGCGCACTGCAGGATGCGGGCACGCTCAAGCTGCACCAGCTGTGGTTCCTCAAGCAGCGCGACGCGGCGGCCGAGGAGGAGCGCGTGAAGGCCGCGGCGGCCGAGGCGCTCAACGCGCTCGACGCGCGGCTGGCCGATCTGCGCCACGTCGAGGCCGAGCTCGAGACGCTGCGCCAGGCGCACTACGCGGCCAGCGACGCGCTGCACGGCCAGCAGGGCCTGCTGGCCGAAGCCCAGCTCGCGGTGAGCCGGCTCGAGGAGCGCATCCGCTACGTCGCCGACGGCCGCCGGCGCGCCGAGCAGCGCCTGGCCGAACTCGCGGCGCAGAGCGCGCAATGGGCCGAGCGCCAGCAGGCGGCGCGCGCCGAGCTGGTGCAGACCGGCGCGCAGATCGAAGCCGCCGACGCGCAGGTTGCGCTGCTCGGCGGCCAGCTCGACGCGCAGGCGCTGCGGCTGCCCGAACTCGACGACGTGCTGCGCGCGGCCCAGGGCCGCAGCAACGTGCAGCGCAACGCCGTCGCACAGGTGCAGCAGCAGATCCAGGTGCTGGCCGCCGAGAGCCGCAGCGTCGACGAGCAGACGCGCGCGCTGCAGCAGCGCCGCCAGCGCCTGGCCGGCGAGCGGCAGGGGCTGCAGGCGCCCGACCTCTCGCGGCTCGCGCAGTTGCGCGCGCAGGAGGCCGAGGCCGTCGAGCAGCGCGAAACCTGCGACGCACGCCTGGCCGAACTGGTCGATCAGGGCCCCGCGCTCGAGGAGCAGCGCCGCGAGTCGCAGGCCACGGCCGCGCGCGAGGCGGCACGGCTGGCCGACACCGCGGCACGCCTGGAGACGCTGCGCGCGCTGCAAGACAAGGTGCGCAGCGGCGGCAAGCTCGGGCCCTGGCTCGAGCGCCACGGCCTCGCCGGCCTGCAGGGGCTGTGGACGCAGGTGCACATCGAGCCGGGCTGGGAGACCGCGCTCGAGGCGGCGCTGCGCGAGAGGCTCGACGCCCTGGCCGTCGGCCGGCTCGACATCGTGCGCGCCTTCGCCGCCGATGCCCCGCCGGCCAAGCTCGCCTTCTATGCGCTGCCGCAGGCGGGGGCGCCCGACACGCAGCGCACGCTGCCGCGGCTGGCCGCGCTGCTGCGCCTGGGCGACGCGGGCCTGAAGGCGCTGCTCGGCGACTGGCTCGAAGGCGTGTACACCGCGGCTGCGCTCGACGACGCGCTCGCGCACCGCGACGAGCTCACGCACGGCGAAGTGATCATGACGCGCGAAGGCCACGCCGTGAGCGCGCACGCGGTGAGCTTCTACGCGCCCGACAGCGAGCAGGCCGGGCTGCTGGCGCGCGCGCAGGAGATCGAGAACCTGGAGCGCGCGCAGCGCGCGCAGTCGCTGATCGCCGACGAGTCGCGCTCGGCCGCGGTGCGGCTGGACGCGGCCTGCACCGACGCCGGCCAGCGCGTGGCCGCGGCGCGCCGCGAGCTGGTCGAGGCACAGAACCGCGCGCACGCGCTGCACGTCGAGGTGCTGCGGCTGGCGCAGCAGGCCGAGGCGGCGAGCGCGCGCGGCACGCAGCTTGCCGGCGAGCTCGAAGAGATCGACGCGCAGCTCGAGGCGCTGGCCGAACGCCGCGCCGACGGCCAAGCGCGCTTCGAGGAGCTCGATGCCGCGCTGGCCACGGCGCAGGAGCGGCACGCCGCGCTCGACGACGACGTGCTCGCCGCCGAACGCGCGCTGGCCGCCGCGCGCGAGCAGCAGCGCGCGCTCGAGCGCCAGGCGCAGGAGGCCGGATTCCAGGCGCGCGCGCTCGGCAGCCGGCGCGCCGAGCTCGAGCGCGGCATCCAGACCGCCGCCGAGCAGCTCGAAGGCAACCGCGGCGCCCGCGGCCAGCTCGAGCTCGAACTCGGCACCTTCGACGACGCCGGCGCGCAGTCGGATCTGCAGGCGGCGCTGGCGCTGCGGCTCGAGCGCGAACAGGTCATGGCCGGCGCGCGCAGCGCGTACGACGACCTCGCCGCCCGGCTGCGCGCCGCCGACGAGCAGCGCCTGCGGCACGAACGCAGCCTCGAGCCGATGCGCGAGCGCATCACCGCGCTGCAGCTCGAGCAGCAGGCCGCGCAGCTCGGCGGCACGCAGTTCCTCGAGCAGCTCGTTGCGGCCGGCGTCGACCTGGCCGCGCTCGGCGCAGGCATCGAGGCCGCCGGCGTGCGGCTGCACGGGCTGCAGTCGGAGATCGAGCGCATCCAGCGCGAGACGGCGGCGCTGGGCGCCGTCAACCTGGCGGCGCTCGACGAGCTCACCGGCTCGCGCGAGCGCAAGACCTTCCTCGACGCGCAGAGCGCCGACCTGCACGAGGCCATCCGCACGCTCGAGGGCGCGATCCACAAGATCGACCTCGAGACGCGCGAGCTGCTGGCCAGCACCTTCAACCAGGTCAACGAGCACTTCGGCCGCATGTTCCCGCAGCTGTTCGGCGGCGGCACGGCGCGCCTGGCGATGACCGGCGCCGAGATCCTCGACGCCGGCGTGCAGGTGATGGCGCAGCCGCCGGGCAAGAAGAACAGCACCATCCACCTGCTGTCCGGCGGCGAGAAGGCGCTCACCGCGATCGCGCTCGTGTTCGCGATCTTCATGCTCAACCCGGCGCCGTTCTGCCTGCTCGACGAGGTCGACGCGCCGCTGGACGACGCCAACACCGAGCGCTACCGCAAGCTCGTCACCGAGATGAGCGCCAAGGGCACGCAGTTCCTCTTCATCAGCCACAACAAGATCGCGATGGAGATGGCCGAGCAGCTGATCGGCGTGACGATGCAGGAGCAGGGCGTCAGCCGCATCGTCGCGGTCGACATGGCCGAGGCGGTCTCGCTGGCCGAGGCGGCATGAACGTCGCGGCCGGAGCGCGGCAGGCATGACGCTCACCACGGCGCTGGCCCTGCTTGCGGGCGTCGTGCTGCTGGCGCTGGTGCTGCACGGCGTGTGGAGCACGCGGCGTGCCGCCGGGCGCAGGCCCGTCGCGGGTTCGGCGGACAGTGCAGGCGCCGCCGGCGCAGCAGGCGTGGGCGCACGCATCGAACCCTCGCTCGGCGGCGCCGCGGCGCCGGGTGACAGCGGCATCGGCGCCGGCGCCGGCGCCGACATCGACGTCGGTGCCGACGCGCCGGCAGCCCGGCCCCGTCCGGCGCCGCGCACGGTGCGGCTCGACGCGCTGATCGACGCCATCGTGCCGCTCGTCCTCGAGTCGCCGATCAGCGCCGAGGCCGCGATCGCCCATCTGCCGCCGACGCGGCGTGCCGGCAGCAAGCCGTTGGTTGTCGAGGGGCTGGATGCCGAGACCGGCGTGTGGGAGCCGCTCACCCCGGGGCACCGCTACGGCGAGCTGCAGGCCGGGGTGCAACTGGCCGGGCGCAGCGGGCCGCTCAACGAGATCGAGTTCTCCGAGTTCGTGCAGAAGGTGCAGGCGCTGGCCGAGTCGATCGGCGCGCGCGCCGAGCCGCCCGACATGCTCGAGGTGGTGGCGCGCGCGCGCGAGCTCGACCAGCTCACGAGCCCGCTCGATGCGCAGCTGACGATCACGCTGCGCAGCAACGGCGTGGCCTGGTCGGTGCCGTATCTGCAGCAGGTGGCCGCGCGCATCGGTTTCGTGCCCGGCGCCGTCGCGGGGCGCCTCGTGCTGCCGGGGGCCGAGGAGGGCGAGCCGCCGGTGCTGGTGCTCGGCCTCGACGCGCAGGCGGCAATGGCCGAGGTGCCGCAGGAAAGCGCGGTGCGCGAATGCACGCTCTCGCTCGACGTGCCGCAGACGGCCGAGGCGGCCGAGGCCTTCCCGGCCTTCCATCGCGCGGCGACGACGCTGGCCGACGACCTCGACGCCACGGCCGTCGACGACCAGGGCCAGCCGGTCACGCTGCACGCCTACGCCGTCATCGGCCAGGAGCTGGGGCGCCTGTACCGCGAGCTGGAAAAGCTCGATCTGGCGGCCGGCTCGCCGGCGGCGCGACGGCTCTTCGGCTGAAAACCTGTGAACGAACCACGCACGCCCGCTCGACGCGCCCTGACGCCCCCGCCCGGCGTTGCAAATGCCCGCCCTGTCGCGCGATGGGGCTGCGCTTTGCGCCTCGAGCGGGGCCGTCCTGTCGCGCCGCTCGGGCGCGACCGATTCATCCACAGGTTCTGAGCCTGCGGCCCCGCACTCGCCGTCGCCGGCCTGCCGCTTCCTCGGCATCGAGGCCCGCACCGTTGCCGACCCGCTCGCTCGCCTACCTCGTGCGGCTGCTGGCGCGCAGCCGGCGCCTGTTCATGACGCTGATGAAGGTCATGCTGCCGGTGATGGTCGCCGTGCGGCTGGCCGAGCACTGGGGCTGGATCGAGGCGCTCGGGCACGCGGTCGCCCCGGCGATGGCCTGGCTGGCGCTGCCGCCCGAGGCGGGGCTGGTCTGGATCACGGGTGCGGCGGTCGGCATCTACGGCGCGATCGCGGCCATGATCGGCCTGGCGCCGCAGCTCGAACTGAGCGCCGGGCAGTTGAGCGCGCTTGCGGCGATGCTGCTGTTCGCGCATTCGCTGCCGATCGAGCAGTCGATCGTGCGCCGCGCCGGCGCCAGCTGGTGGGCGACCGGCGCCTTGCGCATCGCGGTCGCGCTCGGGTACGGCGGCGCGGTCGCGTGGGCGAGCCGCCTGAGCGGCGTGCTGGCCGAGCCGGTCTCGCTGGCCTGGATGGGTGCAGGCGCGCCGAGCGGGGGCGAGCACGGCCTCGTCGACTGGCTGCAGGCGACGGCGCTGTCGCTGGCCGTCACGTTCGCGATCCTGGTCGCGCTGCTGGTGCTGCTCGACGTGCTCGAGCGCGCCGGCCTCACGCGGCGCATCACGACGCTGCTCACGCCGCTGCTGCGCGTCTCGGGCCTCGATGCGCGCGCGGCGCCGGTGACGACGGTGGGCGTCCTGCTCGGTCTCACCTACGGCGGCGTGCTCGTGATCGAGGAAGCCGAGAAGCAGCACTTCAGCGCGCGCACGCGCTTTCTCGCGTTGGCGTGGCTGTCGCTGTCGCATGCGCTGATCGAGGACACCTTGCTGCTCGTCGCGCTCGGCGCCAACGTCTGGATCGTGCTCGTCGGGCGCGTCGCGGTGACGCTGGTGCTGATCGGTGCGCTGGCGCGGCTGCTGCACGAGCCCGGCGCCGGCAGCGCCGGCGCGGAGCGCGCGGCCGCGAAGTGACGCTGTGCGGCAGCGGCCTGCCGCCGCCCGGGGGCGCCTCGAGCAAATGGGGCTTTGCCGCTTTGCTCGATCCCCCTCGGGGGGCGGCGGCGGCCTGCCGCCGCCCGGGGGCGCCATTACGGCAGCATGCGCACCGGCTCGCGCATCAGCACGAACTCCTCGGCCGCGGTCGGGTGCACGGCCAGCGTGCGGTCGAAGTGCGCCTTGGTCGCACCGGCGCTCAGCGCCACGGCCAGGCTCTGCACGATCTCGGGCGCGTCGGCGCCGATCATGTGCGCCGCCAGCACGCGGTCGCTGGCGGCGTCGACGAGCAGCTTCATGCGCGTGCGCTGGCCCGCCGGCGCCACGGCGCCGAGAAAGGCCTGCTTCATCGGCCTGAACTCGGTCTCGAAGACCCTGGCCTTGCGGCCGGCGGCGACGAGCTCGTCCTCGGCCGGACCGATGCTGGCGATCGGCGGCTGCATGAAGACGGCACTGGCGACGAGCGACAGATCGACCTCGCGCGGCGCGCTGCCGAACAGCATGTCGGCCAGTGCGCGGCCCTGTGCGATTGCCACCGGCGTGAGGTTCTTCATCTGCGTGAGATCGCCGATCGCATACACCCCCGCGGCGCCCGTGCGCAGCGCGGCGTCGACCGCGACGGCACCGTCTTCGCGCGGCGCCAGGCCCACGGTCTCGAGGCCGAGGCCGGTCGAGTTGGGCCGCCGGCCGGTGGCGTTGAGCACCCAGTCGGTCTCGAGCACGTGCTCGTCGCCCAGCTCGAGCGCGAAGCCGTCGAGCAACGGGCGCACGCGGCGCGGCAGCACGCCCGGGTGCAGCTCGACGCCGGCAGCCTGCAGCTCGGCTGCGGCGGCGGCGCGCAGCATCGGGTCGAAGCCGCGCAGCGGCAGTTCGGCGCGGTAGTACATCAGCACCTGCACGCCCAGGCGCGCGAGTGCGCTGGCGAACTCCACCGCGATGTAGCCGCTGCCGATGACGGCCGCGTGCGGCGGCAGCGCGTCCAGGTCGAGCAGCTCGTTGCTGGTGGCGCAGTCCTCGAGGCCCGGCACGGTGTCGCGGATCGGGCTCGACCCGGTGGCCAGCACGATGTGCGGCGCGGCGAGCGTTTCGTCGCCGACGCGCACGCGCTGCGGCCCGTCCAGCCGCGCCGCGCCTTCGAACAGCGTGACGCCGCTGCCTTCGAGCAGACGCCGGTAGATGCCCTCGAGGCGGGCGGTCTCGGCGCTCTTGGCCGCCTGCCAGACCGCCATGTCGAAGTCGGGAACGCCCGCGATCGTCCAGCCGTAACCACGCGCCTGGGCGAAGGTGTCGTCGAACTCGGCGGCGTACATGAGCAGCTTCTTGGGCACGCAGCCGCGCAGCACGCAGGTGCCGCCGACGCGCCCGGCCTCGACGATGGCCACGCGCGCGCCGTGCGCCGCCGCGCGGCGCGACGCGGCCACGCCGCCGCTGCCGGCGCCGATGACGACGAGATCGAATTCCATCCGTGTGCTCCCGCTGTCGCGCTGGCCGACAATGTCGCACATGTCCCAAGCCCGCGACGCGGCCGCACGCGCCGAGTGGCTGCGCGCGCAGCTGCAGCACCACGCGTGGCGCTACTACGTGCTCGATGCGCCCGAGATCCCCGACGCAGAGTACGACCGCCTGTTCCAGGAACTGCAGGCGCTCGAAGCCGCGCACCCCGAGTTGCGCACGGCCGACTCGCCGACCCAGCGCGTGCTGGGCAGCGTGCTCGAAGGGCTGGCGCCGGTGCGGCACGTGGTGCCGATGCTGTCGATCCAGACCGAGACCGACACCTCCGCAGCCGGCGCCCGGGCCTTCGATGCGCGCGTGCGCCGCGAGCTGGCCCTGGCCGACGACGCGCCGCCGCTGCAGTACATGGCCGAGCTCAAGTTCGACGGCCTGGCGATCAACCTGCGCTACGAGGCCGGCGTGCTCGTGCAGGCGGCCACACGCGGCGACGGCGAGACCGGCGAGGACGTGACGCACAACATCCGCACCATCGGCCAGATCCCGCTGCGCCTGCGCGGCAAGGCGCCGCCGGTGCTGGAGATCCGCGGCGAGGTCTACATTCGGCGCGCCGACTTCGAGCGCCTGAACGCGCACCAGCGCGAGCACGGCGGCAAGACCTTCGTCAACCCGCGCAACACCGCGGCGGGCGCCGTGCGCCAGCTCGACCCCGCCGTGACCGCATCGCGCCCGCTCAGCTTCTACGCCTACGGCGTGGGCGAGGTGCGCGGCTGGCACGAGCCGCCCACGCAAAGCGCGCTGCTCGACGCCATCGCCGAGTTCGGCGTGCCGGCGTCGGCCGAGCGGCGCATCGTGCACGGTGCGGCCGGCCTGGTGCGCTTTCACGACGACATCGAGGCGCGGCGCGACGCGCTGCCCTTCGACATCGACGGCGTCGTCTACAAGGTCGACGCGCTCGAGCTGCAGCGGCGCCTGGGCTTCAAGACGCGCGAGCCGCGCTGGGCGGTGGCGCACAAGTTCGCGGCGCAGGAGCAGGCCACGCGCTTGAACGGCATCGAGCTGCAGGTCGGGCGCACCGGCAAGCTCACGCCGGTGGCCAAGCTCGAGCCGGTGTTCGTCGGCGGCACGACGGTGAGCAACGCGACGCTGCACAACCTGTTCGAGCTGCGGCGCAAGGGCGTGCGCATCGGCGACGAGGTGATCGTGCGCCGCGCCGGCGACGTGATCCCCGAGGTCGTCGGCCGCATGCCCGGCGCGCGCCGGTACTACGTACCCAACTTCCACATGCCGCACGCCTGCCCGGTGTGCGGCAGCCGCGTCGTGCGCGAAAAGGGCAGCGTCGAGCACCGCTGCAGCGGCGGCCTGTTCTGCGCCGCGCAGCGCAAGCAGGCGCTGCTGCACTTCGCCGGCCGGCGTGCGATGGACATCGAGGGCCTGGGCGACAAGCTCGTCGAGCAACTCGTCGATGCCGGCCTCGTGCACACGCTGCCCGACCTCTACCGGCTCGGCGTTGCCGAACTCGCCGCGCTCGAGCGCATGGGCGACAAGAGCGCCGCCAACCTCGTGGCCGCGCTCGAGCGGAGCAAGGACGCGACGCTCGCGCGCTTCCTGTACGCGCTCGGCATCCGCCATGTCGGCGAAGCGACCGCGCGTGACCTGGCGCAGCACTTCGGCACGCTCGAGCGCGTCATGGCGGCCGCGCCCGACGAGCTGTGCCAGGTGAGCGATGTGGGGTCGGTGGTGGCCCAGAGCATCCGCACCTTCTTCGAGCAGCCGCACCACCGCGAGGTGGTGGCCGCACTGCGCTCCGCCGGCATCCACTGGCCCGAGCACGAGGGCGCCGCCGGTGCCGCCCGCAGCGCCACGCCGCGGCCGCTGGCCGGCCGGACGCTGGTGCTCACCGGCACCCTGGCGCACCTGACGCGCGACGAGGCCAGGGCGCTGATCGAAGCCGCCGGCGCCAAGGTGGCGGCATCGGTGTCGAAGAAGACCGATTACGTGATCGCCGGCAGCGAGGCCGGCTCCAAGCTCGCGCGCGCGCACGAGCTGGGCGTGCCCGTGCTCGACGAGGACGCCCTGCACGCACTGCTCGCGGCGGGCACGACGCCATCATGAGGGAGTGAGGCCACGTGGCAGTACGAGAGATCCTGAAGATGGGCGACGCGCGGCTGCTGCGCGTGGCGCAGCCGGTGCGCGAGTTCGGCACGTCCGAGCTGCAGGCGCTCGTCGCCGACATGCTCGACACCATGGCGGCGGCCGACGGCGCCGGCCTGGCGGCGCCGCAGATCGGCGTCGACCTGCAGCTAGTCGTCTTCGGCTTCGAGCACAACGCGCGCTACCCCGAGGCGCCCGAGGTGCCGCTGACGGTGCTGATCAACCCGCTCATCGAGCCGCTGGGCGACGAGCTCGTCGACGGCTGGGAGGGCTGCCTGTCGGTGCCGGGGCTGCGCGGCGTCGTGCCGCGCCATGCGCGCATCCGCTACCGCGGTGTCGACGCGCACGGCCGGGCGATCGAGCGCGAGGTCGAGGACTTCCATGCGCGCGTCGTGCAGCACGAGTGCGACCACCTCGTCGGGCGCCTGTATCCGACCCGCATGACCGACCTGACCCGCTTCGGGTTCACGAGCGTGCTGTTTCCGCAACAGCCGTAGCGTCCGCCGCGGCCCACGCGGGGGCTGCGCGCGCCGACGGCGACACGACCGCTTCGCTGCCGGCCTTGCACATCTTTGCACGGCAGCAACGTGGTGCCGTCAACAGTCGCCCCCCGGCACAGCGTTGTGCACGCAGGGCGCAGCAACGCGACCGCCACCGCGATCGAGTTGGCCGTGAAGCAACACCCTGGTCGTCGCCTGCGGGCCTGCAGCCTGGCGTTGCGGTGAACACGGGCCGCTGGCGCCGATCCAACGCCTGCAGGAGAGTGCGGTGACGAAGAGCCCGGTCATGATCGACAGACGAGCGCTGCTGTGCACGACGGTGCTGGGGTGGTTGATGGCGGGCCCGGCGCGGGCTGCGTCGGGCGATTTTGTCGCCGCGGCCGGCCCGCTCGCGCCGGGCGCAACCCCGAGCGACACGCGCGCCGAAGCGCTGCACCTGCTCAACCGCCTCGCCTACGGCCCGACCGCCGACGAGTTCGAGCGGGTGATGAGGATCGGCGCCGAACGCTGGGTCGACGAGCAGCTGCACCCCGAGCGCGTCGCGCTTCCCGAGCCGCTCGGCCGCCAGCTGGCGACGCTGGCCGCTTCTGACGAGAGCCAGCGCACGCTGCTCGCCAGCCTGCGCGAAGCGCAGGCGGCGGCCCGCGACGGCAGCGAGAGCAGCAAGGCCAGGCTGCGCGAGTTGTTCCAGCGCGTGGGCTACGGCGCCGCCGGCGCGCGGCTGCTGCGCGCCGTCGCCAGCCCGTGCCAGCTCGAAGAGGTGATGGTCGACTTCTGGTTCAACCACTTCAACGTCTTCATCGGCAAGGGTCTGTGCCGGGTGCTGGTCGGCAGCTACGAACGCGAGGCGATCCGCCCGCATGTGCTCGGGCACTTTCGCGACCTGCTGGGCGCGACCGCGCACCACCCGGCGATGCTCTTCTACCTCGACAACTGGCTGTCGGTGGCGCCGGGCTGGCAGCCGCCGCGTGGCGCCCGCGCCGGTGCGCCCAGCGGCCTGAACGAGAACTACGCGCGGGAGCTGATGGAGCTGCACACGCTGGGAGTGGACGGCGGCTACACGCAGGCGGACGTGACGGCGCTGGCGCGCATGCTCACCGGCTGGACGATCGAGCCGCGGCGCAGCCGTGGCGACTCGGTGTTCTGGTTCGACGCCGGCCGCCACGACGACGGCGACAAGCGCTGGCTGGGCCACACCGTGCGCGGCAGCGGCCAGGCCGAGGGCGAATGGGCGCTCGATGTGCTGGCCGCGCACCCGGCCACCGCGCGCCACCTCGCATTGCAGCTCGCGCAGTACTTCGTCGCCGACCGGCCGCCGCCGGCGCTGGTCGCGCGCGTGGCGCAGCGCTTCCTGGCCAGCGGCGGCGACATCCGCGCCGTGCTGGCGACGCTGTTCGCGAGCCCCGAGTTCCGTGCCCCCGGCGCGCGCGGCGCGAAGTTCAAGACGCCTTATCAGTACGTGCTGTCGGCGGTGCGTGCGGGTGGTGTGCCGCTCGGCAACGTGCGGCCGCTGCTGGGCACGATGGCGCAGCTCGGCATGCCGCTCTACGGCTGCCTGACCCCCGACGGCTACAAGAACACCGAGCAGGCCTGGCTCAACCCCGATGCGATCACGCGGCGAGTGAACTTCGCCACCGCCCTGGCCGCCGGCCGGCTGCCGCTGGCGCGGCCGGCATACGACGACGTGCCCCTCGCCATGCCGGCGCAGGCCATGATGGCCTCGAGCGCGATGCGCCCGGCGCCCGAGCCGGGCTGGTTCACACCGCCGCTGGCAGCCGACGCGCTGCTCGACACGCTGGGCGAGAGCATCTCCGAGCGCACGCGCGCGATGGTGGCCGAATCCGATCCACCGCTGCGCGCCGCACTGGTGCTCGGCAGCCCCGACTTCATGCGGCGTTGACGCGACCAGAACCGCGCAGCCGCCGCACCTCGAAAGGAGAAAACCATGCTCGACCGTCGCAAGCTGTTGAAGGCCGTCGCGGCCACCGGTGCCGCGGGTGCCGGTTTGCTGCCTGTCGGCCGCAGCGCCTTCGCCGCGCTGTCCGATGCATCGGCGGTGGCGCCGCCACGCCTGGTGGTGGTCTTCATGCGTGGCGCCGTCGACGGCCTGAGTGTCGTCGTGCCGTATGCCGAGGACGAGTACTACCGTGCGCGCTCGACGATCGCGCTCGGCCGCCCCGGACAGGCAGGCGGCGTGCTCGACCTCGACGGCCACTTCGGGCTGCATCCGGCGTTGGCGCCGCTCGTGCCGCTGTGGCAGACCGGCCGGCTCGGCTTCGTGCACGCGTCGGGCTCGCCCGACACCACGCGCTCGCACTTCGACGCCCAGGACTACATGGAAAGCGGCACGCCGGGCGTGAAGACCACCGCCGACGGCTGGCTCAACCGCCTGTTGGGCGCGCTGCCGGCCGCGGGCGTCGCCGCCGCGCCGACGCGCGCGGTCAGCATCGGCGCGGTGCTGCCGCGCATCTTCGCGGGGCACAACGCGGTCGCCAACATCGCCTCGGGCGCCGCCGCCGTCAAGCCCACTGTGCTCGACCGGCCGCGCGTCGGCGAGGCGTTCGCGCGCCTGTACGACGGCGACGACAAGCTCTCGCGCGCGTACCGCGAATCGCAGCTGGCGCGCCGCGAAGTGATGGGCGCGCTGGCCGGCGACGATCTCGAACGCGAGATGCAGGCCGCCAACAACGGCGCGCCGCTGCCGGGCGGATTCCCTGCCGACGCCGCGCGGCTGGCGCGCCTGATGCGCCGCGACGCGCGCGTGCAGTTCGCCTTCATGGCGGTGGGTGGCTGGGACACGCATGCCGCGCAAGGCAGCGCCGCCGGTCAGCTCGCCAACCGGCTCGCGCCACTCGGCCAGGGCCTGGCGCAACTGGCGAGCCAGCTCGGGCCGGTGCTCGACGACACCGCAGTGGTGGTGATGTCCGAGTTCGGCCGCACGGTGCGCCAGAACGGCAACGGCGGCACCGACCACGGGCACGGCAACGTGATGTGGCTGCTGGGCGGCGCCATCGCCGGCGCGAAGGTGCATGGCCGCTGGCCGGGCCTGGCCGACAGCGCCCTCTACGAAGGCCGCGACCTGGCAGTGACGACCGACTTCCGCCAGGTGCTGGCGCAACTGTGCGAGCGTCACCTCGCGCTGCCCGATGCCAAGCTGGACGAGGTGTTCCCGCGCTGGCCGGGTTTCGGTGACGGCGGCCTCGATCTGGTGCGCAGCCGGGCGTAGTGTCGCGGCGCGCGCGACGCCGACGTGCGGGCACGATGTGCGCCGACGCGTGAGCCGGGCCACGTATCGGCCCTGCCGCGCCCGGCGCCGCGCCGCGCAGACAGCCACTTGCCAGCGGCGCGGCAGCCCTGCATTCACCTGGCGCGCTCGCCGCGCAGGATCTGCGGCCGACCGCACGCCGGCAGTGCCTTGCTTGCCCTGGAATCGACGGCTGCAGCGCCGCGGCGTTCACGAAATCCGCATCAAGCCATGACCGCCGGATCGAACTCGAAGAACTCCGGCGCCACCACGTCGGCCTGGCGCAGGTAGATGTCGATGTTGCCGATGTGGAAGGCGCGGTGAGCGTAGGCCGCCCACAGGAACCCCATCACCGTCCAGGTGCGCCCCACCCAGAGCACGTGCCTGTCGAGCTGTGCCTGCGACAGGCCCGCGAATGCGGCCACGATGGCCTTCTGGGTGCGCTGCGCGATCTCGCGGAAGTCGCCCTTGGCAAACTCCTCCTGCAGCGCCGAATACTGCGGCAGCGGCATCACCGCGCCGTCCGCGAGCTGCGGCAGGCTGTGCGCCCAGTGATCCTCGCCGACGACGATATGGGCGATCAGCCCCTTGATGGTGACGCGCGAGACGCGGTCACCGAAGCGCATGGCGCTGGTCTGGATCGGTACCCAGTCGAGTCTATCGGGTGGGGTTCTGGCGACCCACGCGTCGGTGTGGTCCACCATGCGCTGGAACAGCGTGAGAAAGCGTTCATGCTCCGAATTGGCGGCCATGACTGCACTCCTGGAGTGGCGTCTCGATGCTAGTGAGACGGCGCCAGTCAGTGCGTTGTGCAGGCAAATGGCGACAGGCGCGCTGGGGTGATCGGCGGGCTTGCCGCGTTGGGCGGGCTGTCGCTACCACCACCAGAACAACCAGCCCCAGGCGCTGCCGATCCAGGCCAGCGCCAGCACCAGGGGCACGGCGGCGAACGTGGCGCGGCCGGCGTGCAGGCCCCAGTGGCGCAGGATGCGCCAGCCGAGCCACAGCGACCAGCCGCTGGTCGCCAGCAGCAGCGCCAGGCGCAGGCTGTTGATCCACGGCAGCAGCAGGCCCTCGCCGCGCAGCAGCGTGAGCGTGATCGCGCTCAGGCCCAGGAACACGCCGATGCCGGCCACCGGGATCAGTGCCTGCGCGAGGTGGTGCAGCCGCTGCGCCTGCCAGCGTCCGGCCAGCCGCACCGACGCGGCCAGCAGCGCGAGTGTCACGCCGCCCCACACGAGCGCCGTGGCGCCGATGTAGGCCAGCAGCAGCGCGCCGTCGAGCCAGGTGAGCACGTCGTTCTGCTCCGGGTAGTGCGTGAGGATCCACCACGGCGCGTTGGCGGCCAGCGGCCACAGGATGTCGTGGTCGACGAGCCAGGTCGCCAGCGCCTGCCTCAGGTCGACGTACCAGGGGCTCGCGCTCCAGTGGAAGGCGCCGATCGCCACGCCGAGCAGCCCGAACACGATGAGCCAGGTCTGCCAGTGCGTGGCCTCGTCGGCGGCGACTTCCACCACCTCCTGCGACGGCGAGCGCCACTGCAGCCAGATCGCGTCGTGGTGGCTGCTGCAGCGTCCGCACATGTGGCAGGCGCTGGCGCCCTTCATGTGGCGCAGCGGCAGCATGGGCGCGCAATCGACGGCCGGTGCGCGCGCCCTGACGTAGGTGATGGGCACCTTCGGCGGCTCCTGCAGCGAGCGCCGCCACGCGGCGTCGTCGACCGCGTAGTGCATCGGCGCCAGCTTGGCCAGCAGCGAGAACACGCCGTTGACCGGGCACAGGTGCCGGCACCAGGCGCGCTTGCCGCGCGTGTAGAAGTAGCCGACGACGAGCGCCGCCACGGTGCTGCCGCCGAGCACGACGAGCGCGGCCTTGGGGTACTGGTACACGCTCACCATCTGCCCGTAGACGGTGGTGCAGACGAAGGCCACGAACGGCCAGCCGCCCCAGCGCATCCAGCGCGGAATGCCCAGGCCGCGTCCGTGCTTGGACGCCCACTCGGTGAGCGTGCCCTCGGGGCAGAGCACGCCGCACCACAGGCGCCCGAACAGCACCATGCTCAGCAGCACGAACGGCCACCAGAGGCCCCAGAAGGCGAACTCGGCCGCGACGGTGATGTGGTTCCAGATGTGCGCCGTGCGGTCGGGCAGCGGCAGCAGCGCCGGCACGACGAGCAGCACCGCATAGACCAGCACGACGGCCCATTGCAGCGCGCGGACGAGGCGCGCGTGCTTGCGCAGCCATTCGCCCACCGCGGCCAGCCGGTGCCGCGCGCGGCTGGGCGCGGGCCGGCGGCGGGGGAGGGCAGCGGTGATCGCCATGGGTCGGGCGGCGCTCGGCGGGCTGGAGGTGGGGGCCCCGTGTGGTGCTGCGTCGCTCGGCGTCGTTCTGCGTCGCGTTGCCTGGTCTCAGGCGGCTGCGGCTGGCCTCATGCCGCAGCCGGCCGCGCCGCGGCGCGGTGCTGCCCACGGCGCATCAGCAGCGCGATCAGCACCCAGTAGCCGACGTAGACGAGCACCGTCATCAGCGAAGGCTGCGCCCGGTAGCCGGTGAGCGCGGCGACGACGCCGCCCACCGGGCCCATGTCGCCGAGCAGCCACGACGTGTCCCACAGGCCGTCGCGCAGCGCCGGCAGCCAGCCCAGGGCCTGCATCTTCTCGGCACCGGCGACGACGAGCGCCGCCGCCAGCAGCAGCAGCATCACCTCGGTGATGCGGAAGAACGTGCGCCAGTTGAGCACCTTGCCGCCCAGCTGCAGCAGCCAGAAGGTGGCGACCGCCAGCGCCAGACCGGCCAGCGCGGCCAGCCCCATCGTCGGCAACTGCGCGGCCGGCGCCGCAGCCAGCGTGCCGTAGAGGAAGACCACCGCCTCGCTGCCTTCGCGCGCGATGGCCAGTGCCGCCAGCACCAGCACGCCCCACCAGTTGCGCTGCGCCGCCTGCTGCGACAGGCCCTGCTCGATCTCGCGCTTCAGGGTGCGGCCGTGCACGCGCATCCACAGCACCATCTGCACGATGAGCGCGGCGGCCACCAGCACCATCAGCGTCTGGAACACGTCCTGGTGTTCGGCGAACAGGCCCTCGGCGGCGTAGATGCCGAGCGCGAGCAGCCCGGCGAGCATCAGCCCGGCGGCGACGCCGGCCCACAGCCAGCGCTTGCCGCCGGCGGCCTCGGGCGTGTGCGACAGCCACGCGTACAGGATGCCGACCACCAGCAGCGCCTCGACGCTCTCGCGCCACATGATGAAGACGATCTGGCCCATGGCTTTGCCCCGGCGCGCTACTTCACGACGAACACGCCCTGCGTCGTCTGCATGTGGAACTCGTCGTAGAACGGGTAGGTGCCCGGCGACTTGCCCGGCAGCACGCGCGAGCGCGTGCTGCCCGGCGCCACCACCAGCTCGAGGCCGAGCGGCAGGCTCTCGAACTCGGCCGGCGTCTTGCCCTTGTTGGTGACCTCGACGCGAAAGCGCTGCCTGGCGGGCACCTCGATACGGCGCGTGCTGATCTGGCCGTCGGCCAGCTCGACGCGGACCGTGAGGAGGTCATCGGCGCGCAGCGGCGCCGCCGTGCCCAGCAACAGGGTCGCCAGGGTCGCCGCCGCGAGCGCCACGACAGGTCGGCGCGCGGGCTTCGGGTCGGGCTTCGGCGTCATGGATCCAGGGTGCGGATGGCGGGCCTTGCGGTGCCGTGCCGGCGCGCTCCGCTCAGTAGCCGCCCTTCTTGCCGGTGCCCGCGTAGGTGAACTCGTACTGCGCGCTGAAGGGCTTGAACCACGGGCCGACGCCGGTTTCCTTGTCGACGTGGCGGCCGAAGTGTGCCTGCGGGTTCATGCTCGGCGGCTGCACGGTCAGCGTGAGCTTGTACTTGCCCGGCCCCATCAGCTTGACGTTGTCGCCGTAGTGCGGGCCGTCGCTGGCCACCATCGGCATCAGCGCGCCTTCGAGCGCCTTGGCCTCGCCGGCCTTCACGAGCTTGTACTTGACGACGAGGTAGGGCATCCAGTCGCCCTCGCCGAAGCCGTTGGGGTTGCCCTTGACGGCGCGGATGTCGGCCTCGAGGTGGATGTCCGAGACCTTGGCCTCGCGCATCATGCCGGCCGGCTCCATCTCGATCGGCTGCAGGTAGACGGCGGCCACCTCCATGCCGCCTTCGACGTGCGGCTTGCCGATCGGGATCTCGGCGGCCGCTGCGATCGTCGGGGACAGCACCAGAAGGGCGGCGGCGGCCGGCCAGGCGCGAATGGTCAGTGGCACTATTCTCTCCGCGATTGAGAACGATTCGCAGTTGCGTAGTGTATGCGCGATTTTGTATCCTGCGCTTGCGCCGGGTGCCTCGGCCACGAAAAAAATGTCGGGGTACGGGGTAGAGGCAGAGGCAGAGGTAGAGGCAGAGGCAGAGGCAGAGGCAGAGGCAGAGGCAGAGGCAGAGGCAGAGGCAGAGCCGGAGCCGGAGCCGGAGCCGGAGCCGGAGCCGGAGCCGGAGCCGGAGCCGGAGCCGGAGCCGGAGCCGGAGCCGGGCGCCGGCCGATGCGCCCGCGCTTCAGCGGCCGCTGACCATGATCCCCGCGCAACCTTCGGCGCCATCGGCGCGCGCGCGCACGAACACCGGCAGCAGGTGGCGGCTCAGCAGCACGTAGGCGCCGATCCACAGCCCCGCCGCCAGGCTCATCGCCAGGCGCGCGTCGTAGGCGTACGCCCCGGCGCGCAGCACGGCGGCCGCGCCCAGCATCGCCGCACCGACGGGGATCCACGTGCGGCCGTCCTTCTCGAGCCCGCTGTGCGTGTAGCCGGCGATGCACATGACGATGTAGACGTTGAGCCCGACGCCACCGACCGTGAGCAGGTGCACGCCGGCGTTGACGCTGAACTCGCCGCCCAGCAGCGCCACGCCGATCAGCGCATAGCCGGCGGCGATGAAGACGTAGACCGCGTACAGCATGAGCGGCCAGCGCCGCAGCAGCGGGCGCCCGACGTGCCAGTCGTTGAGCAGGTTGAGCACGGCGCAGGCCGCGGCCAGCGCCAGCCAGGCGCTCACGCGGCCCGCGGGCTGCCAGAACTGCGCCAGCGTGTGCAGCACGATGGTGAGCAGCGCCATGTTGCGTCGCGGTGGCCGCGCGAGGTAGGGATCGCGCTCGATGCCGTCGCCGGCCAGGGCGTCGATGTTGGCGTTGAGGATGCTGGTCGACACGCGGCTCATCGCGACCACGATCAGCGCCATCAGCACGCCCAGCAGCGCGTGCAGCCAGCGCATCGGCGCGACGCCGCGCAGCGCGTCGACGTAGAAGCCCGCCACCGTGACGGCGATCGCCGCGATCGCCCACAGGAACGAGAGGTGGCGGCGCTCCGGGTCGCGCCACAGGCGCGGCGCGACGAGCGCCATGAGCCCGCCCAGCAAGGCGAGATTGGCCAGCCCCGCCAGCGCGAGCGCGGCATGCGGCCACCAGCCGCTCAGCCAGAACGCGATGCGTGCCAGCAGCCACAGCAGCACCAGCACGCGCACCGGTCGCGCCGCGAACGACGGCGTGTCGGTGAATTCGGGGATTCCCGTCAGGGCGAAGCCGGCCACCGCCGCCAGCGCGAAGCCGACCAGCAGCTCGTGCACATGCCACACGAACGGGCCGCCGGGCACCGCCGGCAGCGGCCAGCCGAGAAAGAGGAAGCCCGCCCAGGCCGCCATCGAACCCCAGGCGGCGATGGCGGCGAGCGCGAAGAACGGCCGGAACGCACACAGCCACAGCGGATGCGCGAGCTGCCACGGCGCGGCACCGCGGGCCGCGGCAGGCGCAGGCCCGCGCGTGGACGTGGGCGCGGCCCTGCTCATGCTGCGCCCTGGGCCCGACCGCGCCGGGCGACACTCGGGCGCTGTTCGCTGCTGGGCACGGCCTTGCTCATGCGGCCCGGCTGGCCCCGAGGGTCGTCCCCCGCACGGGGATCGAACACCTGCGCAGCGGCCGCGCCGTGTTCATGCGCGGCGCGGCCTGCGCAGGCGCGCGAGTGCGGGCGTGAAACCCACGGGCCCCGCCGTGAGCGTGGCCTCGCGGCTGGCCGTGAGCGTGTCCACCCGTCCGATCGGGGCGCGCTGCATCCCTGGCGCGCTCAATGCCGTGGCTGCCAGGTCTGCACCCGGATCAGCCGCGGGTCGTCGGCGTGCTCGACCAGCATCGCGCGCACGCGCTGCTGCCACAGCAGGCCGAAGCGGCGCAACTCGTCGGGCGTGGCCACTTCGGCCACCGCCTTGGGCATGAGGTGGCGCATCTCGTCGCCCCAGGGCACGAGGGACGTGTCGGCGTCCACCTGCACCGCCTGCCCGCTGTCGTGCCTGCGCAGCGCGAGCGTGCCTTCGATCGGCGCGCCGTAGTGCAGCAGGTTGCGGCGGCTGTAGCGCCCAGCCGGGCCGATGCCGCCGAACCCGGTCTCGACCGTGGCGCCGGTGAGCAGCGTCGCCACCGAAGCCATGACGCCGGTGACGCCCTCGTCGCGCTCGCCGCGCATGTACACGTCGATGCCGCCGCGCTCGGGCAGCTGCTCCGGGTACAGCGCGCGCAGCCCCTGGATCGTCATCAGCCATGCGGCGGCCACCGTCGGGCACGAGTGCCCGGCCAGCCGCACCGCGTCGATGTAGTGGTATTCGACGATGCCGTCCTCGGCCGCACCGAGGAATCCGGCCAGCGGGTCGCGCACGCGCAGGCTCGGCGCCTGCGCGAAGAAGTCGGGATGACGGGCGCCGTGCGCGGCGGCGGATCCGGACGGCTGCGGCGTGGGGGCAGGGGATGTCATGGCGGGTTCTCTGCGGGAGTCGTTGGTGGTTCGCAAGCGAGCGCTGCGATGGCTGCGACGGGTCCGGTGCGTTCGATGCGTTCGGCAGGGGTGGTCGATGGTCGCGCTTCGAGGTTCGATGATGCCGGTTCGATGGTGCGGGGTTCGATGGTGCGGGGTTCGATGGTGCGGGGTTCGATGGTGCGGGGTTCGATGGGGTCGCGATGTCGATCCGGACCGCACCGGGTTTCGAGGAATCCGGCGGCGGGGCCCGCAGCGTGGGCGGCATGCCGGGGCACCACGGGGCACGCGCTTCAGCAGCGCTCGCGCGCGCCATCGGCGGGCTGCTGCACCACCGTCTGGCCGGCGTCGGGCGGCAGCGGCGCGGGCGCACGCGCCGCGTCGGCGCGGGCCGCCGGCGGCGCAGGCAGGTCGAACGCTGCGCGCACGACGGGCTGGGCCAGCAGGCGTGCCGTCTGCCGGTAGATCCACTCGTCGCTGCGCTCGGCGGCGGGCAGCGACAGGTCGAGCCGCCAGCGCACGCCGGCGGGCGTGCCGGCCATCACGAGCACGCTGTCGGCCAGCGTGACGGCCTCCATCACGTCGTGCGTGATCATCAGCACCGCCAGCGGGCGGCGCGCCTGCTCGGCCAGCAGCAGGCGGTGCATCTGGCCCTTGAGGCCGATGTCGAGCGCCGAGAACGGCTCGTCGAGCAGCAGCAGGTCGGGCTCGAGCACCAGCGCGCGCGCCAGTGCGACGCGGCTTTGCATGCCGCCCGACAGCTGCGCAGGAAACTGCGCCAGCGCCACGTCGTCCAGCCCCATCGCGTGCCCCATCGTGCGCGCGGCCGACTCGCGCTGCGCGCGCGGCATGGCGCGCGCCTTCAGGCCGAGCGCGACGTTGGCCAGCGCCGTCTTCCAGGGCAGCAGGTGCGGCTGCTGGAACAGCATCGCGGTGCGGGCAAAGCCGTTGTCGATGCGGCCGCGGCGCACCGTCAGCAGTCCGGCGCACAGGTGCAGCAGCGTGCTCTTGCCGCTGCCCGAGGGGCCCACCAGCGCCAGCGTGCGTCCGGCGCTCAGCTGCAGCTCCACGCCCTCGAGCACCGTGCGCGGCCCGTAGGCATGCTCGAGCTGCGAGACGCGCAGCGCGGCGGCGGCGGCGGTCGTCATGCGGCCTCCGCGCGCGTGCCCTGCGCATCGCGCCAGCGCTCGAGCTCGCGCTTGACGGGTTCGAGCAGCAGGTACTCGAGCGCCAGCAGCACGAGCACGACGGCACCGATCCAGGCCAGCGCGGCCGCCATGTCCAGCTGCGCGCGGCTCGCGGCCAGCGCGGCGCCGACGCCGTCGTCCGAGGACAGCAGCTCGGCCATGACCACCACCTTCCAGGCGCTGCCCAGCGCGACGATCCACACCGGGAACAGATACGACAGCACGTGCGGCAGGTAGATGTCGGCGACGCGCATGTGCCAGGGCAGCGCGAAGACGCGCGCCAGGTCGCGCCAGTGCTGCTCGAGCGTGCGCGCGCCCTGCAGCCCGCCGGCGAAGACGACCGGAAAGCAGGCGATGAAGACCGTGAACACCGGCGTGCCGTCGCCGGTGCCGAACCACAGCATCGCCAGCACCAGCCAGGCGATGGGCGGCGTGCCCAGCAGCACCGTGACCCAGGGCCGCGACATCATCGATGCCGTCATCGACACGCCGGCGGCGACGCCGAGCACGCTGCCGGCCAGCACCGCCAGCGCCAGGCCGACGAAGGCGCGCCGCGACGTGACGGCCAGCGCCGGCCACAGCGCGCCGCCGCGCGCGCCCAGCTGCTCGAGCGTGTGCGCGGTGGCCAGCGGGTCGGGCAGCACCAGCGGGCCGTAGTGCGCGGCCAGCGCCTCCCACAGCGCCACCATCAGCAGCAGGCTGGCGATGGCACCCCAGCCGCTCCACAGGTAGCGCGGGATGCCGACCAGCCAGGCGCGCAGCAGCGAGGCCACTCCGACGCGTCCTCAGCTTCGCAACGCACGCGCGGCGCGGATGCGGGTGCAAGTGCGGGTGCGGGTGCGGATCGTGCGCTCGCCACGCCCTGCGGCGCTTCGTCTGCGGCGCTCGTCGCTCGTGCTCATGCGCGACGCTCAGCCGTAGAAGCCGGCCGCCGGCAGCTTGCCGCCCACCAGGCCCGGCTGCTGCTCGAGCAGCAGGCCGTAGAAGAACTCGAGCTCGGCGCGCGCGTCGGCCGCGCTCACGACGGCGGCCTTGTCGATGCGCACCGAGTCGGCCACGCCGTCGGCGGCGAGCATGGGGACGTGGCGCGCCACCATCCGGCCGCAGGCGGCGGGCTCGGCCTGGCACCAGCGCAGCGCGTCGGTGTAGGCGCGCTCGAAGCGCGCGAGCAGCGCGGCGTCGCCGAGCAAGGCCTTGGCCGCCGTCATGCCGGCCTGCGGAATGCGCGGTGCCCGGCCCAGCACGCGGCCCCATTCTTCCTGCAGGTCGACGCTGCGGTACAGCTCGGGCGCCACGACGTCGATCGGGAACGAATGGCTCTTGCGCAGCGCCACCGACACCGCAGGCTCGGCCAGCAGCGCGTGATCGGCACGGCGCATGACGAGCAGCTGCATCGCGTCCAGCGGCGAGGCCACGTAGCGCAGCACGATGTCCTTGCCGATCTCCAGCCCCTGGCGCGTCGCCAGCAGCCGGAACACGATGTCGGGCATGTCGCCGCGAAACGGCATCACCACTTCCTTGCCGCGGAAGTCGGCCAGCGTGCGCAGGCCCTGCTCGCGCGAGACCATCCACAGCAGGCCCCAGGCGCTGATGTCGAGCAGCCGCAGCGGCACGCCGCGGTTGTAGAGGTTGGCCGCGACGTTGCTCGGCATCGCGACGAAGTCGGCCGACTGCTCGATGGCCTGGGCGCGCAGCTGGTCGGGGTTCTTCCAGAGCGTGAACTCGACCTGATCGGCGACGTCGGCCAATGCCTGGCTGTCGGCCAGGCGCATGAGCGGAAACGACACCGCGGCGGGTGGCCCCGACAGGCGCAGCCTGGCGCGCCGCCCGGGCACCGAGGGCGCCGGGGCGGCCGCGGGCGTCTGCGCGTGCGGGGCGCCGAGCGCCGCCAGGCCGAGGCCGGCGGCACCGGCGGCCAGCAGGCGCCGGCGTGCAGGGGCGTGAGCAAGGGGGTGCCTCATGTCCGGGTTCAGCCTGCGGCGGGATGGGC
>JAFECX010000168.1 GCA_018241895.1 Pseudomonadota bacterium
CGAGGTGGCAGCGGCCGGCGCGGCCCCGTGCCTGCGCCAGGGCGCGCCCTCGCGCAAGGCCCCGCGCCACGGCGTGCCGCGCGCGCTCACGGCTGCCCCTTGCCGTCGGCCGGCGCCGCAGCGCCGGCGGCGCCGCTCTCGTGGGCGTACATCTGCCGCTGCCGCTCGCTGCCCTTGAAGATGCGGCGCACGAGCACGAAGAAGATCGGCACGAAGAACACGGCCAGCGTCGTCGCCGTGAGCATGCCGCCGATGACGGCGGTGCCGACCGCACGCTGGCTCGCCGAGCCGGCGCCCGAGGCGATGGCCAGCGGCAGCGTGCCCAGGATGAAGGCCATCGACGTCATGACGATGGGCCGAAAGCGGATGTGCGCCGCTTCCAGCACCGCGGCGACGAGGCTCTTGCCCTGCGCGTGCAGGTCCTTCGCGAACTCGACGATCAGCACCGCGTTCTTGGCCGACAGGCCGATGATGGTGATGAGGCCGACCTTGAGGTAGACGTCGTTTTCCATGCCGCGCAGGGTCACGGCCGCGAGCACGCCGATCACGCCCAGCGGCACGACCAGGATCACCGAGAGCGGGATCGACCAGCTCTCGTACAGCGCCGCCAGGCACAGGAACACCGACAGCAGCGAGAAGCCGAACAGCACGAGCGCCGTCGCGCCCGACAGGCGCTCCTCGCGCGACTGCCCCGTCCACTCGTAGGCGAAGCCCGGCGGCAGCTTGGCCGCCAGGCGCTCCATCTCGGCCATCGCCGTGCCGGTGCTGTGTCCCGGTGACGGCTCGCCGGCGATGCGCATCGTCGGGTAGCCGTTGTAGCGCACGGTCTGGATCGGCCCCACCGCCCACGACGTCGTCGCGAAGGCCGCGAACGGCACCGGCTGGCCGGCGCCGTTGAGCACGTTCAGGCGCAGCAGGTCCTGCGGCTGCATGCGCGCCGGCGCGTCGGCCTGCACGACCACGCGCTGCAGCCGCCCGGCGTTGGGGAAGTCGTTGACGTAGCTGCTGCCCAGCGCGGTCGACAGCGCCGCGTTGATGGCGGCGAAGTTCACGCCCAGCGCGCTCGCCTTGTCGCGGTCGATGTGCAGTTGCACCTGGGCGGCGTCTTCGAGCCCGTCGGGGCGCACCGCCGCGAGCAGCGGGCTCTGCGCGGCCATGCCGAGCAGCTGGTTGCGTGCCGCCAGCAGCGCCTCGTGCCCGTTGCCGCCGCGATCCTGCAGCCGGAACGCGAAGCCGCTGGCGCGGCCCAGCTCGGGGATCGGCGGCGGGCTCAAGGCGAAGACGAACGCATCGCGGATGCCGGCCAGGCCGCCGATCGCACGCCTGGCCAGCGCCTGCGCCGAGTGCGACGGATCGTGGCGCTCGCTCCAGTCCTTGAGCGTGACGAAGGACAGGCCGGCGTTCTGGCCGCTGCCGACGAAGCTGAAGCCCGTCACGCTGACCATGCTCCTGACTTCGGGCTGCGCGAGCATGTACTTCTCGGCCTGGACCTGCACCGCGCGCGTGCGCTCGACCGTGGCGCCGGGGGGCAGCTGCACGCTGACGAAGATCGCGCCCTGGTCCTCGTTGGGCAGGAACGAGGTCGGCAGCCGCATCCACATCCAGGCCAGCGCCACGGCGACGGCGACATACACGACCAGCGAACGCCAGGCGCGCGGCAGCACCCAGGCCACCGCGCGTTCGTAGCCGTGGGTGCCGCTCGTGAAGGCGCGGTTGAACCAGCCGAACACGCCGCCCTTGCCGTGCTTGTGCCCGGCCTCGACGGGCTCGAGCAGCGTCGCGCACAGCGCCGGCGTGAACGACAGCGCCATGAACGCCGACAGCAGGATCGAGCTCAGCATCACGGCCGCGAACTGGCGATAGATGTTGCCCACCGCGCCGCTGAAGAAGGCCAGCGGCACGAACACCGACACCAGCACGACGGTGACGCCGACGATGGCGCCCGAGATCTGCCGCATGCCCTTGCGCGTCGCCTCCAGCGGCGGCAGGCCCTCCTCGCTCATGATGCGTTCGACGTTCTCGACCACGACGATGGCGTCGTCGACGACGATGCCGATCACCAGCACCATGCCGAACATCGTCAGCACGTTGATCGAGAAGCCCAGCGCCAGCAAGACGGCGAAGGTGCCCAGCAACGCCACCGGCACGACGAGGGTCGGGATGATCGTGTAGCGGATGTTCTGCAAGAACGCATACATCACCAGGAACACCAGCAGCACGGCCTCGAACAGCGTCTGCACGACCTGGCGGATCGAGATGTCGACGAACTCGGAGGTGTCGAACGGGATCGCCGCCTTCACCCCGGCCGGGAAGTACGGCGCCAGTTCGTCCAGGCGCGCGCGCGTCGCCTTGGCCACCGCCAGCGCGTTGGCCGTCGGCGACAGCTGCACGCCGATGCCGATGGCCGGGCGGCCGTTCAGCCGCGCCGGCGGAAAGTAGCTCTGCGCGCCGAACTCGACGCGCGCCACGTCCTTCAGGCGCACGCTCGAGCCGTCGGCATTCGCGCGCAGCACGATGTTGCCGAACTGCTCGGGTGTCGTGAGCTGGCCGCGCACGACGACGGTGGCGAAGATCGTCTGCTGCGGCACGTTGGGCACGTCGCCGAGGATCCCGGAGGCCACCTGCGCGTTCTGCGCCGCGATCGCCGCCGTGACGTCGCTCGTCGCCAGGCCGTAGCCGACCAGCTTGGCCGGATCGATCCACACGCGCATCGCGCGCTCGGAGCCGAACTGCTGGACCTGGCCGACGCCGGGCACGCGCTGCAGTTCGGGCACCAGGTTGCGCGCCGCGAAGTCGCCCAGCGCCACCGGCTCGATCGAGTCGTTCTCCGAGTACAGGATGGTTATGAACGCGAAGCCGCCGCGCGCCTTGTCCACGCGCACGCCCTGCTGCACCACGACCTGCGGCAGCCGCGGCGTGGCGCGCGCGAGGCGGTTCTGCACGTCGACCTGCGCCAGGTCCGGGTTGGTGCCGGGCTCGAAGCTGATCGTGATGTTGCCGGTGCCGTCGGCCTGCGCCACCCCCTCCATGTAGATGAGGCCGGGCGAGCCGTTCATCTCGCGCTCGATGACGGCCAGCACGCTGTCTTCCATCGTGCGTGCGGAGGCGCCGGGGTAGACCGCCGACAGCACGATGGTCGGCGGCGCCACGCTCGGGAACTGCGCCACCGGCAGCTGCGTGATGGACACCGCCCCCGCGACCATGATGAACAGCGCGATCACCCACGCGAAGACCGGGCGAACGATGAAGAACTGCGCCATCGCGAGGCCCTCAGCGCGAGGCGCCCGGCTGGGCGGCGCTGGCGGCCGCGGACGCCGGGCTGCCGACGCCATCGGCTGCGCCGGCACCGCCTTGGGCCTGCCCGCTCGGCGCCGTCTGGGCGGTCTTGGCGGTCTGGGCCGTCTGCGCCGCCGCCGCCTCATCGGGCTGCCATGGCACGGGCTTGACCGTCACCCCGGGGCGCAGCTTCTGGAAGCCGTCGACCATCACCTGCTCGCCGGCCGCGAGCCCCTCGAGCACCACCCACTGCGCGCCCTGCGCGGGGCCGAGCCTGACCGCGCGCGGCGCGACCTTGCCGTCGCTGCCGACGATCGTCACGCTGGCGCCCTGCGCCGACTGCGCCACCGCCTGCTGCGGCAGCATGACGGCACCGGGCGCCTGTGCCTGCTCGATCTGCACGCGCACGTACAGTCCGGGCAGCAGCTCGCGCCTGGGGTTGGGCAGCTCGGCGCGCAGCATGATCTGCCCGGTGCCCGGATCGACCGTCAGGTCCGAGAACAGCAGCCGGCCGGCCAGCGGATACATGCGGCCATCCTCGAGCTGCACGTGCACCACGGCCGCCTCGGCACCCGGGGCGCGCTCGAGCAGGCCGCTGGCCACCGACTGGCGCAGCCGCAGCACTTCACCGGCCGGCTGCATGAAGTTGACGTACAGCGGGTCGATCTGCTGCACCAGCGCGAGCTGCGTCGCCTCGCCCTGCCCGACGAGCGCGCCTTCGGTGACCAGGGCACGGCCGATGCGCCCGGCGATGGGTGAGTTCACCGCCGCATAGCCGACGTTGATCTCGGCCGTGCGCCGCGCCGCCCGGGCGGCGGCGACGTCGGCGCGGGCCTGCGCATACGCGGCCTGTGCCGCGACCAGGTCCTGCTGGCTCACCGCGCGCGCCTCGGCCAGCGGCTGGTAGCGCTCGGCGAGCGCCCGCGTCTGCTGCACGTTCGCCTCGGCACGGGCGAGAGCGGCGTCGGCGCTGGCGAGCGCCGCGCGATAGGGCGCGTCGTCGATCTGGAACAGCGGCTGGCCGGCGCGCACGTCGCTGCCTTCGCGAAACAGCCGGCGCTGCACGATGCCGGCCACGCGCGCGCGCACCTGCGCCAGGCGCGAGGCTTCGGTGCGTCCGGGCAGGTCGATGCGCAGGCCCACGGCGCCCGGCACCACGGTGACCACGCCGACCTCCACCGGCGGCGGCGCCGCGGCGGCGCCGGCCGGGGCCGGCGCGCTCGACTTTCCGCAGCCGGCCAGTGCAAGCGCCAGCGCGACCAGCGCCGGGGGCACGAGGGCGGTCGATCGCGCGCCGCACGCGCTGCGCGTGCCTGCGACTGCAGGGCGGTAACTCGGGGACATGCAGAGAACCTCGTCCGGCCGCGGCGCACGGCGCGGCACGCACCACGCAGCCTGCGCGGCACGCGCAGCCCGCCCTGCCGCGGCGTGTATCGCTTCGAAGAACGCCGGCGCACCGATCGATGCGCGGCGTGGGCACCAACTATAAGGACCTGCGCGAATGCCCGTGCCGGCACCGCGCTCGCCATGCACCGCCCGGGCGCGGCGCCTCGGCGCGCGCGCCGCGGGCTCAGAAGCCGTGAACGAACCCCCTCACGCCCGCTCGCTTTCGTGCCAGCCGCCCAGCACCAGCCTGGACAGCCCCGCCATGGCCGCGAACAGCACGACGCCGGCCACCGTGATCAGCGCCAGCGCTGCGAACAGGCGCGGGATGTCGAGCTGGAAGCCGGCCTGCAGGATCTGGTACGCCAGCCCCGAGGCCGTGCCGCCGGTGCCGGCGACGAACTCGGCGACGACGGCGCCGATCAGCGCCAGCCCGCTGGCGATGCGCAGGCCCGCGAAGACGTACGGCAGCGCGCTGGGCAGGCGCAGGCGCACGAGCGTCTGCCAGCGCGTGGCACCGTGGAGCGCGAACAGATCGGCCAGTGCGGGGTCGACGCTGCGCAGCCCGAGCGTGGTGTTGGAGACGATCGGAAACAGCGCCACGATGGCCGCGCACAGCGTCATCGCGAGCGTCGGGTCGCGCACCCAGATGATGATCAGCGGGGCGATGGCGACGATCGGCGTCACCTGCAGCATCACGGCATAGGGGAAGAGGCTGGCCTCGAGCCAGCGGTGCTGCACGAATGCAAAGGCGGCGGCAATGCCGATCACGGTGGCCAGGGCGAAGGCCAGCAGCGTGACCCGCAGCGTCGTCAGCAAGGCGGCCCACAGCAGCGCCCAGTCGGCGACGAGCGCGCGCGCGATGGCCAGCGGCGAGGGCAGCAGGAACTCGGGCACCTCGAACGCGCTGCACACGAGCTGCCACAGCAGCAGCAGCACGCCGCCCAGCGCGAGTGGGGCGACGATCGCGACGAGGCCGCGGCCGGGCCGCGGCCGGCGCGCAGGCAAGGACACCGTGCCGGCCCGCATGAATGCCTGCGTCGCGCCGCCGGCGCCCTTACGCATCGTCGCGATGCGCGCGCGCCACCTGCTCGGACAACACGCGGCAGTGCTCGATGAAGGGCTGCGAGACGCGCCAGGCCGCCTCGCGCCGGGGGGGTGCGTCGATCGCGACATCGGCGATCACCCGCCCCGGCCGCGCCCCCATCACGACGACGCGACCGCTGAGGAACACGGCCTCGTAGATGCTGTGCGTGACGAAGACCACCGTCAGGCCGCGCGTGCGCCACAGCTCGTGCAGTTCGCCGTCGAGCTTGTGGCGCGTGAACTCGTCGAGCGCGCCGAAGGGTTCGTCCATCAGCAGCACGTGCGGCTGCACGACGAGCGCACGCGCGAGCGAGGCGCGCATGCGCATGCCGCCCGAAAGCTCGCGCGGCCAGGCGCGCTCGAACGCGCTCAGGCCCACCAGTTCGAGGGCCTCGGCGACGCGGCGGCGCGCCTGTGCGCGCGGCATGCCGGCCAGCTCCAGCGGCAGGCGCACGTTGTCGCCGGCGCGCGCCCACGGCATCAGCGTCGGCTCCTGGAACACCATCGCCAGCGCGCGGCGACCCTCGCCGCCGCCGCCCGCCGCAGCGCGCACGACGACGCGACCGGCACTCGGCGCCTCGAGCCCGGCGAACATCCGCAGCAGCGTCGTCTTGCCGCAGCCGCTGGGCCCCAGCAGCGAGACGAATTCGCCGCGCCCGATGCGCAGCGTGAGTTCGTGCAGTGCCTGCGTGCCACCAGCGTAGATCTTGCCGACACGCTCGGCCTCGAGCAGCGGCAGGTCGAGCGCCGTGGTCGCGGGCTCGATCGAGGTGGGCGCATCCATGTCCGTGTCGGCGCCCATTGTCGGACACGACGCGAGCGCCGCTCGCCGCTCGCCGCTCACGCACGCGCGCCGTTGCCGTCGCGCGTCGGCCGGGCGGCACGAAGAACGACGAGGCCGCGATCGCGGCCTCGCTCCGCCGGCGCTGCAGCAGCGCGCTTCGCACGCCCGCCGCCCTGCCCCCCCGCGCTCAGTGCGCCTCGGCCACCCTGGCCGCCGCGACCGCGCCGGCCGTGTCGCCCTTCGCACCGTTGAAGAAGAGGTTGAGCGCAAACGCCGACAGCGCCGTGAGCAGGATGCCGCTTTCGAGCAGCGGATGCAGCTCGTGCCACATGTGCTCGGACCAGCGCGGCGCCACCAGCGGGATCATGCCGAAGCCGATCGACAGCGCGACGATGTACAGGTTGTTGCGGTTGTGCGTGTAGTCGACGGTCGACAGGATGCGGATGCCGGTGGCGGCGACCATGCCGAACATCACCAGACCGGCGCCGCCGAGCACGAACTGCGGAATCGACTCGACCAGCGCGCCCATCTTGGGCAGCAGGCCGAGGACGATCATGATCACGCCGCCGGCCACCGTGACCCAGCGCGAGCGCACGCCGGTCACCGCCACCAGGCCCACGTTCTGCGAGAAGCTGGTGTAGGGGAAGGTGTTGAAGATGCCGCCGATCAGCGTGCCCAGGCCGTCGGTGCGCAGGCCGGCGGCCAGTTCCTTCTGCGTGATCTGCTTGCCGGTGATGTCGCCCAGCGCCAGGAACATGCCGGTCGACTCGATCATCACCACGATCATCACGATCACCATGGTGGCGATCATGAAGAGGTCGAAGGTCGGCAGCCCGAACGAGAACGGCGTGACGATGTCGATCCAGCCCGCCTTGGCCACCTTGTCGAAGTGCATCTTGCCCATCGCCACGGCGACGACGCAGCCGAAGACGATGCCCAGCAGCACCGAGATGTTGGCCAGGAAGCCGCGGCCGAACTTGACCAGCAGCAGGATGAACACGAGCACGAGCGCGGCGATCGCCATGTGGTCGAGCGACGCGTAGCCGGGGTTGTTGAGCATCGGGATCGAGCCCAGCAGCAGCGCCGGTTCGGGCTGGCCGTGGGCCAGCGCCGTGATCGTCTGCTCGAAGTGCGTGGACTTGGCCTGGTCGACCATGTTCATCAGCGTCACGACGTCGACGCTCTGCGCCAGATTGGGCGGCCCGCCCATCGCCCAGCCGACGCCGACGCGCATCAGGCTCACGCCGATGATCGCGATGATGGTGCCGGTGACCACCGGCGGAAAGAAGCGCAGCATGCGGCTGACGGCCGGCGCGATCAGGATCGACACGATGCCCGCGCCGATGATGGCGCCGAACAGCGCGCGTGCGCCGTCGACGCCGGGCGCCGCGTTGGCAATGCCGACCATCGGCCCGACGGCGGCGAAGGTGACGCCCATCATCACCGGCAGCTTGATGCCGAACCAGCGCGTGAAGCCCAGCGACTGGATCAGCGTCGCGATGCCGCAGGCGAACAGATCGGCCGAGACCAGCATCGCCACGTGCTCGGGATCGAGCTTGAGGGCGCGGCCGACGATCAGCGGCACGGCCACCGCGCCGGCGTACATCACCAGCACGTGCTGCAGGCCCAGCGCCGTCAGGCGGCCGCCGGGCAGTCGTTCGTCCACGGGATGGACAGCACGGGTCGACATCGGGTCGTCTCCTCGATTGGGGTGGCCGTGTTCGGCCGTCAAACTGTATACACTTTGGGATTCAATCTGGCTTCGGGAATACCCGGGCCGTCGGCGTTCGCGAGCCGCTGCTCACGAGCCGCGATAGGTGCTGTAGGCATACGGGCTGACGAGCAGCGGCACGTGGTAGTGGCCCGCGGCATCGGCGATGCCGAAGTCCAGTTGCACGACGTCGATGAACGGCACCGCGGGCAGCGCGACGCCGCGGGCGCGGAAGTACGCCGCGACCTCGAACACGAGGCGCCAGCGGCCGACCGCCATCGCCGCGGCGTCGAGCAGCGGGCCGCCGTCGTTGCGGCCGTCGGCGTCGAGCGTGATCGCCCTGATCGTGCGCGCGCTGCCGTCGTCGGCCAGGCGCTGCAGCGTGACCTTCATGCCGGCGGCCGGGCAGCCGTGGGCGGTGTCGAGGACATGGGTGCTGAGGTGTCCCATCGGGGTGGCTCCGCAATGCGGTGGAGGAAGTGGCCGAAGATGCCGCCCGCCGGCGCGTCCGTCAGGCGACGCCCACACGCAGCAGGTTGGTCGTGCCGGACTTGCCGAAGGGCATGCCGGCGATGGCGACGTAGGTGTCGCCCGGCTGCGCGAACGCCTCGCGGCGCGCCAGCGCGGCGGCCAGGGCCACGATCTGCTCGACGCTGGCCACCTCCTCGACGTGCAGCGAGTGCACGCCCCAGGCCAGCGCCAGGCGGCGCGCGGTGGGCCGCAGCGGCGTGAGGCTCAGGATCGGCGCCTCGGGGCGCTCGCGCGCCGCGCGCAGGCTGGTGTGGCCCGAATGCGTGAAGCACACGATGGCGCGCGCCTGCAGCAGCGCGACGGCGCGGCGCATGGCGCAGCACACCGCATCGGCGATGTCGGTCTCGCCGGGCACGTTGGGGCTGTGCGAGGTGTCCAGGAACTGGCGATACAGCGGGTCGGCCTCGACCTGGCCGACGATGCGGTTCATGATCTGCACCGCCTCGAGCGGATAGCGGCCGGCGGCCGACTCGGCCGACAGCATCACCGCATCGGCACCGTCGTAGACGGCGGTGGCGACGTCCGAGGCCTCGGCGCGCGTGGGCACCGGGCTGGCGATCATCGACTCGAGCATCTGCGTGGCGACGATCACCGGACGGCCGCGCCGGCGGCAGGCGCGCACGATGCGCTTTTGCAGCGGCGGCACCTGCTCGGCCGGCATCTCGACGCCGAGATCGCCGCGCGCCACCATCACCGCGTCCGAGGCGTCGATCACCTCCTCCAGGCGCTGCACGGCGGCCGGCTTCTCGAGCTTGGTGACGATGCCCGCGCGTGCGCCGAGCAGCGCGCGCAGCTCGTGCACGTCCTCGGGGCGCTGCACGAAGCTGAGCGCGATCCAGTCGGCGCCCAGCTCGAGCGCCGTCGCCAGGTCGTGCCGGTCCTTGTCGGTGAGCGCCGAGATCGGCAGCGCGACGCCGGGCACGTTGACGCCCTTGTGGTCCGAGAGCCGCCCGCCGACGGCGACGCGCGTGTCGGCCGACGCACCGTCGCAGCGCTCGACCACGAGGCGCAGCTTGCCGTCGTCGAGCAGCAGCTCGGCGCCCGGCTGCAGCGCGGCGAAGATCTCCGGGTGCGGCAGCGTCACCGCGTGCGCGTCGCCGGCCGCCTCGGCGAGCTGGAGCCGAAACGGCTGGCCGGCCGCGAGCTGCACGGCGCCGTCGGCAAAGGTGCCGACGCGCAGCTTGGGGCCCTGCAGGTCGGCCAGGATGGCGATCGGCCGCCCGTGCGCCGCCTCGACCGCGCGGATCGCCTGCGCGCGCGCACGGTGCTCGTCGGCGCTGCCGTGGCTGAAGTTCAGGCGGAACACGTCGACGCCGGCCAGGAACAGCCGCTCGATCAGCTCGGGCGTCGAGCTGGCCGGCCCCAGCGTGGCGACGATCTTGGCGTTGCGGGTTCTGCGCATGCTCTTGCGTCCTTATGCGGCGTCGGCGGCGTCGGCGTCGTCGGCGGCGCCTGCCCCGTGCGCCCCGTGTGTCCTGTGCACCCCGTGTGTCCCGTCCGCCCCGTCCGCCCCGTCCGCCTCGTCGGCCTTGTCCGACCCGTCCGCCCCGTCCGACCCGTCCGACCCGTCCGCGTCCACGCACTCGATCAGCAGGGCGCGGAAGTCGTTCACGTTGGTGCGCGTCGGGCCGGTGACGACCGAGTCGCCCAGGCGCTGGAAGAAGCCGTGGCCGTTGTTGGCGTCCAGCTCGTCGCGCGGCCGCAGGCCCGCGGCCCAGGCGCGCGCCAGCGTGTCGGGGCCGATCGCAGCGCCGGCGATCTCCTCGACGCCGTCGACGCCGTCGGTGTCGCCCGCCAGGCCGTGGATGCGCGGCTGGCCGTCGAGCGCGATCGCCGCCGCGAGCAGGCACTCGACGTTGCGCCCGCCGCGCCCGGCACCGCGCAGCGTGACCGTGGTCTCGCCGCCCGACAGCAGCACGCAGGGCGGCGCGAAGGGCTGCCGGTGGCGGGCCACCTGCAGCGCGATGGCGGCCAGCACCTTGCCGACGTCGCGCGCCTCGCCCTCGATCGAGTCGCCGAGGATGTGCGCCGCGTAACCCGCAGCGCGCGCCACGTCGGCGGCGGCTTCGAGCGCGAGCTGCGGCGCGGCGACGATGTGCGCCTCGGCGCGCGCCAGCCGCGCGTCGCCCGGCTTGACCGACTCGCCGCGTGCGCTTTGCAGCAGCTCGCGCGCCGCGGCCGGCAGCCCGATCGCGTAGCGCCGCACGATGGCCAGCGCGTCGGCACAGGTGCTGGGGTCGGCCACCGTGGGGCCCGAGGCGATGTCGATCGGCCGGTCGCCCGGCACGTCCGAGACGAGCAGCGTCAGCACGCGCGCCGGGTGGCAGGCCGCGGCCAGCCGCCCGCCCTTGATCGCCGACAGATGGCGGCGCACCGTGTTCATCTCGGAAATCGTGGCGCCGCTGGCCAGCAGCGCGCGGTTGATGCCCTGCTTGTCGGCGAGCGTCAGGCCCGCGGCCGGCAGCGGCAGCAGCGCCGAGCCGCCGCCCGAGACCAGGCACAGCACGAGGTCGTCGGCGGCGAGGCCGTGCACCAGCCCGAGCATGCGCCGCGCCGCCGCCTCGCCGGCGGCGTCGGGCACCGGGTGCGCGGCCTCGGCGATCTCGATGTGCCGGCACGGCGCGCCGTAGCCGTAGCGCGTGACGACCAGGCCGCTCACGCGCTCGATGCCGCGGCCCTGCCAGTGCTGCTCCACCGCCTCGGCCATCGCGGCCGAGGCCTTGCCGGCGCCGATCACGACGACGCGCCCGCGCACTTCGGCCAGATCCGGCAGGAAGCGCGGCACGCACAACGCCGGCTGCGACGACGCGATGGCGGCGTCGAACATGCGCCGCAGCAGCTGCTTGGGCTTCATCGTGCGGCGGCGGCTTCAGCGCGCGGCGGGCGGCGTCTGGCCGATCTCGAAGTTGGACAGCTTCTCGAGCGCGCGCACCAGGCCCGAGTGGTCCCAGGCGGCGCCGCCGTGCGCGACGCAGGCGCTGAACAGCTGCTGCGCGTTCGACGTGGCCGGCAGCGCCAGGCCGAGCGACTTCGCGGCGCCGAGCGCGAGGTTGAGGTCCTTCTGGTGCAGCGCGATGCGAAAGCCCGGCTCGACGCTGCGCGCGATCATGCGCTCGCCAAGGATTTCGAGTATGCGCGACGTGGCCAGCCCGCCCAGCAGCGCCTGGCGCACCTTGGCCGCGTCGGCGCCGGCACGCGCCGCGAACAGCAGCCCTTCGGCGACGGCGTTGATGGTGAGCGCGACCACGATCTGGTTGGCGACCTTGCAGGTCTGCCCGTCGCCGCTGCCGCCGACCCGCGTGATGTTCTTGCCCATCGCCTCGAGCACCGGCCGGACGTGCTCGAACACCTCGGGCTTGCCGCCGCACATGATCGACAGCGTCGCGTTGCGCGCCCCGACGTCGCCGCCGGAGACCGGCGCGTCGAGGTAGTCGCAGCCCAGGGCCTCGATGCGGCGTGCGAATTCCTTGGTCTCGACCGGCGAGATCGACGACATGTCGACGACGACCTTGCCCTTGGTCAGGCCTTCGGCCACGCCGTTCTCGCCGAACAGCACCGCGGCGACATCGGGCGTGTCGGGCAGCATCGTGATCACGAGGTCGGCGTGCCCGGCCACTTCGCGCCCGCTGGCGCAGCGCGTGGCGCCGCCCGCGGTGATCTCGGGCGGCACCTGGCTGCGCGTGTGCACGTACAGCGCGTGGCCGGCACGCAGCAGGTGGGCCGCCATCGGCGTGCCCATGATGCCCAGGCCGATGAATCCGATCTTGCGCGGTGCGCTGCTCATGTGTGCGTCTCTTTGCGGTTGGAGGTTCAGGCCGTCATGCGCCGGCGCCAGCCCAGGCCCGCTGCGGTCGTCGTCGCGGGCTTGTATTCGCAGCCGATCCAGCCGCCGTAGCCGATGCGGTCGAGCCACGCAAACAGGAACGGGTAGTTGATCTCGCCCGTGCCGGGCTCGTTGCGGCCCGGGTTGTCGGCGAGCTGGATGTGGGCGATGCGCGCGAGGTGCCTTTGCATCGTCGCCGCGAGTTCGCCTTCCATGCGCTGCATGTGGTAGATGTCGTACTGCAGGTAGGCGTTGGCGGCGCCGAGCGCGTCGAGCACGGCCAGCGTCTGCGCGCTGCCGTTCAGATAGAAGCCGGGGATGTCGTGGCGGTTGATCGGCTCGACGAGCAGCTTCAGGCCGGCCTTGCCGAGCTCGGCGGCCGCGAACTTCAGGTTGTCGACCAGCGTGGCGCGCAGCACGCTCGCGTCCACGCCGGGCGGCGCCTTGCCGGCCAGGCAGTTCAGCTGCGGCACGCCGAGCGCGCGCGCGTACTCGATGGCCTGTGCCACGCCGGCGCGGAACTCGGCGCGGCGATCGGGCAGGCAGGCGATGCCGCGCTCGCCGCCGTCCCAGTCGCCCGCCGGCAGGTTGTGCAGCACGAGCGCGAGGCGGTACGCGTCGAGCCGGCGGCGGATCTCGGCGGCGGGGAAGGCGTACGGGAAGAGGAACTCCACCGCGTCGAAGCCGGCCTCGCGCGCCAGCGCGAAGCGCTCGAGAAACGGCACCTCGTTGAAGAGCATCGTCAGGTTGGCGGCGAACTTGGGCATGTCTCGATCTCCCGGGTCGTGGCGGGCGCGGCGTTTCAGAACCTGTGAATGAACCGGTCGCGCCCGAGCGGCGCGACAGGACGGCCCCGATCAAGGCGCAAAGCGCAGCCATAGCGCGCGCTATGGCGAGCATTTGCAACGCCGAGCGGGGGCGTCAGGGCGCGTCGAGCGGGCGTGAGTGGTTCGTTCACAGGTTCTCAGTCGAGCATCGCGGCGGCGAGCGACGACGGCACGTCGGCCAGCCCGTGTGCCATGTCCTCGAACTCGAGCACCTGGTCGATCTCGGTGCCCATCGCGATGTTGGTGACGCGCTCGAGCACCATCTCGATCACCACCGGCACCCGGTGTTCGGCCATCCAGGCCTCGGCCTGCCGGATGGCGGGCGCGATCTCCTCGTGCCGGTGCACGCGGATCGCCTTGCAGCCCAGGCCTTCGGTGACCTTGACGATGTCGATGCCGTAGCCCTGCACCTCGGGCGAGTTGACGTTGTCGAACGACAGCTGCACGCAGTAGTCCATCGCGAAGCCGCGCTGGCTCTGGCGGATGAGGCCGAGGTAGCTGTTGTTGACGACGATGTGGATGTAGGGCAGCTTGAACTGCGCGCCCACGGCCAGCTCCTCGATCAGGAACTGGAAGTCGTAGTCGCCCGACAGCGCGACGATCTTGCGCTCGGGGTCGGCCACGCGCACGCCCAGCGCCGCCGGCAGCGTCCAGCCGAGCGGGCCGGCCTGGCCGGCGTTGATCCAGTGGCGCGGCTTGTACACGTGCAGGAACTGGCCACCGGCGATCTGCGACAGGCCGATCACCGAGACGTAGCACACGTCCTTGCCGAAGGCGTTGTTCATGCACTGGTACACGCGCTGCGGCTTCATCGGCACGTTGTCGTAGTGGGTCTTGCGCAGGTACAGCAGGTCCTTCTTGCGCGCCCGGCATGCGCCGGCCCAGGCCGAATAGTCGCGCAGCTTGCCGGCCTCGCTCCACTCCCTCGCCACGTCGACGAACAACTGCAGCGCCGCCTTGGCGTCCGAGACGATGCCCAGGTCGGGGGTGAAGATGCGGCCGATCTGCGTCGGCTCGATGTCGACGTGCACGAAGGTGCGGCCCTTGCAGTACACCTCGGTCGAACCGGTGTGGCGATTGGCCCAGCGGTTGCCGATGCCGAGCACGAAGTCGGCGGCCAGGAAGCTGGCATTGCCATAGCGCTGCGAGGTCTGCAGCCCGACCATGCCGGCCATCAGCGGATGGTCGTCGGCGATGCTGCCCCAGGCCATCAGCGTCGGGATCACCGGCACGCCGACGAGCTCGGCGAACTCGACCAGCAGGTCGGATGCGTCGGCATTGACGATGCCGCCGCCGGCGACGATCAGCGGCTGCTGCGACGCCGCGAGCATCGCCAGCGCCTTCTCGACCTGCTTGCGCGTGGCCGCCGGCTTGTACACCGGCAGCGGCTCGTAGGTGTCGATGTCGAACTCGATCTCGGCCATCTGCACGTCGAACGGCAGGTCGATCAGCACCGGGCCCGGGCGGCCCGAGCGCATCAGGTGGAAGGCCTGCTGGAACACGCGCGGCACCTGCGCCGGCTCGAGCACGGTGGTGGCCATCTTCGTGACCGGGCGCGCGATGGCGGCGATGTCGACCGCCTGGAAGTCTTCCTTGTGCAGCCTGGCGCGCGGCGCCTGGCCGGTGATGCACAGGATGGGGATGGAGTCGGCGCTGGCCGAGTACAGCCCGGTGATCATGTCGGTGCCCGCCGGCCCCGAGGTGCCGATGCACACGCCGATGTGGCCGGCCACGGCGCGCGTGTAGCCCTCGGCCATGTGCGAGGCGGCCTCGACGTGGCGTGCCAGCACGTGGCCGATCGTGCCGCGCTCCTTCATCTGGGCGTAGAAGGGGTTGATCGCCGCGCCCGGCACGCCGAAGGCCTGCGTCACGCCTTCGCGTTCCATCACCAGCACCGCGGCCATCGCGGCCTTCATCTTCGCCATGCCTTGCTCCTTCGTCGGATGGCCGCGATGGTGGCTGGCGCGCCGCGCGAACGGAACGCCAGGGTTCGGATATCTCCTATTCCGGCGTGGAATGGCGCGGCGCTTTGTGCTTACATTGCACGCATGGATCGCCTCACGAGCATGCGGGTGTTCGTGCGCGTCGTCGAGACCGGCAGCTTCAGCAAGGCGGCGGCCGAGCTGGGCCTCACGCAGCCGACCGCCACCAAGGCCGTCGCCGAGGCCGAGCGCCGGCTCGGCGCGCGGCTCCTGCACCGCAGCACGCGCGGCGTCACGCCGACCGGAGTCGGGCTGCTGTACCACGAGCGCTGCAAGGCGATCACGCGCGACGTCGACGAGGCCGAGAACCTGGCCGCGCTCGCGCACCGCGCCCAGGCCGGCACGCTGCGCATCGGCACCTCGGTGGCGTTCGGCCGGCGCGTGCTGGCGCCGCTCGTGCTGCGCTACATGCGCGAGCAGCCGGCGCTGCAGATCGACCTCGGGCTGGACGACCGCTACGTCAACCTCGTCGAGCAGGGCGTGGACCTGGCGGTGCGCATCGGGCGCCTGGCCGACTCCACGCTCGGCGCGAGCTACCTCGGCATGAACCCCTGGCTGGCGGTGGCCGCGCCCGGCTATCTCGAACGGCGCGGCTCGCCGCGCGTGCCGGCCGACCTCGCCGCGCACGACTGCCTCGTCTACAGCAGCGTGCAGGGCGACGCGCGCTGGCACTTCCACGGCCCGGCGGGCGCGGAGGAATCGGTGCCGGTGCGCGGACCGCTGCGCTCCAACAGCCTGAGCACGGTGCTCGCGGCCTGCGAGGCCGGCTACGGACTGGCCGTGCTGCCGCGCTACGTGGCGCGCGAGTCGCTGGCCGGCGGCCGGGTCGTGCCGCAGCTCGAGGCCTACGCGCTGCCGTCGCAGGAGGTGCACGCGGTCTTTCCGTCGCCGCGGCTGGTGCCGCGCAAGGTGAGCGGCTTCATCGCCTGGATGCAGCAGGAACTGCGCGGCGAGTGGTGGCAGCGCGACCCCTGACCCGGCGCGGCGCAGCGACATCGCCGGCGCGCGACGCGGCTCGGGTGCACGGGCCACGGCGAGCGACGCGCGTATTCACTGCACCGGCGCGCCGGCGTCGAACCAGCGCTTGATCGTGTTGCGTTCGGCCTCGGTGATCTGGGTGGCGTTGTTCAGCGGCATGAGCTTGAGCACCGCGGCCTGCTGATACACGTTCTGCGCGTTCTTCTTCAGGCCCGCGGCGTCGTGCAGGTCGACGTTCTTCTGCTGCAGCTGCGCGTTGTGGCACATCACGCAGCGCTCGTCGACGATGGCGCGCACCGCGGCGTAGGTGGCGGGCCGGGCCTCGGCGGCCCGGGCCGCGGCGAGCTGCTCGGCGCTCGGCGGCCTGGGCGCCAGCCAGGCCGCCAGCGCGACGATGGTGAGCGTGCCCACCACGGCGTATTCCCAGGGCGTGCGCCGGCCCTGCACGTGCGCCTTGTGGCGGGCGACGAAACTGTGGCGGATGAGCGCGCCGGCCAGCATCAGCAGCACCAGCACGATCCAGTTGTGCGGCCCCTGGTACAGCCAGCCGTAGTGGTTGGACAGCATGGCGACGATCACCGGCAGCGTGAAGTAGGTGTTGTGCACGCTGCGCTGCTTGCCGCGCTGGCCGTGGATCGCCTCGGGCGTCTGGGCGGCGCGCAGTTGCGCCACCACCTTGCGCTGCCCGGGGATGATCCAGAAGAACACGTTGGCGCTCATCGTCGTGGCCAGCATCGCGCCGACGAGCAGGAAGGCGGCGCGCCCGGCGAACAGCTGGCACGCCAGCCACGACGCCGCGATCACGAACAGGAAGACGCCGATGCCGACGATCAGGTCGCCGTTGCGGCGCTGGCCGAAGAGGCGGCAGATGAGGTCGTAGATGACCCAGAACGCGACCAGGAAGCCCAGGCTGGCGGCGACCGCGGCGCCGCCCGACCAGTCGTGCACGCTCTTGTCGACCAGGAAGGCCGAGGCGTTGAACAGGTACAGCACCGTAAACAGCGCGAACCCGGTGAGCCAGGTCGAGTAGCTTTCCCAGTACGACCAGTGCAGGTTCTCGGGCAGCGGCCGCCAGCGCGGCGCCACCAGGTACTTCTGCGCGTGGTAGAAGCCGCCGCCGTGCACGGCCCACAGCTCGCCGTCGACGCCCTTGGCCTTCAGGTCGTCGCTCTCGGGCTTGGTCAGGCTGCTGTCGAGCAGCACGAAGTAGAACGACGAGCCGATCCAGGCGATCGCCGTGATGACATGGCTCCAGCGCAGCAGCAGGTTGGTCCAGTCGAGCAGATAGGCTTGCATGCGCAGGCACCCCGGTCATCGGCCACGGCGGCGGCACCATGCGCACGCCGCGACCGCAGCATCCCCTCGCCACGGCGGGCACTGCGAGGCGGGATGGTCGCTGTCACGGGGCGCTGCCGCGGCGCCGGTGGTGCCGCGGCAGACCGCCCCGAACCCGCGGCGACCTGGGCTGACTGTATACACTATTGTGTACTCGTAGGCTCATGGAAAACCCGGATCCCGCAGCGCCTCCGCCGGTCGCGCGCCCGGCGGGAGCGCCGGCGCAGAGCGCTCCGCATCGCCGCGCTCCGCATCGCCGTGCACCCTGCGCTTGCTCCGCGCTGCCCCGCCGTGCACGCCGCGGTCGTTCGCCGCCGAGCCGGTCGCCGAGCCGGTCGCCGAGCCGGTCGCCAAGCCGGTCGCCGAGCCGGTCGCCGAGCCGGTCGCCAAGCCGGTCGCCGAGGCGGTCGTCAAGCCGATCGTCAAGCCGATCGCGCTTGCCAGTGTCCATTTGATTGTATACACTGCGGTTTCACGATTGACCGGAGAACTTCGTGGCACGCAAGCCTGCCGCCGCCCTGCGCCTCGTCGACACCGCGCGTACGCCCGCGGGCGCGACGAGCGTCACCGGCCAGATCGTCGACTCGGTCACCAGCGCCATCGTCGAGCGGCGCCTGATGCCGGGCACCAAGCTCGTCGAGCAGCAGATCGCCGACGTGTTCTCGGTCTCGCGCACCGTCGTGCGCCAGGCGCTCAACCAGCTGAGCCGCGACCGCCTGGTGACGCTCGAGCCGGCGCGCGGCGCCTTCGTCGCGATGCCGAGCATCGACGAGGCGCGCCAGGTGTTCGAGGTGCGCCGCCTGGTCGAAGGCGGCATGGTGCGCCAGCTCGCGCAGTCCATCGGCGACGAGCAGATCGCGCAGCTGCGCGCGCACCTGCGCGACGAGCGCCAGGCGGTGGGCCGCGCCGACGTGTCGGGCCGCACGCGGCTGCTGGCCGACTTCCACGTCGTCCTGGCGCGGCTGCTCGGCAACGAGGTGCTGGCGCAGCTGATCTGCGACCTGCTGTCGCGCTCGCAGCTGATCGCGCTGATGTACCAGTCGGGCCATTCGGCCGAGCATTCGCAGAGCGAGCACGTGCAGATCGTCGACGCGCTGGCGCGGCGCGACGGGCGCACGGCGGCGCGGCTGATGGAGCAGCACATCACGAGCGTCGAGCGCAACCTGCGCCTCGATCCGCGCACCCCCGACCTCGCCTCCGTGCTCAAGCCCCGAGGCTGAGAGGCCATGACCTCCACCCCCGCACCCCGCTACGCGCGCGACCTGCGCGGCCACGGCCGCCGCGCGCCCGATCCGCACTGGCCCGGCAACGCCCGCGTCGCGCTGCAGTTCGTCCTCAACTACGAGGAAGGCGGCGAGAACTGCGTGCTGCACGGCGACGCCGGCAGCGAGCAGTTTCTCTCCGAGCTGTTCAACCCCGCCGCCTACCCGGCGCGGCACCTGAGCATGGAGGGCGTCTACGAGTACGGCGCGCGCGTGGGCGTGTGGCGCCTGTTGCGCGAGTTCGAGCGCCGCGGCCTGCCGCTCACGGTGTTCGGCGTCGCGATGGCACTCGAGCGCAGCCCCGAGGTGACGGCGGCCTTCGGCGAGCTGGGGCACGAGATCGCCTGCCACGGCTGGCGCTGGATCCACTACCAGGACACGCCCGAGGCCATCGAGCGCGAGCACATGCACACCGGCATGCAGATCATCGAGCGCCTCACCGGCACGCGCGCGCTCGGCTGGTACACGGGGCGCGACAGCCCGCGCACGCGCCGCCTCGTCGCCGACTACGGCGGCTTCGAGTACGACAGCGACTACTACGGCGACGACCTGCCGTTCTGGCTGCAGGTGCGCCGCAGCGACGGCGCGCTCGCGCCGCACCTGGTCGTGCCCTACACGCTGGACTGCAACGACATGCGCTTCGCGCTGCCGCAGGGCTTCTCGAACGGCGACGAGTTCTACTCGTACCTGCGCGACGCCTTCGACGTGCACTATGCCGAAGGCGGGCGCGATCCGGCCGAAGGCGGGCGTGATCCGGCCGAAGGCGGCCGCGATCCGGCCGCGGGCCAGGGCGGCCCGGCGATGATGAGCATCGGCATGCACTGCCGCCTGCTCGGCCGCCCGGGGCGCTTGCGCGCGCTGCAGCGCTTCCTCGACCACGTGCAGTCGCACGAGCAGGTCTGGATCGCGCGGCGCATCGACATCGCGCGCCACTGGAAGCAGGTGCACCCGTTCGACGCCGCCACCGCCTTCGTCTGGGAATGACATGAGCCAGCCCCTCACCCTCGAAGCGCTCAACGCCGCGTCGCGCGCGCAGTTCACCGCGCTGCTGGACGGCACCTACGAGCACTCGCCGTGGATCGCCGATGCAGCCTGGGCAGCACGGCCGTTCGCGACGCTGGCCGCACTGAAGCACGCGCTCGTGGCCGCCGTGCGCGCGGGCGGCCGCGAGGCGCAGCTGGCGCTGATCCGCGCCCACCCCGAGCTCGCCGGCAAGGCGATGGTCGCCAGGACGCTCACCGCCGAGTCGAGCAACGAGCAGGGCAAGGCCGGCCTGACCGCGTGCACGCCGGCCGAATTCGAGCGCATCCAGCAGCTCAACCGCGAGTACAACGAGCGCTTCGGTTTCCCGTTCATCCTCGCCGTGCGCGGGCCGCGCGGCACGGGCCTTTCCAAGGCGCAGATCATCGCCACCTTCGAGCGCCGGCTGCACCACCACCCCGACTTCGAGTTCGCCGAGGCGCTGCGCAACATCCACCGCATCGCCGAGATCCGCCTCGACGACAAGTTCGCTTGCGCGCCCGCGCTCGGCAACCAGGTCTGGGACTGGGCCGAACGCCTGGCCAGCCACAGCGAGCCGGGCTATGCCGAGCGGGATGAGCTCACCGTGACCTACCTCAGCGATGCGCACCGCGCGGTCGCGCAGCGCCTGGCGCACTGGATGCGCGCCGAGTGCGGCTTCGACGAGGTCGCCATCGACGCCGTCGGCAACGTCGTCGGCCTCTACCACGGCCAGGACGCGGGCGCCCGGCGCCTGCTCACAGGCAGCCACTACGACACCGTGCGCAACGGCGGCAAGTACGACGGGCGGCTGGGCATCCTGGTGGCCATGGCCTGCGTGCGCGAGCTCGCGCGCGCCGGGCGGCGCCTGCCGTTCGGCTTCGAGGTGGTGGGCTTCGCCGAAGAGGAGGGGCAGCGCTACAAGGCCGTCTTCCTCGGCTCGGGCGCGCTCACCGGCCACTTCGACCTGGCCTGGCTCGACCAGCAGGACGAGCAGGGCATCACGATGCGCCAGGCGATGGAGCACGCCGGGCTGTGCATCGCCGACATCCCGAAGTGCCGGCGTGATGCGGCGCGCTACCTCGGCTACGTCGAGGTCCACATCGAGCAGGGGCCGGTGCTCGCCGAGCTCGACCTGCCGCTGGGCGTCGTGAGCTCGATCAACGGCAGCGTGCGCTACGTCGGCGAGGTGTTCGGCATGGCGAGCCACGCCGGCACGACGCCGATGGGCCGCCGCCGCGACGCCGCCGCCGCGGTGGCCGAACTGCTGCTGTACGTCGAAAGGCGCGCCGCCGCCGCGCCCGACCTCGTGGCCACCGTCGGCATGCTCGAAGTGCCGGGCGGCTCGATCAACGTCGTCCCCGGGCGCTGCCGCTTCAGCCTGGACATCCGCGCCACCACCGACGCGGTGCGCGACGCCTGCGCGCGCGACGTGCTCGCCGAGCTCGACGCCCTGTGCGCGCGCCGCGGCGTCGGCCACCGCCTCGAGGAGACGATGCGCGCCGCCGCCGCGCCCAGCGCGCCGGCATGGCAGGCGCGCTGGGAGCGCGCGGTGGCCGCGCTCGGCCTGCCGGTGCAGCGCCTGCCCAGCGGCGCCGGCCACGACGCGATGAAGATGCACGAGCTGCTGCCGCAGGCGATGCTCTTTGTGCGCGGCGAGAACGCCGGCATCAGCCACAACCCGCTCGAATCCAGCACCAGCCACGACATGGACCTGGCGGTGCGTGCCCTGCAGTCGCTGCTCGACCAACTCGCCGCCGACACGCCATGAAGCAGACCGCCCCCTACGCCGCGCTCGACGCCTTCGTCGACGCGCACTTCGACGAGCAGGTGCGCTTCGTGCAGGAGCTCGTGCGCGTGCCCACCGACACGCCGCCGGGCAACAACACGCCGCACGCGCTGCGCACGCGCGCGCTGCTGGCACCGATGGGCCTGGACGCGCAGGCGCACGAAGTGCCCGCGGCGCAGGTGCACGCCTACGGCCTGCAATCACTCACCAACCTCGTCGTGCAGCGCCGCTATGCGCCGGGCGGACGCATCGTCGCGCTCAACGCGCACGGCGACGTCGTGCCGCCGGGCGAAGGCTGGACGCACGACCCCTACGGCGCCGAGATCGCCGACGGCAGGCTCTACGGCCGCGCGGCGGCGGTGAGCAAGTGCGACTTCTCGACCTTCGTCTTCGCCACGCGCGCGCTCGAAGCCGCCGGCGTGCCGCTGGCCGGCGGCATCGACCTGCTGTTCACCTACGACGAGGAGTTCGGCGGCCTGCTGGGGCCCGGCTGGCTGCTCGAGCACGGGCTCACGAAGCCCGACCTCGAGATCGCCGCCGGCTTCGCCTACCAGGTCGTCACCGCGCACAACGGCTGCCTGCAGCTCGAAGCCACCGTGCACGGCAGGATGGGCCACGCGGCCGTGCCGCGCACCGCCGTCGACGCGCTGCAGGCCGCCAACCGCGTGCTCACGGCCCTGTACGCGGAGAACACGCGCCTCGAGCAGCACCGCAGCGCCGTCGCGGGCATCGAGCACGGCTACGTCAACGTCGGCCAGATCGCAGGCGGCACCAACACCAACGTCGTGCCGGGCAAGGTGGTGCTGAAGATCGACCGCCGCATGATCCCCGAGGAGGATGCGGCGCAGGTCGAAGCCGGCCTGCGCGCGCTGATCGAGCGCGCCGCGACGAGCCTGCCTGGCGTCACGGTCGAGATCAGGCGGCTGCTGCTGGCGCACGCGATGCAGCCGCTGCCCGGCAACCGGCCGCTGGTCGATGCGCTGTGCAGGCACGCGAGCGCGGTCTTCGGCGAGACGATCGAGGCCTCGGGCACGCCGCTGTACACCGACGCGCGCCTGTTCAGCGAGCGCGGCATCCCGGCCGTGATCTACGGCGCCGGACCGCGCACGGTGCTCGAATCGAACGCCAAGCGCGCCGACGAACACATCGTGCTCGAGGACCTGCGCCGCGCGACGAAGGTCGTCGCGCGCACGCTGCTGGATCTGCTCGGGCGCTGAAGGCCGGGCGGCGGGGTGCCGCCCGCACCTGCGCCGCCCAGGCGCCTGGCCCGTCGCGCTCGGCTGGCCGCCTACCCGGCAGCGGTCGCGGGCGGCGTGCCGCCCACCGCGGTGCCGTCCGCCGGTCGGTCGCCGCGCGGCGCCCGGCCGGGATCGATGCGCTGCACCAGCTCGAGCAGACGGTCGGCCACGAGCCTGTGCGCGGCCAGGCCGCCGTCCAGATGACGCGCGTCGAAAAAGCGCGAGAGAAGTTCGAGCTGGGTCACCAACGAGTCGATCTGCACGGGCGTGAGCGGGTAGCACCGCAGCGCCTCGTCGTACGCGCGCTGCACCGCGTCGAACGCGGCATGCCCGGCCTCGTCGTCGCGCCCGAGCCGGCCGTCCAGCAGGTGCGCGACCAGCAGCGCGTCGGCCGGCATGGTGGCATTCCACGCGTCGGGTTGGCGCGCGAAATCGTCTTGCGCCCGCTGCCGGCACTGCCGGGCGAGCTCGAGCGCCGCGCTGTCGCTCGCCGCGGTGGTCTCGACGGCATCGGCGTTCGAGGCTTCGAGCGCGAGCCGGTTGAGCGCCAGATAGGGGTCGAAGCGCGCCGCGCCCGGGGTGCCCGCCGCCGCCGCATAGGCTCGCGCGGACGCGGCGAGGGCCTCGCGCATGGCCTGCACCGCGCCGCGCACGAGCGCGGGCGGCTCGGCCGCGCGCAGCGCCTGCCGGGCATGAACGCCCGCCTTGCGCTTGAACGCGCTGCCGCGCAGTGCGCTGCGCTCCACGTTGAGCGGCGCCGCCTGCGCAGCGCAGCCGGCGCCCACCATGCCCTCGAGCCGATCGAGCCGGGTGAGCGCCAGGTCGATGAGCTCCAGCGGCGATTCGGCCGTGCGGCTTCCTGTGGCCCCACCCTCACCTCCGACCCCACGCTCCACCTCTCGCCCCATCTCAGCCGTCGCCTCGACCTCGGCACGCTGCTCACCCAGCCGCGCCTCGACGTTGATCAGTTGCTCGACGTCGCGCATCGGCACGCCGCCGGCCTTGTCGCCGGCGCGCACGGCCTCGAGGTAGGCCCGGCGCGCGCGCGCGAACAATCCCAGGTCGGCCCAGGTGGCGCCGAGCGCCGAGTGGACCGGCCCCAGCTCCAGCCAGCCGGCAGGACAACGCTTGTTCAGCTTGTCCTCGAGCGCGCGCACCAGCGTGCGCCGCTCGCGTTCGCCCAGCCTCTGGGCCCGGCGCGCGAGGTCGGCACGCAGGCGCGCCAGATCGTCGAGCAGTTCGTCCGGCGAGACATACGGCGCGCCGTCGGCACCGGCCGCGCCATCGATGCGCGCCTCGGCGCGCCAGCCGGCGTCGCCGTAGGCCTGGAACGCACCCCAGGTGATGTCGCTCGGGTCCTGCTCCCACACCGCGCGGCGGGCGCGAAACACCGCCTCGCCGAACGGCAGGCGCTGCAGCAGCAGCGCCTCGTAGAAGGTGCGGCCGAACAGGCTTGCGTTGGCGTCGTTCACCGCCCAGCCCGCCGCGACCACGCAGCGCACGCCGATGTCGATCAGCTCGCGCGCCAGGCTGGCCGCGAGCTTGTTGCCGTCGCGACCGACCGCGATCTGCCCCAGGTGGCAGCAGTTGAGGAAGACGAGCTCGGGCACGCTCGGCATCGCGTCGATCTCGGCGGCCGTGATCAGCAGGCCGTCGGAGAGCACGACCCCGCTGCGCGGCCGCCCGTCGCAGTGGCGCAGGTTGAACACGCCGTGCGCCGAGATGTGCACGATGCGATAGGGCCTGCGGTACAGCGCCGCCATCACGTCGATGGCGCGACGCTCGCTGCCGATCTCGCGCTCGACGCCGTAGCCCACGCCCTCGAGCACCCTGGCCACCGCGCGCGCTTCGGCCTCGGCGCCGGTGAGCGAGGGCGGCGCCTGCAGGGGCGCGGCGCCGGGTGCGACGAAGCGCTGCTCGAAGCCCTCGACCGACGGATTGCCGACCACCAGCGCCTGGCGCACGAGGCCCTGGCGCACCTGCCCGCGGTAGCGCGACGTGGCGAGCTGCCGCACCACGGGCGTGCGCACCGCCAGCGGCTTGCCGTCGCCGCCGTCGCGCTCGGCATCGTCGGCCAGCATCAGCTCCCACGGCAGGTTGGCGGTGTAGCTGTCGACGACGAGCACGATGCGATCGAGCTGGCGCGCCGCCTCCTTGAAGTCGTGCGGCACCATGAGCTGGAACAGCATGCGCCCGAAGTCCTCCTGCCACGCCGTGACATGGATCTGCTGGCGCACGATCTGCTCGACGAGGCCCGGCTGGCGCTGCAGCACGATCGATTCGGCGCGCGCGCGCTGCCCGAGGTACAGAAAGCGCAGGCGATCGGCGATGCGCGTCGGCGGCTCCGCCGGCGTGCCGGGGGCGCCAGGGACGCCACCCTCGGCGCCGCCGTCCTCGGGACAGTTGCGGGGCATCTCGCCCGCGCGCGCGGGCGCGTCGTCGCGCCGATCGGCGTCGGTCACGATCAGGCGCGGCCAGTACCCGAGGTTGCGATCGTCGAACAGGCGCCGGCGCATGCCCTCGCCTTGCTCGAGTTCGCCGCGCACGACGAGCGCCGTGCCGAGCCTGGCGGCCAGCGCGCCGAGGCGCGCGTCGAGCTGGCGCAGCGCGTAGACGGCGGCGATCGCCGTGTCCTGGTACAGCTCGACGATTTCGACGCGCCGGATGCGGATGTCCAGCCGCGTGGCTTCGCGGAAACGCTGGTTGGCTTCCACGACGCCACGCACGAGCGCTTCGACCGATGCCGCGACGCTGAGGTTGGCCGACGAGTTGTAGCCGAGCAGCAGTGCGCACAAGCCCACTTCGCGCTCGCTGCGCCCCAGCACGTCGGTGATCTGCATCAGATAGCGCATGGCGCCGGTGCGCACGGCTTCGGTCAGGTCGCCCATGCCGAGCGCACCGTCGTACGGGCCGAGCCCGCACACGACGGCGCCGCGCACGGCAGCGCGCACCGCGGCCGCGCCGTTGCCGGCGCGCAGCACGACGAGCGCGCTGCCGCGCGCGCCGGCATACAGGCCGAGGCCGTAGCGCTGGCCCAGATCGCCGCCGAGCAGTTCGCGGTCGATCAGGCTTTCGGGCCCGGCGATCGGGTCCTGCTCGTAGTGCCCGACCAGGATCGGGTCGGTGACGAAGCGCAGGTCCATCGCCCTGACCGACACGTCGAGGCAGCGCCGCGCGCGCGGCGGCGTGCGCCGGCGCGACGAGGCGCCCACGAGCGCGTGTTCGACGCCGCGCGCGTCGACCACGACCGGCGCTCCCGCGTCGTACGTCACCGGCTGCGGCTGCTCGATGGCGCGCAGCGCCGGCGGCTGCGTCGACAGGCGCGTCGTCACGCCACCGGCGAGCAGATCGACCAGCGCCGCGAAATGCTCGCGCGAGGCCAGCAGGTCGCCGTGCGCGGCCGGCAGGTAGTAGAAGGAGCCGATGCCGCCGATGCGCCCGGAGGCCCAGGTCACGGTGCCGTCGCCGAGCGTGGTGCCGACCATCTTCGGGCGGCCGCCTTCGTCGCGCACGCCGCAAGGCGTGTTGCGCGCGATGCCGAACACATAGACGCTCTTGCCTTCGTAGGCGGCCGGCAGGCCGGGCGTGCCGCCGCGTTCATTGTCCTGCTGCCACAGCCAGCCGGCGGCCACGAGCGCCTCGCGCGCGGGCGTCGCGCAGCGTCCGTCGCCGAACCAGAAGTCGCGCACCTGGCCCTTGAAGCCGCTCCACGTGGCCGGGTCGAAGTAGTCGTGCACCTCGCCGCCGCCGGGCTGCGCCTGGAAGACGTCGCGAAAGCCGGTGCGCGGCAGCAATTGCAGCGCGCCGCGAAAGCCCGCCACGATGTCGAGCACCTGCTGCATGTCGTGCTTCAGGTCGAGGCACACCAGCTGGCGCAGCGTGTCGCCCTTGCCGAGCAGGTTCTCGACCATCGAATGCGCGCCCTGATGCGGCGTGCCGCACATGAGCAGGCGCGCACCGTCGCGCGCCATCAGCGCGTCCATCACGGCGCGGCGCCGGTAGATGCAGGCGCGCACCACGAGACCGCCCATGCTGTGCGCGAGCAGGCGGATCGGCTGCACAGTCTGCCGCATGAGGCGGTCGAGGAACTCGCCCAGCCGTTCGCCGAGCACGTCCAGCGGCTGGCGCCAGTCGTAGGAAAAGCGCTCGACGCGATGCGTCTTCGCGAGCTCGGCGCAGATCTCGCCGTACGACGAGGCGAACAGGTCGCGCGCCTCGACGCCGTCGCAGCCCCATTCGATCTTGGCCAGGCCGCCGGCGGCGATGTCGAGCGCTTCGAACCAGACGTGGTCGCTGCGGTGGGCCCACAGGTGCGACCCCATCACGCCGGGCAGCACGACCACGACCGGGCGGTCCGTGGCCAGCGCATCGCGCGTCGCCGCCGCGAGCGCGGCCTCGAAGTCCGCGGCCGAGGGCAGCGCGCGGAACGCATCGAGCCGCGCGACGTCGCCCGCCGTCAACCAGTCGCGCAGCGCGCTGCGGGTGTCGAAGTTGACGAAGTAGCGGAAGTGCGAGACGTCGGCGCCGCGATCGAACAGCACGCGCGCCGCGGCCTGCGGCGCGATGCCGGCGAGCATCGCTTGGGTGTCGACCACCAGGTCGTTGTCGGCGTCGTCGAAGAACAGGAAGTCGGTGAGCAGCACGCCCAGGCGCTGCAGCAGGCTGCCGCCTTCGATGTCGCCGGCGATGACCGACATGCCGATGCCCGCGCGCACCGGCGCGTCGCGCAGCAGGCGCGCCATCGGCGAGTCGGGCAGCATGGCCTCGATGCCGGGCACCAGATGCGCATTGGTGCGGTTCTTGGCGATGTCGACGACGACGCGCTTGAAGGCCGAGTAGTACGGGCTCGCGTAGAGGAACGGCACGGCGCCGATCAGGTTCAGCAGCGCCGAGAGGAACAGATCGAAGTTGCCGCTCGCAAGCCGGGTGCCGTTGGCCGGGCTCGCGGTGCGCACGTAGCGCTCGACGCACAGCCTGCGCTCGCGCAGCAGCGCCGCCAGCTCGCGCAGGCGCTGGCGCTGCTCGGCGTGCGCGCCATCGAGTTCTGCCTTGACGCGCGCCGCCTCTTCGGCCTGGGCGTCGCCCGTGCCGGCGTAGCGATAGGTGTAGGCGTCGACGAGCGCATCGAAATCGCCCAGGCACACCAGGTCGGCGACGAGGCCGCCGCGCGAATGCGACACCAGGCTCACGCGCGCGCCCGGCGGCAACGCGCGCACGAGCTCGATCGCGTTGTCGATCGGGCTTTCCGACAGCGTGCGGTGCTCGAACGCATAGATGCCGCCCGTGTACCGCTGCTCGAGCGTGCCCCACAGATCGCGCTCGCCGCTGCGCAGCTCGCCGAAGCTGCCCAGCGTGCTCGAGCCGGTGCCGTGCACGAAGACGAGCAGCGGATTGCGCTCGAGGTCGCGCGGCGGCTGCGCGACGAGGTCGACCGGCTCGAGATCCTCCTTGCGGCCCTCGGCGCCCGCCCAGCGGTACAGCCGCCCGGGCTCGCGCTCGAGCCGGTTCTCGATCGCCCACATCAAGGCCTTGGTGCCGAGCCAGCTCACCCCGAGCAAGGCGGCATTCGTGACGCCCAGTTCGGCAAGCTTGCTCGTCGCCTCGGTGACGATCGCATTGTCGGGCGTGGCGCCGACGACGACGGTGCAGACCTTGCGGATCAGGCCGCCCACGGCGTCGCCGAGCGGACCGCGCCGTGCCGCACCTTCGGCGCGCAGCCGCTCGATCAGGATCTGGCCATCGCTGCCGACCAACTCGGGATGGCTGAGCTGCAGCGCCTCGCGCAGGCGCTCGGCGTTCGCGACGAAGACGCCGCCGTCTTCCAGCTCGAGGACGATCACCTCGCCCGGGTCGAGCGCCTGCGCCGTCTCGGCGACGCCGTCTGCGCCGCCGCGCGCCGCCGGGCCGACGTCGAAGCTGCGCGTCGCAACCAGATAGCCGGGCGGCAGGAACGCATCGACGCCGGCACCGTCGCCGGCGCTGCGCACGGCGGGTTGCAGCAGCGCCGGCAGCTCGGCGCTGGCGCTCTGGCGCCCGGTGAGGACGAGCCTGATCGCTTCGGCCATGTCTGTGCTCCTTGCATCGTCTGGCGGCGCGCGGACACCGGCGTGCCTGCGCACCGGGCCCGCTCCCGCGCGCACTGCGGTTCGCGCCGGGCGCGCAGCGGCCGGGCGGGCGGATCAGGTGAAGATCCTGCGCCGGCGCGCCACCGCGTCGCCGGCGATCTGCGGGCTCTGCGGGTACGAGGCCGACGGCAGGTATTGCGGCGTGATCGCGCGATGCCAGTCGGCGTAGCTGGCATTCGGCTTGTCCGCCTCGAGCGCCGCCAGCGCCTCGATCGCGTAGTGGGTGAACACACCGTTGGCACGCCCCTTGATCCGGGCGTCGTAGCTGAAGTTGTTGGGGCCCTCCTTGCAGCCGGCGAGCAGGAGGTCCCCGCTCTTGCGCGACAGCGCGCTCCTGAAGGCCGAGCCGCCCGTCGTCACCGCGACCCGCGCGAGCGGCTTGGCGCTCGCGCCGCGGGGCAGCCACTCCTCGGGCAGCCAGTTGCCCGGCGGCATGAAGCGCGGGCGCGGTGCGTCGCCGGCACCGGGGTCGGGCGCCGCGGCGCGCGTCACCGTGCCCGAGTGGCAGCTGTCCGAGATCAGCACCAGCCGCACGCCCGCCTTGCGCGCGCGCAGCAGATCGTGGATCTCGTCGTCGATCAGCGCCGCGCCGCCGGTCTGCAGGTCGTAGGGGCACAGCGCCTCGTCCAGGCCGTCGATCTCGTCGCCGTCGGTGTCCGGCACGTAGGTCCCGTGGCCCGAGTAGGTGATGACGACCACGTCGGTGCCGGCCGCCGCGCCGATGACCGACCTGAAGCCCTCGACCATCGCCGCCTTGGTCGCCTGGCTGTCGAGCAGCATCTTCACGTCGAAGCCGCGTGCCCGCAGCAGCGCGGCCCAGTCGTTGGCGTCGTTCACGCAGCCGGCCAGGTCCATGTGCGTGCCGGGGTAGTTGTTGATGCCGATGCACAGCGCATGCTTGCCCATCTCGCTGCCTCCGCTTCGTCGGGGGTTGGCGCTGCAGTCTAGAACCGCGCACGATGCGCGACAAGCGAGCACCCACCAACGGGGGTCTGTGGCCCTGCCCAGCCGGCCGTGCCGTTACGACGCTTCGAGGTCCGGGGCAATCCCGAAGATGCAGCCACCGGCACCGCTTGCGCACGACGATGGGCCTGGGGCAACCGGCTGGCGGATCGGCATGAGGCGGTGGCCGAGTCGCCAGGCGGCGGCGCGTGGCCGCCGCAGGCCGCCGCCGGCCGCGCCTCGGGGCCTGCCGAGAGGAATCGCCCGACGCGCTCGGTGCGCCCCATGCGCCCCATGCGCCCCATGCGCCCCATGCGCCTATAGTGCGATGCTGTTCACCACCGCGCAGGAGACCCCCGGTGGATTCGCGGCAGCGTCAGCACATCGACACGGTGCTCGACCTCACGAGCGGATCGGCGGGTTCGCGCCCGGCCGCCACTGCGGCCCGCCACGACGACATCATCCGCAGCTCGTGGCAGCGCTGCATCGACGACCATGGGCTCGACCCCACGCGCATGCAGGAGGCACGCATCCTGCCCTGGAGCCAGTTGAGGGAGCACCAGGAACGCGTCGAGGAGTTCACCCAGATCGCCCGCCACGGGCTGGGCGACCTGTACCGCCAGGTCGCCGGCATCGGCTACGTCGTGTTGTTGACCGATGGCCACGGCGTCACGGTCGACTACCTGGGCGACCAGCAGGCCGCGGCGCAATTGCGCCGTGCCGGCCTGTACCTGGGGTCGGACTGGAACGAGATGCACGCCGGCACCTGCGCCGTCGGCACGGCGCTGGCCACCGGCAGCGCGCTGACGGTGCACCAGACGGATCATTTCGACGCCACGCACATCCCGCTCACCTGCACGGCGGCGCCGGTGTTCGATTCCGCCGGGCGTCTGAACGCCATCCTGGACATCTCGGCGCTGGTGTCACCCCTGCCCAAGTCGAGCCAGCAGCTGGCGCTGCAACTGGTGAAGGTCCATGCCCATCACATCGAGAACGCGCACTTCGCCCGCGTGCATCGCCATGACTGGAGCCTGCGCCTGTCGAGCGCACCCGCGTTCGTCGACGTCAACCCCGACTATCTGCTCGCGCTCGATGACTGTGGCCGCGTGATCGGCCACAACCGGCGCGCCCAGGAGCTGCTGGAGCGCGAGCTCGGCCTGCCCCACGCCGGGCCGCGAGAGGCCAGCCGGGTGCTGGGTCAGGCGTTCGAGGCGCTCTTCGACGCGCGCCTCGAGCAGTTCGGCCGCTGCCTGGCCAGCTTGCCGGCCGAGCGGCGCGTGCTCACGCTCAATCGCAGCGGCCGCACCCTGTTCATCGGTGCGGTGCCGCCGGCACCGCGCTGGCGCGTCGGCCGCGACGCCGGCGCGGCGGAACCCGCCCCCATCGCGGCACCGCTGGCGGCCCTGTGCGGCGACGATCCGGCTCTCGAGCGCCAGTTGCAGCGCGCCACGCGCCTGGTCGACGCGCCGATCAACCTGCTGCTTCACGGCGAGACCGGCACCGGCAAGGAATACCTCGCCAAGGCGCTGCACGCCGCCAGTGCCCGGCACCGGCGCCCCTTCGTCGCCGTCAACTGCGCTGCCATCCCCGAGACCCTGATCGAAAGCGAGCTGTTCGGGCATGTGCCCGGCAGCTTCTCGGGCGCCGGCCCGCGGCCGCGGCGGGGCCTGATCCAGGAAGCCGACGGCGGCACCCTGTTCCTCGACGAGATCGGCGACATGCCGCTGGCGCTGCAGTCGCGCCTGCTGCGCGTGCTGGCCGAGCGTGAGGTGCTCGCCATCGGCGCCGCACGCCCGGTACCGGTCGACCTGCACGTCATCTCGGCCAGCCATCACGCGCTCGAGCAGGCGGTGCGCGCCGGGCGCTTCCGCGAAGACCTGTACTACCGCCTGAACGGCGCTCTCGTCACCCTGCCGCCACTGCGCGAACGCCGCGACCTCGACTGGCTGATCGACAAGCTGCTCGGCAAGGACGCGCGCATCGACTCCGGCGCTCGCGCGCTGCTCGCCGCGCACACCTGGCCCGGCAACCTGCGCGAGCTGGCCAACGTGCTCGAATACGCGCGCGCCGTGTGCAACCACGGCCTGATCGGGCCCGACGACCTGCCGGACGATTTCGGCCGCACGGCCTCGCTGCGCGCCGCCGCCGCCCCGGTCGCGCACGCCCCGCCCCCGGCCCCACCGCCCGCGCCCGCAGCACCTTCCCCGCACCCGTACGGCCCGCACCACCTGCCGCCCGAAGGCATGTTGCTGATGCAATACCTGCGCGCCGCCGGCTGGAACCTGAGCGCAGTCGCGCGGCAGCTCGGCGTCAGCCGCATGACGGTGTACCGGCGCATGGAGCGCTTCGGCATCCGGTCGCCCAATCGGCGCGACACCGCCACGAGCCACTGATCGCTCGTCGCCGACGCGGCGCAGCGGCGCGCACCTGTTCGCTGCCTGCACCCGTGTACGCGTGACATCTGTCACGCAGACCGTGCGCCCATAGGCACCGCGGCGCCGGCGTCATGCGGGTAATCCCTCGCTTTCGCTTCCTGATTCAGGCGTTGGGCGCTGGCACGTGATTTGCACCACAGGAGGAACGAGACGACGCAAGGAAGTCCGATGCGCAGCAGCGCACAACGCACGATGAAGCCGGCGCCCGGCCCGGCCCGACCGCTCGAGCGGGCCGACGGCGCGAGCGTCGGCATCATCGCCAACCCGGTTTCGGCGCGCGACATCCGGCGCGTGGTCGCCAATGCGGCCAGCCTGCAGCTGGCTGAGCGCGTCAACATCGTCCTGCGCACGCTGGCCGCGCTGGGCGCCTGCGGCGTGCGCCACGTGCTGATGATGCCCGACCGCGAAGGGCTCAGGCCCATGCTGCTGCGCCACCTGGCACGCGAGCGCGCATCGGCCGAGCGCGTCGCCGACTGGCCCGAGCTGGACTGGCTCGACATGCCGGTGACGGCGCGCGTGCACGACACGTTTCGCGCCGCGCGGCTGCTGCGCGAGGCCGGGGTGGCGGCCATCGTGGTGCTCGGCGGCGACGGCACGCACCGGGCCGTGGTGCGCGAATGCGGCCAGGTGCCGATCGCCGGCCTGTCCACCGGCACCAACAACGCCTACCCGGAAATGCGCGAGGCGACCATGGCCGGCCTGGCGGTGGGCCTGTACGCCACAGGGCGCCTGCCGGCCGCCCAGGCGCTGGCCTTCAACAAACGGCTGGACGTGACCCTCAACCCCGATGCCGACGCGGCACGCCACGACATCGCCCTGGTCGACGTGGCCATCGCGCGCGAGCACTACATCGGCGCCAAGGCGCTGTGGAAAGCCGATTCGCTGGCGGCGCTGTACCTGGCGTTCGCCGAACCCGAGGCCATCGGCCTGTCGGCGATCGGCGGGCTGCTGGCGCCGGTCGGACGCCGCGAGCCGGGCGGCCTGAACGTCGAGCTCGAGCCCACCGAAGGCGATCCGCAGATCGCCGCCGCGCCGCTGTTCGCGCTGCATGCGCCGATCGCCCCGGGCCTGCTGCGCCCGGTCCCGGTGCACGGCTGGCAGCGGCTGGCGGACGGCCAGGCCACGCGCGTGCGCCAGCGCGCCGGCGTCGTCGCCCTGGATGGCGAGCGCGAGATCACCTTCGGGCCCGACGACGTGCTCACCGTGACGCTGCGCGAGCGCGCGTTCCGCTCGATCGACGTCACCGCGTGCCTGCGCTACGCCGCCGCCAACGGCCTGCTGCGCGACATCCACACCCGCGCGCTGCCGGCGCCGCTCGCGCCGCTCGCGCCGGGCACTGCGTGCGCTTCGATTTCCCCCGCCCCGCCCACCCCATCGAGGAGATCTGCATGAGCAAGGCCAAGAGCCCATCGCGCGCGCTGCCCCTGGGCCGCGAGCAGTTGCTGGAGTGCTACCGCCAGATGCGCACCATCCGCGACTTCGAGGAGCGCCTGCACGTGGACTTCTCGCGCGGCGACATCCCCGGCTTCGTGCACCTGTACGCCGGCCAGGAAGCGGCCGGGGTCGGCATCCTGCACCACCTGAACGACGGCGACCGCATCGCCAGCACGCACCGCGGCCACGGCCACTGCATCGCCAAGGGCGTCGACGTGGTCGGCATGATGAAGGAGATCTACGGCAAGAGCGGCGGCTCGTGCAACGGCAAGGGCGGCTCGATGCACATCGCCGACCTGTCCAAGGGCATGCTGGGCGCCAACGGCATCCTCGGCGCCGGTGCGCCGCTGATCTGCGGCGCGGCGCTGGCCGCCAAGTTCCGCGGCAGGGGCGAGGTCGGCATCACCTTCTCGGGCGACGGCGCGTCCAACCAGGGCACCTTCCTCGAGAGCATGAACCTGGCCGCGGTGTGGAACCTGCCGATGCTCTTCGTCATCGAGAACAACGGCTACGCCGAGTCGACCTCGCGCGACTACGCCACCGCGGTCGACAGCTACGTCGATCGCGCCGCCGGCTTCGGCATCCCGGGCGTCACCGTCGACGGCACCGACTTCTTCGCCGTGCACGAAGCCGCCGGCGAGGTGATCCGGCGCGCGCGCGAAGGCGGCGGGCCGTCGCTGCTGGAATGCAAGATGGTGCGCTTTTACGGCCACTTCGAGGGCGACGCCCAGACCTACCGCGCCCCGGGCGAACTCGAGGACATCCGCGCCAACAGCGACTGCCTGAAGATCTTCACGCAGCGCGTGACCGAAGCCGCAGTGCTGACCCAGGCCGAACTCGACGCCATCGACCGCGAGGTCGCGGCGCTGATCGAGCACGCCGTGCAGCAGGCGCGGGCTGCGCCCCTGCCGACGGCGGCCGACCTGACCACCGACGTCTACGTCAGCTACTGAACCCCCACTGTCCAGGAGATCCACCCATGGCCCGCAGACTCAGCATGAAGCTGGCGATCAACGAGGCGATCGACCAGGAAATGACCCGCGACCCGAGCGTCATCATGCTCGGCGAGGACATCGTCGGCGGCGCCGGCGCCGACGGCGAGAAGGACGCCTGGGGCGGCGTGCTCGGCGTCACCAAGGGGCTGTACGCCAAGCACGGCGAGCGCCTGCTCGACACCCCGCTGTCGGAGAGCGCCTACGTCGGCGCCGCCATCGGCGCCGCCGCCTGCGGCATGCGCCCGATCGCCGAACTGATGTTCGTCGACTTCATGGGCGTGTGCTTCGACCAGATCTTCAACCAGGCCGCCAAGTTCCGCTACATGTTCGGCGGCAAGGCCGAGACGCCGGTGGTCATCCGTGCGATGGTCGGTGCGGGCTTTCGCGCCGCCGCCCAGCACTCGCAGATGCTGACGCCCATCTTCACCCACATCCCGGGCCTGAAGGTGGTCTGTCCGAGCACGCCCTACGACACCAAGGGCCTGCTGATCCAGTCGATCCGCGACAACGATCCGGTGATCTTCTGCGAGCACAAGAACCTCTACGGTCTGGAGGGCGACGTGCCCGAGAACTCCTACGCCATCCCGTTCGGCGAGGCCAACATCGTGCGCGACGGCAAGCACGTGTCGATCGTCACCTACGGTCTGATGGTGCACCGTGCGCTCGACGCCGCCGCCGTGCTGGCCAAGGAAGGCATCGAGGCCGAGGTGGTCGACCTGCGCACGCTCTCGCCGCTGGACATGGACACCGTGCTCGAGACGGTCGAGAGCACCGGGCGGCTGGTGGTCGTCGACGAAGCCAGCCCGCGCTGCAACATCGCCACCGACATCGCCGCGCAGGTGGCGATGCAGGCGTTCGACGCGCTCCAGGCGCCGATCCAGATGGTCGCGCCGCCGCACACACCGGTGCCCTTCTCGCCGGCGCTGGAAGACCTCTACATCCCGAGTGCCGCGCAGATCGCCGACGCCGCGCGCCGCACCATGGGCAAGGGGAGGCGCAACTGATGTCTGCCGCCATCACCCCCGTGGTCATGCCCAAATGGGGCCTGGAGATGCGCGAAGGCACGGTGCAGGAATGGCTGGTCGCCGAAGGCGCACGCATCGAGGTCGGGCAGTCGCTGGTCGACGTCGACACCGACAAGATCTCCAACGCCGTCGAGGCCACCGACGCCGGCCTGCTGCGACGCATCGTCGCACAGCCCGGCGAGCTGCTGCCGGTCAGGGCGCTGCTGGCCGTGCTCGCCGAGCCCGAGGTCGGCGATGCCGACATCGACGCCTACATCGCCGCGTTCGAGGTTCCCGCAGCCGCCGACAGCGACGAAGACAGCGGCCCGGCATTCGAATACGCCGACGTCGACGGCATCCGCGTGCGCTACGCCCGGCGCGGCCCGGACGAAGGCACGCCGGTGCTCTTCGTCCACGGCTTCGGCGGCGACCTCAACAACTGGCTGTTCAACCTCGATGCCATCGCCGAGGCGCACCCGGTGATCGCGCTCGACCTGCCGGCGCACGGCCAGAGCAGCGCACGGCTGGCGGGCACGACGCTCGAGGCCATGGCGGCGTTCGTCGGCCGCTTCATGGAGCAGATCGGCGTCGCCTCGGCGCACCTGGTCGGCCACTCGATGGGCGGCGGCGTGGCAGCCCAACTCGCCCTCGATGCGCCGGACAAGGTCGCCTCGCTGGCGCTGATCGACAGCGCCGGTTTCGGCGCCGAGATCAACCGCGACTACATTGACGGCTTCGTGCGCGCCAATTCGCGCCGCGAACTCAAACCCGTGGCCGAGTTGCTGTTTGCCGATTCGAGCCTGGTCAGCCGCCAGTTGCTCGACGACCTGCTCAAGTACAAGCGCCTGGATGGCGTGGGCGAAGCGCTGGGCGAACTGAGCGCGCAGCTCTTTGCCGGCGGCCGGCAGAGCGAACTGCCTGGGCAGGCCCTCGGGAGTTTCGGCAAGCCGGTGCTGCTGATCTGGGGCCAGGAGGACGCGGTCATTCCGAGTGCGCACGCAAGGGCTGCGCCGGCCGGCGCCTCCGTCAAGGTGCTGGCGGGTGCCGGTCACATGCCGCAGATGGAAAAGGCGGGGGAAGTCAACTCGCTGCTGCGCCAGCATCTGCAGCCGTGATGCAGGCCGATTCGCGTCGACGATGACGTTCGGGGTACCGGGCACGGCGCCGAACGTGCGGCGAAAGCGCCGATCTTGCACACACCGTGCCCACGACGCAGCCACAGGGGCGGCCGAGGCCGCACCTCTTCATTCGAATTCAAGCCAGGAGCGCCAGCCATGAAAGCCGCACGCTTTTACGATCGACGAGACATCCGCATCGAAGACATCCCCGAACCGGTGGTGCAACCCGGCACCGTGGGCATCGAAGTGGCCTGGTGCGGGATCTGCGGCACCGATCTGCACGAATTCATGGAGGGGCCGATCTTCATTCCGCCCTGTGGCCACCCGCATCCGATCTCGAAGGAGTCGGCGCCCGTCACCATGGGCCACGAATTCTCCGGCGTCGTGTATGCCGTGGGTCAGGGCGTGAACGATATCGAGGTCGGCCAGCACGTCGTGGTGGAACCCTACATCGTGGCCGACGACGTGCCCACCGGACCCAACGACAAGTACCACTTGTCGAAGAACATGAACTTCATCGGACTGGGCGGACGTGGCGGCGGCCTGTCCGAAAAGATCGCGGTCCAGCGTCGCTGGGTGCATCCGATCTCCAAGGCCATCCCGCTCGACCAGGCGGCCTTGATCGAACCGCTGGCCGTGGGCCACCATGCCTACGCGCGCAGCGGCGCCAAAGCCGCAGACACCGCCCTGGTCGGCGGCGCCGGCCCCATCGGTCTGCTGCTGTCGGCCATTCTGAAGGCCAAGGGCCTGAACGTCATCGTCACGGAACTGAGCACAGCGCGCAAGGACAAGGCGCGTGCATCCGGCGTCGCCGATCACATCCTGGACCCCACCCAGGTGGACGTGGTTGCGGAGGTGATGAAGATCACCGGCGGCAAGGGCGCGGACGTGGCATTCGAGTGCACCAGCGTCAACAAGGTCCTGGATACCCTGGTCGCCGCCATCGCGCCGGGCGGCGTGCTGGTGATCGTGTCCATCTGGAGCCATCCGGCCAGCGTCGATGTATTCAACGTGGTCATGAAGGAACTGGACGTGCGCGGAACGATCGCCTACTGCAACGACCACCAGGAGACCATCAAACTGGTGGAGAGCGGCAAGATCGATCTGGCGCCGTTCATCACCCAGCGCATCGAGTTGGACGACCTGATCGCGCAGGGATTCGACAGGCTGATCCACAACAACGAATCGGCCGTCAAGATCGTCGTTCGACCGAGGCTGAAGTGAGCCGCGGTGCCGCAGCAGCCGGCTCGGGCGGCCGCCGTTCGCTGCCGGGCGCTGCGGTGCCGAGCCGTGCGCTCGCACTCACGCGCTGCGCGCCGAAGGCGCGCTGTCCGGGCGGCCGTAGCCGCCGCCGCCGGGCGTCTCGACGACGAACACGTCGCCCGGCTCCATCGTCACCGAGCCGATGTGCCCGAGCGGCTCGATGCGCCCGTCGGCGCGCTCGACGCGGTTGACGCCGGGCGCGCCGGGCGCGCCGCCGGCCATGCCGAAGGCGCCGACGCGGCGTCCGTTGCTGAGGATGCTGGCCGTCATGCGCTCGAGGAAGCGCACGCGGCGCACGCCGCCGTCGCCACCGCGCCAGCGCCCGGCGCCGCCGCTGCCGGTGCGCATCGCGTAGCTTTGCAGCTGCACCGGAAAGCGCAGCTCGAGCACCTCGGGGTCGGTCAGGCGCGAATTGGTCATGTGCGTCTGCACGACGCTGGTGCCGTCGTAGCCGGGCCCCGCGCCCGAGCCGCCGGCGATGGTCTCGTAATACTGGTAGGTGTCGTTGCCGAAGGTGAAGTTGTTCATCGTCGACTGCGCCGAGGCCATGACGCCGAGCGCGCCGTACAGCGCGTTCGTCACGCACATCGAGGTCTCGACGTTGCCCGCCACCACGGCTGCGGGCGGGCGCGGGTTGAGCATGCAGCCTTCGGGCACGATCACGTGCAGCGGCTTCAGGCAGCCGGCGTTGAGCGGGATGTCGTCGTCGACCAGCGTGCGAAAGACGAACAGCACCGCCGCCGTCGTCACCGCGCGGGGCGCGTTGAAGTTGTTCGGCAACTGTGCGCTCGTGCCGGTGAAGTCGATCGTCGCCTCGCGCCGTTCGCGATGCACCGTGACCTCGAGCGCGATGCGCGCGCCGTTGTCGAGCTCGAGCGTGTAGGCGCCGTCGCGCAGCGCCGTGATGACGCGGCGCACCGATTCCTCGGCGTTGTCCTGCACGTGCTGCATGTAGGCGGCGACGGTGGCGCGGCCGTACTGCGCGACCATCGCGCGCAGTTCCTGCACGCCCTTTTCGTTGGCGGCGATCTGGGCGCGCAGGTCGGCGATGGTCTGCGCCGGGTTGCGCGCCGGCCACGGCCCGGCGGCGAGGTGCGCGTCGAGCTCGCGCTCGCGCAGCACGCCGTCGCGCACGAGCAGGAAGTTGTCCAACAGCACGCCCTCCTCGTCGATGGTGCGGGAAAACGGCGGCATCGAGCCCGGCGTGCTGCCGCCGATGTCGGCATGGTGGCCGCGCGAGGCGACGTGAAAGGCCGCCTGCGCGTCGTGGGCCTCGAGGTAGACCGGCGTCACGACGGTCACGTCGGGCAGGTGCGTGCCGCCGTGGTAGGGGTCGTTGAGCACGTAGACGTCGCCGGCGCGCATCGCGGGGTTGCGCGCGATCACCGTCTTGATGCTCTCGCTCATGCTGCCCAGGTGCACCGGCATGTGCGGCGCGTTGGCGATCAGCTCACCCGCGCTGTCGAACAGCGCACACGAATAGTCGACGCGCTCCTTGATGTTGACCGAGTGCGCCGTGTTCTGCAGCCTGAGGCCCATCTGCTCGGCGATGTTCATGAACAGGTTGTTGAACACCTCGAGCATCACCGGGTCGACCGCGGTGCCGATGGCGTGCTGCCGCGCTCGCGGCTCGACGCGTTCGAGTTCGAGCGGCCCGGCCGCGGCGAGGCGCGCGCGCCAGCCCGGCTCGACCACCGTCGTCGCGTTGCGCTCGGCGATGATGGCGGGGCCGTCGATCAGCGCGCCGGGCGCGAGTTGCTCGCGCACGAACAGCTGCGCGTCGAGCCAGCGGCCGCAGTGCACGCGCACGCGCGCCGCCGGCACCGGCCGGTGCGCGGGCGGCGCGCCGGCCGCGGCCTCGGCCTCGAAGCGCTCGCCGGCGGCCACGGCCTCGATCGACACGGCCTCGATCACGAGCGCGCGTCCGGGCATCAGGAACGCGTAGCGCTGGCGGTACGCGGCCTCGAAGGCGGCGCGCAGTGCAGGGCGTTCGGCGTGCTCGAGCACGAGCGCGGTGTCGGTGCCCTGGTAGCGCAGGTGGATGCGCGGCCTGAGCACGATCGCCTCGCGCGCCACGCCCTGCTGCACGAGTTCGTCCTGCGCCGCCTGGCCCAGGCGCTGCAGTTGCGCCGATGCTGCAGCCTGCCCGGCGGCGTCGAGCGGCTGCTCGACGCTCGCCTCGCGCATCGCGATCCGGTCGGCCAGGCCCATGCCGTAGGCCGACAGCACGCCAGCCAACGGATGCACGAACACGCGGCTCATGCCCAACGCGTCGGCCACCGCGCAGGCGTGCTGGCCGCCGGCGCCGCCGAAGCACTGCAGCGTGTAGTGCGTGACGTCGTGGCCGCGCGCCACCGAGATGCGCTTGATCGCATTGGCCATGTTCTGCACGGCGATGTGCAGGAAGCCCTCGGCCAGCGATTCGGCGCTTGCGTCGTGCGCGCCGCGCGCGCGCACGTCGGCGGCCAGCGCCGCGAAGCGCGCGAGGACGCCGTCGCGGTCGAGCGCCTCGTCGGCGCGCGGCCCGAACACGCGCGGGAACCACGCCGGCTGGATGCGCCCGAGCATGACGTTGGCATCGGTCAGCGCCAGCGGGCCGCCGCGGCGGTAGCTCGCCGGGCCGGGGTTGGCGCCGGCGCTGGACGGACCGACGCGCAGCCGCGCGCCGTCGAACTGCAGGATCGAGCCGCCGCCGGCAGCCACGGTGTGGATGCTCATCATCGGCGCGCGCATGCGCACGCCGGCCACCTGCGTCTCGAAGGCGCGCTCGAACTCGCCCGCGTAGTGGCTGACGTCGGTGCTGGTGCCGCCCATGTCGAAGCCGATCACCTTCTCGTGGCCCGCCGCCAGCGCCGTGCGCACCATGCCGACGATGCCTCCGGCCGGTCCCGAGAGGACGGCGTCCTTGCCCTGGAAGCGATGCGCCTCGGTCAGGCCGCCGCTGCTTTGCATGAAGAACAGGCGCACGCCCGGCATCTGCGCCTGCACGCGCTCGACGTAGCGGCGCAGGATCGGGCTCAGGTAGGCGTCGACCACCGTCGTGTCGCCGCGCGCGACGAGCTTGATGAGCGGGCTCACCTCGTGCGAGACGCTGACCTGCGCAAAGCCGATGCGCCGCGCCAGCGCGCCCGCCGCCTGCTCGTGCGCGGTGTAGCGATAGCCGTGCATGAAGACGACGGCCACGCTGCGGATGCCGGCGTCGTGCGCGGCCTGCAGCTCGCGCGCCAGTTGCGCCTCGTCCAGCGGTGCCAGCACCTCGCCGTGCGCGCCGACGCGCTCGTCGGCCTCGACGACGCGCTCGTACAGCATTTCGGGCAGCACGATGTGGCGCTCGAACAGGCGCGGCCGCGCCTGGTAGGCGATGCGCAGCGCATCGCGAAAACCGCGCGTCGTGACCAGCAGCGTGCGCTCGCCCCGGCGCTCGAGCAGCGCGTTGGTGGCCACCGTGGTGCCCATCTTCACGCATTCGACGCGCGCGGGTGTGATCGGCTCGCCCGCGCGCAGGCCGAGCAGGCGGCGCAGGCCTTCCACCGCGGCGTCCGGGTACTGCTCGGGGTTGTCGGACAACAGTTTGAGCGTCTCGAGGCCGCCGTCGGGGCGACGGCCGACGACGTCGGTGAAGGTGCCGCCGCGGTCGATCCAGAACTGCCAGCGCTTCGGGGTGTTCATGAGGGTGTCTTGCGGTGCGTCGTGCATGAGCGCAGCTTGCGGCCGCGATCGTATCGGCGCGCGCCGGGCGTGCTCGGCGCGCTGCGGGTCTCGGCCGCGCGAAGCGCACTCCTGCGGCGTGCGCTTCGCGCGCGCCTGCCCGGCGGCACGCGCCCTTGCTGCATGATCGCGCGCGTGACGCCGGCCTTCTTCTACCCGATGATCGCGGCGCTCGGGCTGAAGCTGCGTCTTCCCCGCGCCCGTGACGTTCCTGCCGCAGCCCATGCGTGGCTGAGCGGCAAGACCGCGTCGGGGCGGCCGGCGACGCAGCCGACGGCAGACTTCGTGCACCCATGACACTGCGATGACACTGCGTCGCTTCCTGTTCCTGCTGATCTGGTGGTGCGTGCTGCCGCTGTTCGGGCTTGCGGCCGCGCTGGCGGCGTGGCACGTCGCCGGTCTGCGGGCCCAGAACGAGCAGGCCGCGCAGCGCCTGTCCGCCAACGCCGCGGCCGTGCTCGACCGCTACGTCGAGGCGCGCGTCGACGCGCTGCAGATGCTGGCGCTGTCGCCGCTGGCCGACGATCCGCCGCAGCTCGCGGGCCTGTACCGCGAGGCACAGGCCTTTCGCCGCCTCTTCGGCAGCGAGGTGGCTCTGGTCAGGCCCGACCGCACCGTCGTCTTCAGCACCGCCGAGCCGCTGGCCGCGCCGCTGCCGCCGGCGCCGCGCCCGGCCGGGCGTTCGGCCATCGACGAGGCGGTGCGCACCGGTGCACCGGCGGTCGGCGATCTCGTCGCCGACCCGGCTTCGGGTGAACTGCGGGTGGGCATCGCCGTGCCCGCGATGCGCTCGGGGCAGACGGCGTTCGTGCTGGTGAGCCTGGCCGCACCGGAGCACTTCGGCCGCTACCTCGCGCAGATCACGCTGCCCAAGCGCGCTGCGCTCGAGTTGCGCGACAGCCGCAGCCAGCTCATCGCGCGCATCGGTGCTGGCGACATCACAGACGCGCTGACCCGCACCGTCGCGCTCGGGCAGGCGCCCTGGAGCGTCGCGCTCGTGCGCCCGCGCAGCGAGGCCGTGGCCCCGGTGGCGGGGGCAGCCGCCGCGCTCGCGCTGGCGGTGCTCGTCGCCACGCTGGCCGGAGTGCTCGGTGGCATCTGGGCGGGTCGGCGCCTGGCCGGCGCCGTGGCCTCGCTGGCCGACGGCAGCGGCCGGCACAGGTCGCCGGTGGACATCACCGAGGTCGAGGCCGCGCGCGCGATGCTGCATCGCAGCGACCAGGCGCGCACCGAGGCCGAGCAGCAGCGCCGCGACAGCGACGCACGACACCGCGCCGAGCTCGAACGCGCATCGCTCGCGCTGCAGACGCGCGAGGCGATGCTGCGCGGCGTCGTCGACTCGGCTTCCGAGGCCATCGTCACCGCCGACGCCGCGCAGGTCATCGTCATGGCCAACCCGGCGGCGGCGCAGATGTTCCGCTGCCCGGCGCCGCAGCTCGTCGGCCGCCCGCTGGCCAGCCTGCTGCCCGAACGCTACCGCCACGGACATGCCGACCTGGTGCGCCGCTTCGGCAGCGGCGACGATCGCACACGACGCATGCGCCCCGGGCGCGACGTGCTCGCGCTGCGCGCCGACGGGGAGGAGTTCATCGCCGAGGTCGGCATCTCGCACGTGCACGTCGACGGCTGCGAGCTGTACACGGCGATCGTGCGCGACATCACCGAGCGCCGCCGAGCGGAGGCCGAGGTGCTGGCCAGCAAGCGCAAGCTCGAGACGGCACTGGCGAGCATGAACGACGCCGTGATGATCACCGACGCCCAGGGGCGCATCGTCGAGTTCAACGACGCCTGCGTGCGCTTTCATCGCTTCGGCGACCGCGAGGCGTGCCGCAGCGCGCTCGACGAGCAGGCCGATCTGATCGAAGCGTCGTACGCCGATGGCACGCCGGTGCCGGCGGCGGCAGGCGTCGTGCAGCGTGCGCTCGCCGGCGAGACCGTGTCGCAGGCCGAGTTCCGGCTGCGCCGCAAGGACAGCGGCGCGCACTGGATCGCCAGCTACAGCTATGCACCGATCCGCGATGCGGAGGGCGCCATCACGGGCGCGGTCATCACGGCGCACGACATCAGCGAGCTCAAGCAGTCGCAGGCCGACCTCGAGGCATCGAACCGGGCACTGCAGCGGCTGCTGGCGGCACAGGACCGCGTGCAGGAGGGCGAGCGCCAGCGCATCGCACGCGAACTGCACGACGATCTGCAGCAGACGCTGGCAGCCATCACGATGGAGGTGGCCACGGCGCGGCGCGATGCGCAGGCCAGCGCCGAGGCCGCGGTGACGCTGGCGCGCATCCAGGCGCTGGCCACCGCCGGCATCGTCTCGACGCGGCGCATCGTCAACGACCTGCGCCCACGCATCCTCGAGGATCTGGGCCTGGGGCCGGCGCTCGAGGCGCTGGCTGCCGCCTTCGCGCAGCGCAACGGCCTGGCCTGCGAGTTCCAGACCGACCTGAGCGACAGCGACGAGGCGGCACAGGCACCGGCCATCGCCACCTGTCTGTACCGGGTGGCACAGGAGGCGCTCAACAACATCGGCAAGCATGCCGGGGCCCGACACGTGCGCATCGCGCTCGTGCGCCTGGCGCCGCGCACCGGCGAGGCGGCCGGCGGCGCACGGTTGCGGCTGACGATCGCCGACGACGGCCACGGGCACTCGCCCGCCGACCTCGTCAAGCCGGGCAGCTTCGGGCTGCTGGGCATGAGCGAGCGCGTGCGCGCGTTCGGCGGCTCGTTGCGCGTGGACTCGCCACCCGAGGGCGGCACGACGGTCGAGGTCGAGGTGCCGTTGCCGGCGTCCGCCACGTAGGCGCCGGCGCGCGCGCCGGCAATGCTTGCGACGTCGCGCCTCACGCGGCCCCGGCCGCGTGCCGGCGCGCACGCAGCCCCGTTGACCCTGCGGGCCGCCCCTTGCGCGCGGCAGCGAGCGCGTTCGCGACGGCCGTGCGGCGCTCAGGACCGGCGCCGCAGCCCGAGCGCCATCACGGCGCCGACGACGATCAGCG
>JAFECX010000169.1 GCA_018241895.1 Pseudomonadota bacterium
CCCCGCGGTCAAGGCCGCACCTCGAGCGGCGCCAGCGGCAGCTCGCCGTGGTTCTCGGGCGCGTACAGCGCCTCGACGCGCGCCGGCGGCAGGCCGAAGCGCCCGCTGCTGTTCAGCCGCAGCGTGTACTCGACGACGTGGCGGCCGCGCGGCAGCCAGGCGTAGTAGCCGCGCCAGGCGTCGGCGCCACGCTCGACGTAGGCCGGCCAGGCGGCGCCCTCGTCGCGCTCGCCGCGCGCGGCGATGGCCGAGTCGCGGCCCAGGCCGCTGCCCAGCAGCGTCGCACCGGCGGGCACCGGGTCGCTGACGACGACCCAGTTGAAGTCGGCCGCGGCCTCGATCTCGAGGCGCACGCGCATGACGTCGCCGCGGCTCCAGGCGTCGGGCTGCCTGCGCTCGACGGCGCGCGTGCTGCGCGTGATGCGGTAGCCCGCCGCCAGCGGCGCGTCCAGCGGCACCGCGGCCAGCGTCTGCAGCGCGAGCCAGGGCCGCCCGCCACCGTCGTGCCGGGCCTCGACGCTGCCGCCGGCCGCCGGCAGCGGCAGCGTCACGCTCGCACCTTGCGGGCTGGCGGACCAGTCGATCGCATGTTCGACGCCGCGCTCGACCCCGGGAGGGAACGCAGCGGTCAGTTGCAGCACGCTGCGCCCCGTCACCGGCGCGCGCTCGAAGTGCGCGGCGAATTTGCGCAGCGCGAGCACGCCCCACAGGTTGGCCGTCGTCGTGCCCCAGGCACCGTGGCGCTGGCGCGCCAGCGCACCGTTGAGCAGCCGCGGCACGTCGGCCTGCCATGCGGGCGCCGCGGTGGCTGCCAGCACGAGCCGCGCCGCGTTGCCGTCGGCGCTTTCCATCAGCCACCACAGCGCGTCGCCGCTCTCGGTGCCGAAGGCGAGCGTCGTGCCGCCGGCGACGAGGCGCGAGCGCAGCATCTGCTGGATCTGCGCCAGCCGCGCCGTGCGCTCGGGCGCATCGGGCATCCGTTCGTAGAGGCTCCAGGCGTCGAGCAGGGCCGACGTCGGCCAGGCCGCCGGTGCCCAGGCGATCGAGCCGAGCATGCGCGGCGCGGCGCGCCCGTGACGCGCCAGCGCGTCGATCGCGCTCAGCTTGCGCCAGTCCAGATCGGGCCGCGGCGCGGCAAAGCGCCGCTCGAGCCGACCCTCGACGAAGGCGGCCAGCCCCTGCAGCATCGCCTCGCGCGCGCCCTCGGGCCAGGCGTAGCCCGCTTCGTCTGCCGCACTCAGCAGATACGCGGTGAGGCGGTCGCTGCCGAGCGCCGGCGCATCGGCCGCGGGCGGGAAGTAGCCGGCCAGGCCGTCGCGGTCGAGGTAGCCGGGCAGTTCGTCGCGCAGTGCGTCCCACGCGCGGCCGTCGCGCAGCGCGAGCGCGCGCGAGACGCGCTGCTCGAGGCAGCTGTACGGGTAGGTCTCGAAGTAGCGCGTCAACCCCGGCAGCGCCTGCGCCAGGCTGGGCTGCAGCGTCGCGCGCAGCTCGCTGCGGGCGGGCAGCGCGCCGCGCGGCGGCGCCACGGGGATGCGCAGCGTGCCGGCCAGCGGCTCGAGCGTCGCCTGCCACACGCGCACCGGCACCGGGCTGGCCACCGCCTGCGCGATCGTCAGGCGATCGCTCGCCGCCGTGCCGCCGGCGCGTGCCGCTTCCTCGGCCCCGGCCTCCCAGTCGATGCGCGTGGCGCCGGCGGGCACGTCGACGCGCCAGCGCAGCTCGTGCGCCGCACCCGGCGCCAGCGTGAGGCGCTGCGCTTCGTAGGCCAGCGCCTGCGGGGGAGCGCCGGCGATCTGCGCGCGCCCGCGCAGCGTGGCCGTCACCGCCATCGCCCGCGCCGTGGTGTTGCGCAGCGTGAAGCCGGCGTCGATGCGGTCGCCCTCGCGCACCAGCGGCGCCAGGCCGGCGAGCATCTGCAGGTCCTGCGTCACGCGCACGCTGGCGCTGCCGGTGCCGAAGCGTTCGCCGCCGCCGTCGTCGGCGTCGGCGATCGCGACGAGCCGAAAGCTCGTCAGCGAGTCGTTGAGCGGCACTTCGATCCTCGCTTCGCCGCGGGCGTCGAGCGCCACCGTGCCGCGCCACAGCAGCAGCGTGTCGAACAGTTCGCGCGTCGGGTTGCGGCCGCCGCCGCCGCCCGGCGGCAGCGTCTTGCGCCCGTAATGGCGCCGGCCCACGATCTCGCCCGCGGCGGTGGCGGTCTGCACGCCCCAGGGCCTCTCGCGCAGCAGGCCGTGCAGCAGGTCCCACGAGCGGTTGTCGGCCAGCGCGAGCAGCCCCTCGTCGACCGCCGCGAACGCGATCTCGGCGCCGGCCACCGGCCGCCCGCCCTGCGTCACGCGCACCGTCGCCTGCACCTTGTCGCGCACCTTGTACTGCGTGCGGTCGGTGGCGACCTTGACGTCCAGCCGCTGCGCCGCCAGGCCGATGCGCAGCGCCGCGACGCCGTACCTGAAGCCCGGCCTGGCCAGATCGACCAGCGCCGTCGGCGCGCGCCAGTCGGCTCGCTCGTCGCGCCAGGCGTGCCACCAGTCGAGCGGATCGCGCCAGCCCCAGGTGAAGAGCGACCACCAGGGCGCCTCGCGCAGCCGCCCGCGCAGCACGAGCACGCCGACGTACACGTTCGGGGCCCACGCGCGGCCGGTTCCGGCCGCGTTCGACCCGGAGCGGCCGCCATCGGCCGCGTTCGACACCGCGCGGCCGGCATCGGCCGCGTCCGGAGCCGGCCGCGCACCCGCCCCCGCCTTCGGGATCGGCAGCTCGATCACCGGCTCGCGGCCGTCGAGCTCGAGCACGCGCGCGTCGATCACGCCCTCGCGCTCGACCGTCACCAGCGCGGTGGCGCGGCGGTACGGCATGCGCACCTGCAGCCGGGCGACCTGCCCGGGCTCGAGCTCGCGCCTTTCGGGCAGCACGTCGATGCGGTCGTCGTTGTCCTGCGCGAACCACCCTGGCTCGCCCTGGCTCACCCAGACGCGCGTCGCCGCCCGCGCCGTGCGGCCGGCGTCGTCGCGGCTCTCGGCCACGACCTCGATCTCGCCGGCGGCATCGAGCTTCACGTCGCAGCCGACGCGCCCCTGGGCGTCGCTGCGGCCGCTGCACAGGCGGCCCAGCGGGCGGCTCTCGTCGCGGTTGTCGTAGGCGTAGAAGCCGCCGACGATGCGCTTGCGCGTGCTCAGCGTGCGGTGCAGCGTCGCGCTCACCTCGACCTCGCGGCCGGCCAGCGGCCTGCCGTCGGTGTCGAGCACGACCGCGGTCAGCCGCGCCGTGCCGCGGTTCGCCGTCCAGCCCGGCAGCCGCAGCCCGACGACCACGGCGCTCGGCCACAGGCGCACGCGCTGCGTCACGGTCTGCTTCTCGCCGTTGGGGTCGTCGAACGCCAGTTCGGCGACGAGCTCGCTCGGCGCGTCCAGCGCCGGCAGCGCGGGCACGACGATGCGCGCTGCGCCCTGGCGGTCGGTGCGGGCCGCAAGGCGGCGCGCGACGACACGGGCGCCGTCTTCGGCCGCCTCGTCGTCGCGGCCCGCGTCGTGCCCGGCGCGGTCGCCCCGATCGCCGCCATCGCGACGCGCAGGCGGCGCGAAGCTGAAGTCCTCGTAGCCGTCGAAGCGCGGCGTCACGCCGCGCAGCAGCGCCGTGAGTTCGAGCGGCTGCGCGGGCAGCGGGCCGCCGGCCGTCGCGGCGAGCTGCGCCTCGAAGGCGAGTGCCCCGGGCGCCACCTGCAGCCCGCGCGGTGCGGCCAGGCGCGCGTCGACGAGCGGCACGCGGAAGGCCTCGACGCGAAACTGCCCGCTCGTCAGCACGCGTTCGCCGCGGCGCAGCGCGACGTCGTACAGGCCCAGCGGCGCCGTCTTCGGGATCGGCCAGCGGCTTTCGGCGGCGCGCGCGCCGCGCGGCCAGGACAGCGCCAGCGTGGTCTCGAAGCCGCCGCCCAGGTGCGTGACGACGACCGTGTCGGGCAGCGCCTCGGGCGGCAGCAGCGCCAGGCCGCGCGCGGTGGCCTCGCGCACGAAGTGCTTCATCTGCAGCGTCTCGCCGACGCGCAGCAGCGTGCGGTCGAACACGGTGTGCGCGACGCGCTCGGGCGTCGTGCCTTCGCCCGTCGGCAGGTCGAAGCGCCAGGGCTCGATGCCGCGTGACCAGCCCGAGAACACGAAGGCCAGATCCTCGCCGGCGTCGTTGCCGCCGGGGCCGTCGCCGGCGCCCGTCGCGTCGACCGCCGCGCCCTGGCCGCGCGCGCTGGCGGCGCGGCCATCGACACCCTGGCCGCGCGCGCTGCCGGCGCGGCCATCGACACCCTGGCCGCCCTCGATGCGCTTGCGCGCGGTGACGAACAGCCCCTGCTCGCTGCGGCAGTGCGCGTCGGCGCCCGCGCCGGTCTCGTCGAAGCCGCGCTCGATGCGCGCCACGCCGTCGGCGCCGGTGCGCCCGCTCCACAGCAGCCGGCCGTTGCAGTCGCTGACCGCCACGCGCGCATCGGCCACCGGGCGCGCGCGATCGAGCGTCGTCACCCACACCTGGCTCGAGCTGCGCCCGCGCTTGAAGTGCACGCCCAGGTTCGTGACCAGCGCCCCGGTGCGCACGTACATCGGCGCGCGCGTGGCGAGCAGCGCCGCGCCGAGCAGGCGCGACTCGACTTCGACCACGTGGTAGCCGCGCTGCGCGAGCGGGATGCCGATCACCTCGGTGGCCGCCGCGTTCGCCTCGCGCGACGCCGGCAGCGGCACGCGCCGCGCCTGCGCGTCGCCGGCCAGCAGCGACAGCTCGCGCGTGGCGAGCAGGCGCTCGCGGCGCACCCGCACCTCGCGCCCGCGCGCGTCGGTCTCGGTCTGCACGGCGGTCCACTGCGCCTGCGGCAGCCCGGCGTCGCGCGCGCTGATCTGCGCCGCGTGCCAGCGCTGCACGCGCGCCAGCCACGACAGCAGCGTCGCATCGTCGACGCCGGCGCCCAGGCGCCGCACGCTCACGCTGGCGCCGCGGCTGGCGCCCGCGATGTCGGCCTGCACCTGGCGCAGCGTGAGCGGCAGCAGCGCCGGCTCGCGCGCGCTGCCGGCTTCGACGATGCCGAACGCGGCGCCGCCGGGGAATTTCGCCAGCGGCGGCATGCGGCCGCTGGCGACCTCGAGCGGAAAGCTCGCCGCGTTGGCCAGCGCCCGGCCGCTGTCGTCCTTCAGCCCGGGCGGCAGCACGAGCCGAAAGCGCGCGTTTTCGGGCAGCTGCGCCGCGAAGCGCAGTTCGCTCACCGTCGCCGCGCCGTCGTCGTCGGCGCTGGGCAGCAGGGCGGCGCCGCCGGCCAGCGGTTCGAGGCGCGCCGCCAGCGCCTGCGTGCGCGGCACCGGCGCGTTGAAGCGCAGCACGAACGGGCGCAGCGGCATGCAGGCGGCGGCCGCGTTCTCGCGCTCGCAGGCGAACTCGGCCAGCAGGCGCGGGCGCACCTGCCACTGCCAGCGGCGCTCGACGCGCGAAGCGAGCGCCGGCTGCCCCGCTGCCGCCACGCCCGCGCCCCAGACGAGCCGCACGCGGGCCTGCGCAGGAAACGGCCGCTCGCAGGCCAGCAGGAGCGTGCGCGCGGGGTCCGGGGCCGGGCGGCGCTGCGCGAGGATCTGCGCGCGCGCCGCGCCGTCGACGATCTGCACCGCGATGCGCTCGCGCACGCCCTCGACCTCGCACCACACCGCGCGCTGCACGCTAGCCGCGTCGACCGCGCCGTTGAGCCGCAACAGGAAGTTCTGGTCCTCCTCGATCTGCGAGCCGGGATGGGGCTCCAGCGCCGTGACCACCGGCGCGCCGGTGCCGAAGTCGAAGACCGTGCGGCCCTCGATGCGGCCCGCGAGCGGCACGAACGCCGCATCGATGCGCAGCGTGCAGCGCACACCCGCGGCCAGCGGCTCGGTGAGGTCGTAGGCCCAGCGGCGCTCGTCGAGCCAGCGGCCCTGGCCGCGCGGCGCGGCGCCATTGCACTGCAGCGTCGCCGGCGCCGCGAGGCGCGGCTCGCCGAGCGCGACCACGGCGTCGTCGAAGCGCAGCAGCACCTGGCGCACCTCGGCCACCTCGCCGCTGGGCGTGACGGCGGCCAC
>JAFECX010000016.1 GCA_018241895.1 Pseudomonadota bacterium
CCCGCGGCCGCGGCGCGCGTGACCACCCTGGCCGCACGCCTGGACGGCGCCGGCGGCGGGCCGCTCGCGGCGCTGCAGCCGCTCGGGCACGGCATCATCCTCGGCCGCGAACTGGCGCGCGCGCTCGATGCACGGCCCGGCGACGGTGTGGCGCTGGTGGTGCCGACACACGCCAGCGGCGGCGAGGCCTTGCCGCACACGGTCGCCTTCACCGTGCTGGGCATCTTCGATGCCGGGCACTACGAGTACGACAGCACGCTCGCCTACGTGCGCCTCGAGGACGCCGCCGCGCTGCTGGGCACGGGCGGCGCCACCGGCATCGCGCTGCGGCTGGACGATCCCCTGCGCGCCCCGACGCTGGCCGGCGTGCTCGCGCAGCGCCTGGGCGAGGCCTTCTACGTGCGCGACTGGACGATGAGCAACCGCACCTGGTTCGAGGCCGTGCAGCTGCAAAAGCGCATGCTCGCGCTGATCCTGGTGCTGATCGTCGCGGTGGCCGCTTTCAACCTCGTCAGCACGCTGGTGATGACGGTGAGCGACAAGCGCGCCGACATCGCGATCCTGCGCACGCTGGGCGCGAGTCCACGCTCGGTGATGGGCATTTTCTTCGTGCAGGGGGCGTTGTCCGGCGTGGCAGGCACGATCGGCGGCGTGGCGCTGGGGCTGCTCGTGGCGCTCAACGTCGGCACGCTGGTGCCCGCCATCGAGCGGCTGCTCGGCACGTCGCTGCTGCCGGCCAGCGTGTACTTCATCGACCACATGCCGAGCGAGCCGCGCGCGGGCGACATCGTGCCGATCGCGCTCGCTTCGCTCGCACTGGCCTTCGTGGCAACGCTGTACCCGAGCTGGCGCGCCAGCCGCGTCGAGCCGGCGGTGGAGTTGCGCGGCGAGTGAGCTGCCCAGGGGCCCCGACCGGTACAGGCCGGCACGAGCCGACGACACGCTGCCCAAGCGCTTGCCGCCCACGGCCGCCCCAACGGGTGTGGGTCGGCACGAGCCGGCACGCGGTGCGCGGCTGTGCGCATTCGGCCGCGAGCCTGGCGTCCGGGGATGCCCCGCACGCCGGCCGGCGAACATGCCGGCGGCGATAATCGCCGGGTGCATCCGATCAACGCCGACCTGCATTCGCATTCCAACGTTTCCGACGGCACCCTGGCCCCCGCCGAAGTGGCGGCACGCGCCGCGGCGCGCGGCGTCGGACTGTGGGCTCTCACCGACCACGACGAACTGGGCGGCCTCGACGAGGCGCGCGAGACCGCGCTCGCGCTCGGGATGGGCTGGCTGGCCGGTGTCGAGGTCTCGGTGTCCTATGCCGACGAAAGCGTGCACATCGTCGGCCTCGGGGTCGACCCCGCCGACACCGCGCTGCGCTCGGGACTTGCGGCCACACGCGCCGGCCGGCGCGAACGGGCGCTGGCGATGGCGGCGAGCCTGGCGCGCGCCGGCATCGTCGGCGCGTTCGAAGGCGCACTCGCCTACGCCGGCAACCCGGACCTCGTCTCGCGCACGCACTTCGGGCGCTTCCTGGTCGAGCGTGGCATCTGCGCCGACACCGCCGCGGTCTTCCGCCGCTACCTCACGCCCGGCAAGCCCGGCTACGTGGAGCACCGCTGGGCGCGCCTGCGCGATGCGGTGCGCTGGATCACCGGCGCCGGCGGCGTGGCAGTGATCGCGCACCCGGCCCGCTATGCGCGCCTGACGCCCGCCGCCGAGCACGCGCTGATCACCGAGTTCGTCGCCCACGGCGGGCGCGGCATCGAGGTCGTGACCAGTGCCCACGGCGCAGCCGAGCGCGCACGCTACGCCGACAAGGCGCGCGAGTTCGGACTGCTCGCCTCGCGCGGCAGCGACTTCCACTCGCCGGGTGAAAGCCGCGTCGACCTCGGGGCACTGCCCGCGCTGCCGACCGACCTGACGCCGGTGTGGCAGGCGCTCGCGCAGCGCATCGTCTGGCCCGACGCGCCGGTGCCCGCGACGCGCCGGCCGGTGCATCCGGCGCACCCAGCGCACCCAGCGCACCCAGCGCACCCGGCGGCACGATCGGCGTCCCCGGCCGCACTCACGTAGAATATGCCTCGTGGCCGCGACAGCGGCCGCTTTTTCTGCCGGCCGCGAGAGCGGCCGCTTTCCCTGCCGGCCGCGAATGCGGCTGCCTCTCTTGACGGCTGCGAAGGCAGCCGCCTTTCCTCATCTCCCTGACCTCCTGCCGTCGCGCCCGCGCCCCCAGTGCGGCACGATGCGCCACTCGATCGGTCGGCGGCGATGCCGTCGCCGGTTCCTGATCCGTTCCCACGCGACCCCACCCACGCTGCGGCGCCAGGAGCCGCGGCACCGGCGTGCCTTGCACGCTGCATGCACGAGAGTCCCCGAGATGAGCTTCGAGACCCTGAATCTGCCCGCACCGCTGACGCGCGCCCTCGCCGCGGCCGGCTACGAACGGCCCACCGACGTGCAGGCCGCCGCCATCCCGCCGGCGCTGGCCGGCCGCGACCTGATGGTGGCCAGCCGCACCGGCAGCGGCAAGACCGCCAGCTTCATGCTGCCGGCGCTGGCGCGCGTGCTGACGGCGCACGCCGAGCGGGCCCTGGTGCCGCACGGCACGCACGCGGCTGCGGCCTCGGGGGGTTCGAAGCCCACGGAATCATCCGGCCCGGAGCGAGCACCGCGACGCCCGCTCGCCCCCCGCGGTGCGAGGCAGCCCGGTGCGCAGAGCGGCCCAAGGCACGCGAGCGCGGCGAGCGGCACGCGGCACGCGGGCGCTTCGTGCGGCCCGCGCGTGCTGGTGCTGGCGCCGACGCGCGAGCTGGCCCAGCAGGTCGCGCGCGCGGCGCACGACTACGGCCGCTTCGTGCCGCGGCTGGCGGTGGCCACGGTGGTGGGTGGCGTACCTTATGGCGCACAGCTGCGCGCGCTGCGCGATGCGCCCGACATCGTGGTGGCGACGCCCGGGCGCCTGCTCGATCACCTCGGCGCCGGCAAGGCCACGCTGCGCCACGTCGAGATGCTGGTGCTCGACGAGGCCGACCGCATGCTCGACCTGGGCTTCATCGACGACATCCGCCGCATCGCGGCGGCGCTGCCCGCGACGCGGCAGACGGTGATGTATTCGGCCACCTTCGGCGGCGACGCCGGCGCGCTCGCCGCAGAGCTGCTGCGCGCGCCCGAGCGCATCGAGATCGCCTCGCACACGGCGGCCCACGCCGACATCGAGCAGCGGCTGCACTGGGCCGACGACTTCGGCCACAAGCACGCGCTGCTCGAGCACATCCTGGGCGAGCGCAGCCTCGAGCAGGCGCTGGTCTTCACGAGCACGCAGCGCGACGCCGAGGCGCTGGCCGCGCGCCTGGCCGACATCGGCCACGCGGTCGAGGCGCTGCACGGCGGCATGCCGCAGGGGCGGCGCAACCGCGTGCTGCAGGGCCTGCGCAACCACCGCCTGCGCGTGCTGGTGGCCACCGACGTGGCCGCGCGCGGCATCGACGTGCCGACGATCAGCCACGTCATCAACTTCGGGCTGCCGATGAAGGAGGAGGACTACGTCCACCGCATCGGCCGCACCGGTCGCGCCGGCCGCAGCGGCCTCGCGGTGACGCTGGCCGAGCGGCGCGACTTCGCCATGATCCAGCGCATCCAGCACTACACGACGCAGCGCATCCCCGCGGCCATCATCCCCGGCCTCGAGCCGCGGCGTGCCGAGCCACGCCCGCTGGCGCGCCAGGCGACGAGCGGCAAACCCGCAGGCAAGACGTTCGGCAAGCACGCAGGCCGCATGCCGGGCAAGGCGCACGGCAAGCCGCTGCGCCACCGCACGGCAGGCGCCGCCGGCGGTGCGCGCGGGCCCGAGAGGCGCCGCTAGGCATCAGGAGCCTGGGCGCGGTTGCGGCACGCGCCGCGAGGGTGCAGGCCCGAAGCCGGCGCCCCCGGGCACACCGATCGGCGCACCCGTCAGCGCATCGTTCGTCCGGCCGCCCGATGGCTCGGGGGCGTCAGACGCCGAGCAGATCGACCTCGAACACCAGCGTCGCGTGGGGCGGGATGACGCCGCCCGCGCCGCGTGCACCGTAGCCGAGCGCGGCGGGGATGGTGAGCACGCGCGTGCCGCCGACCTTCATGCCCTGCACGCCTTCGTCCCAGCCGCGGATCACCTCGCCGGCCCCCAGATGGAACAGGAACGGCTCGCCGCGGTCCTTGCTCGAGTCGAACTTGGCGCCGCGGGCATCGGGGGCCGCCGCGTCGTGCAGCCAGCCGGTGTAGTGCACGCGCACGCGCCGCCCGGCGCGTGCCTCGTCGCCGGTGCCCGGCACGGTGTCCTCGTATTGCAGCCCGGAGGCGGTGGTGGTCATCGCGGCCTTTCCTTGATCGATCCGTCGTTCGATTCGTTGCTCGGGCCGTCGTTCGCTCCGTTGCCCGAGCCGCGCATCATGCCAGCCCAGGCCGGCACGGCGAGCGCGAGCCACTCGGCGGGCGTGCTCGCGACCGAGCCGCTCAAGCCCAGCGCAGCGCCGGCCGCACGCAGCGCGGCGAGCACCTGGTCCGGCGTGTCCAGCGCCAGCGCCACGGCGCCGTTGCTCTTGCCGAGCTTGCGGCCATCGGTGCCGAGCACGAGCGGCACGTGCAGGTAGCGCGGCGTCGGCAGCCCGAGGTCGCGCTGCAGCAGGATCTGACGCGGCGTGTTGTCGGCCAGATCCTCGCCGCGCACGACGTCGCCGATGCCCTGCGCGGCGTCGTCGACCACCACCGCGAGCTGGTAGGCCCAGGCGCCGTCGGCGCGTCGCAGCACGAAGTCGCCGACCTCGGCCGTCACGTCCTGGCGTTGCGGCCCGAGGCGGCGGTCGGTCCACTCGACGACGACATGCGCACCGGCACGCTCGGTGAGCAGGCGCGCCGCGCGCGCGGGCCGGCCGGCCAGCCCGTGGCGGCAGGTGCCGGGGTAGACGCGCTCGTCGCCACGCTCGTGCGTGCGCCCGGCCGCAGCCAGCGCGTCGTCGATCTCGCGGCGGCTGCAACCGCAGTCGTAGGCCAGGCGGCGCGCGCGCAGCGTCTCGAGCGCCGCGGCGTAGGCCGCGCTGCGCTCCGACTGGCGCCAGGGCGGCTCGTCGGGCACGAGGCCGCAGCATGCGAGCTGGGCGAGGATCAGCTCGTCCATGCCGCTCGTGCAGCGCGCCGCATCGATGTCCTCGACGCGCACCAGCCAGCGCCCGCGCGCGGCCCGCGCATCGAGCCAGCTCGCGAGCGCGGCCACCAGCGAGCCCGCATGCAGCGGCCCGGTGGGCGTCGGAGCGAAGCGGCCGCTGTAGCCGGCACGGGTCATGGCCGCCATCGTGCCACGGCCACCCGACGGCGCGGTCGGCGCGAGCCTTACCGCCGCCGCACCGCCGCACCGCCGCGCCGCCATGCCGGCCGCGGCGACAATGCGCCTGTCCTCGCCACCGCCGCAACGAGAAGGACCCCGCGCCATGAAACTGCTGCGCCACGGCCGCAAGGGCTGCGAGAAGCCCGCCCTGCTCGACGCCCAGGCCCGGGTGCGCGACCTGTCCGGCCTGATCGGCGACATCACGGCGGCCACGCTGTCGCCCTCGAGCCTCGCCGCACTGGCCAGCATCGACGCGCGCACGCTGCCGGTGGTCGAGGCGGGCCCGCTGGCCGTGCCGTGGGCCGGCATGGGCAAGTTCGTCGCGATCGGCCTGAACTACGCCGACCACGCCGCCGAGGCCGGCCTGCCGATCCCCAAGGAGCCCATCGTCTTCATGAAGGCGACGAGCTGCGCCGTCGGCTGCAACCACCCGGTCGTGCTGCCGCCGGACTCGACGAAGACCGACTGGGAGGTCGAGCTCGGCGTCGTCATCGGCACGCGTGCGCGCTGCGTCGGCGAGGCCGACGCGCTCGCGCACGTGGCCGGCTACTGCGTCGTCAACGACGTGAGCGAGCGCGAGTACCAGCTCGAGCGCGGCAGCCAGTGGGCCAAGGGCAAGGGCTGCGACACCTTCGGCCCGATCGGCCCCTGGCTCGTGACGGCCGACGAGGTGGGCGATCCGCAGAACCTCGGCCTGTGGCTGGAAGTCAACGGTCAGCGCCGCCAGAGCGGCCACACGCGCACGATGATCTTCGGCGTCGCCGCGCTGGTGAGCTACGTCAGCCGCTTCATGACGCTCGAACCCGGCGACTGCATCGCCACCGGCACGCCGGCGGGCGTGGGCATGGGGGTGAAACCGGCGCCGGTCTTCCTGCGAGCCGGCGACGTGATGCGGCTGGGCGTCGACAGGCTCGGCGAGCAGCGCCAGGAAGTGCACGCCTGGGATCCGGCGCTGATCGATAGCTGAACCCGCGGCGGCGCAGCGCGCGCCGTCCGAAGTTGCACGCGGCACGCGCCGCGCCGGCTCGCCTCACGACCGGCGCGTCGCGTCCTGCGCCCGCACCGTGGCACGGCGCAGCCGCGCCGCGCCGCGCCGGCCGCGCACCCCTCAGGCCGCCAGCTTGGCGGCGATCTCGGCCACGTGCCGGCCCTGCCAGCGCGCGCCTTCGAGCTCGTTGGCCGAAGGCCGGCGCGAGCCGTCGGTGGCGGCGATCGTGCTGGCGCCGTAGGGGCTGCCGCCGGTGATCTCGTCGATGCGCATCTGGCCCTGCCACGCATACGGCAGGCCGACGATGACCATGCCCTGGTGCAGCAGCACGATGTGCGTGCTGAGGATCGTGCTTTCCTGGCCGCCGTGCTGCGTGTTCGAGCTCGCGAACACCGAGCCGACCTTGCCGACCAGCTTGCCCTGGGCCCACAGCGCGCCGGTCTGGTCGAGGAAGTTCTTCATCTGCGCGGCCATGTTGCCGAAGCGCGTGGGCACGCCGAAGATGATCGCGTCGTAGTCGGCCAGCTCCTCGACCCTGGCCACCGGCGCCGCCTGGTCGAGCTTGAAGTTCGATGCGCGCGCCACCTCCTCGGGCACGATCTCGGGCACGCGCTTGATGTCGACCGCGGCGCCCGCGCTGCGCGCGCCTTCGGCCACCGCCTGGGCCATCGTCTCGATGTGGCCGTAGCTGCTGTAGTAGAGAACCAGAACCTTCGCCATCGGAGCCTCCCGCGTGCTGTCGTCGATGGGCGAGATTGTCCCGGCCCTGGGCCTCACGGCGCTTCGCGGGTGCCGAACACAGCCTTCAATCGGCGGCAACGATCGCGCGCTCGCTCAGCGCCGGGGGCCCGATGCGGGCCGGTGCAGCTGCGCGCGGGTGCCACCGTGCGCAGGTGCAGCCGCGCCTGCGCCGTCGTGCCGCGCCCGCGCCTCAGGGCCGCGCATCGAAGGTGTTGCACTGCTTTACGCTGCCCGAGTCCATGCCGCGCCGGAACCAGCTCACGCGCTGCTGCGAGCTGCCGTGCGTGAAGCTCTCGGGCACCACGCGCCCCTGCGAGGCACGCTGCAGCGCGTCGTCGCCGATCTTGGATGCCGCGTTCAGCGCCGACTCGACATCGCCGCGCTCGAGCCAGCCCTTGCCCTGCTGGCTGTAGTGGGTCCAGACGCCCGCCAGGCAGTCGGCCTGCAGCTCCACGCGCACCGACAGCGCGTTCATCTCGCGCTGCGACGCGCGAGCGCGCAAGGCATCGACCTGGTCGGTGACGCCCAGCAGGTTCTGCACGTGGTGTCCGACCTCGTGCGCCACGACATAGGCCTGCGCGAACTCACCCGGCGCACCCAGGCGCGAGGCGAGCGTGTCGAAGAAGTCGAGGTCGAGATAGACCTTGCGGTCGCCCGGGCAGTAGAACGGTCCCATCGCCGACTCGCCCGTGCCGCAGGCGGTGGGGGTGTAGCCGCGAAACAGCACCAGCTTGGGCTCCTGGTACGTCGAGCCGGCCTGGCGGAAGACCTGGCCCCAGACGATCTCGGTGTCGCGCAGCACGGTGGAGACGAATGCCGCCGCCCGATCGCCGGGCGGCGGCGCGGGCGCCGGCCCCTGCGGCTGCTGCTGGACCACCGCCGGGCCACCCTCGCCGCCCAGCAGGCCCAGCACCGTGAACGGGTTGATGCCGAAGATCCAGCCCGCCACGAGCGCGATCACGATCGTGCCGACGCCGATGCCGCGCCCGCCGATCGGCAGCCCGCCGCCGCCGCGGCGGTCTTCGACGTTCGTGCTCTGCTCCTGGCCTTCCCACTTCATCGCCGGCCCTCCCCGTCTGCATCCCGGCATTGTGAGCGCTGCGGCACGGCCGTCCAATGGGCGCGCCGTGCCAACCCCGGAACGGCGACGGCCAGCGCCAGCCCGCAGGCCGCCAGCGCCCAGGCGACGACGGCACCCGAGGGCAGGTCGAGCCAGGCCGACAGCGCCAGCCCGAGTGCGTAGCCCGCCGCGCCGACGCCGTAGGCCAGCACCAGGCGCAGCCGCCCGTGCCAGCGCAGCGTGGCCAGCGCCGGCACGATCAGGCTCGAGAACACGAGGTACACGCCCACCAGCTGCACCGAGGCGGTGACGGCCAGCGCAAAGGCGACGTAAAAGCCCAGGCGCCCGAGCCGGCGCACCAGCCCCGCGGCCATCGCGGCCACCAGCAGCGCCGACAGCGCCGCCAGCCACGCCAGCTGCGCGCCGCTCACCCACAGGATCTGGCCCACCAGCAGGTCCTTCAGGTGCTCGCCGCCGTGCGGGTTGCCGGCCAGCAGCAGCAGGCCGCCGCAGGCCGCCAGCACGAACATCACGCCGATCAGCGCCTCCTGCTGCTGCGGCGCGCGCCGCTCGGTCCACGTGAGCAGCGCGGCGCCCAGCAGCGCCGCCGCCAGCGCCGCCGCCTGCACCGCCAGGCCGCCTTCGGGCAGGCCGAGCGCGTCGGCGGCGATCACGCCCAGGCCGGCGGTCTGCGCGATCGCCAGGTCGATGAAGACGATGCCGCGCTCGAGCACCTGGGCGCCCAGCGGCACGTGGGTGGCCAGCACCAGCAGTCCGGCAGCCAGCGCCGGGCCCAGGATGCCCCAGTCGAGTGCGTGCCAGTTCATCGCTTGTCGGCCGCCAGCAGCCGCGCCACCGTGTCGTCGAACAGGCCGAACAGGTCCTTGGCGCCCTCGGTGCCGCCGACGGTGAACGGCAGCTTCACCACCGGCACGCCGCCGTTGCGGCTCAGCCATTCGGAGGGCCGCGGATCCTGGTAGGCAGCGTACACGACCATCGCCGGCGGCGTCGACTTCAGCGTCGCCAGCACCTGCTGCAGATGCGCCACCGAAGGCTCGACGCCCGGCTTGGGTTCGAGCACCGCCACTTCGCGCAGGCCGAGCCAGTCGTACAGGTAGGCGAAGGCCTTGTGCTGCGACACCACAGGCAGGCCCCTGAGCGGCGCCGCCGCCGCGCTCCAGCGCACGATCGCCTGCTGCCACCGGCGCTCGAAATCGGCGCCGCGCTGCGCGTAGTCGCCGGCATGCGCCGGGTCGATCTGCTGCAGGCGCGCCGTCAGTGCCTGGACCACCCGTGCGATGTTGCGCGGATCGGTCTGGATGTGCGGATTGCCGGCGGCGTGCACGTCGCCCTGCGAGCGGTCGAGCACGGTCGGCACCTCGAGCTTGCGCACGAAGTCGGCGGCCGCGAAGTTGCCCGGCTGCCCCGGCTGCACGACCGGATTGCCCGACTGCTGCAGCAGCACCGGCAGCCAGCCGATTTCGAGCTCGGCGCCGGTGCACACCAGAAGTTGCGCATTGCGCGCGCGCGCGATCAGGCTGGGCCGCGCCTGCACCTGGTGCGGGTCCTGCAGGCCGTTGGTGGCCACCGCCACGTCGAGCTGCGCACCGCCCAGCGCCTGCGCCAGCGCACCCCACTCGGGTTCGCAGGCCAGCACGCGCAGCGCGGCGCCGGCCGGGACGGCCGCGGCGAGCAGCAGCGCCGCACAGGCCAGGGTCTTGAATCGGATCGTCATCGCCATGCTCCTCGCGCGTCAGTAGCTGTGCGCGCCGTGCGCGCCCAGACTCATCTGGTATTGAATAAACAACTGGCGGTCGGCCGCGCCCGCACGCGCGCGGTCGTCGCCGAACTGCAGCCGCAGGCGCGAGAACTCGCTGGGCGAGTAGTCGAGCATCGCGCTGTTCCTGCGCGGTCGCCAGCCGTCGGCGCCGAGCAGCGCGTCGCCCGACGCGCCGGGGTCGAGCCGTTCGGTGCGCAGGCCCAGCCGCCAGCTCGGCATGAACTGGTACACGCCCTGCAGGTACCAGCCCGACTGCGCACCGCGCCAGGGCTGCGGCGCAGCGCCGGCATCCACGCCGTAGGTGAAGGCGCCGTCGCGCGTGCTGCGCAGGTACTCGCCCTGCAGCTTGAAGTTGGTGCGCACCGCGTTGCCGTGGGGTGCCCACTTCCAGACGAAGTCGGCAACGAGCACGCGCGTGCGGCCGGCAAACAGGCTGCCCACCACGCTGCCGTCGGCGGCCGTGCTTTGCAGCGCCTGCGCGTCGGCCTTGGTGTCGAGCACCGACAGGCCGGCGCGCCAGCTGTGGCTGTCGCCGAGGTCGCCGCCGGTGTGCGCGGCCAGGGCCGTCATGCCGGCGCCGTTGCGCCCGGTGTCGTCGCCCGGAAAGCCGCGCCCGCGGCCGAGTTCGAGCGCCACTTCGAAGAACTGGTCGCTCGGCGCCAGCCAGGCCACGCGCACGCCGTCGTCGCCGTACTGCGTGCCCAGCATCGCCTGGTAGGCGAGCGGCGCATCGACGAAGTCCCAGGTGTGCGCGTGCTGCGCGTTCAGGTAGCCGATGCTCGAAAAGAAGCGCCCGAGGCGCAGCGTGAGACCGTTGCCCAGTGCACCGGTCTGCACCCATGCCTCCTCGACCGAGAGCGTGTCGTCGGGGTGCAGCGAGAGGTTGGCCGAACCGCTCCACCAGGGGTCGATGTTGGCGGCGATCGCCAGCTCGGATTCGGCCAGGCTGAAGCCGCGCGTGCCCGGCCCGATGCCGGCGCCCGCGGGCAGCGCGAAGCCGCTGAGCGCGTAGCGCGCCGGATTGCGCGACGTGTGCGCATACAGGCCCGAGAGGATCAGCGACAGCGCCGGATTGAAGGCATTGGCAGTGGCTGCAGCCGCGGGCGCCCACAGGCTGGCCGCGGGCGCCGCAGGCGGCTGCGACAGCTGCGACAGCTGCGACAGCTGCGACAGCTGCGACAGCTGCGACAGCTGCGACGGCTGCGACGGCTGCGACGGCTGCGACGGCTGCGACGGCTGCGACGGCTGCGACGGCTGCGGCGACTGCGGCGACTGCGGCGACTGCGGCGACGATTGTTGCGACGCCTGCTGCAGCGCCTGCGGCGTGGCGGCGCGCGACTCGGCCGCGGCCAGACGCGCTTCGAGCGCCTGCAGTCGCGCGCCGTACTCGTCACGCAGATTCTGGATGTCTTGCCGCAAGGCACCGATCTCGGCGGCGCTTTGCGCCCGCGCCGCCGGCACGGTCGAGACGGCGAGCAGCACGCCCGCCCATATCAGATGAGCTCTCACGATTCACTCCGCAATCGAACGGGGGCGCGCGCCGGGGCACTGCGGCCGGGCGCACGGACGTCAGCGATCGATGCGAAGCGGTGGTGGTGCGCGGCTGTGGTAGGCGCAGATGAGGGGCGCCGGCCGTTGCGGCAGCACGCACGAAGGCGCGGGTGCCGGCGCCGCGGCAGCGCGCAGGCCGAGCCCGGGCGCGGCCGGCGGCACCGCGGCA
>JAFECX010000170.1 GCA_018241895.1 Pseudomonadota bacterium
CGCGTCGGCCGCAGCCCGCGCGCGGCACCACCGGCAGCGCAGGCGTCGCACCGATCGCGCCGCGGCGCGGGCTTCGTGCCTAGACCCGGCTCCTATAATCACGCTTTACCACCCCGGCCCGCGTGCACCGCGCGGGCCGCTACACATGACCAAGTTCGTCTTCGTCACCGGTGGCGTGGTGTCCTCGCTGGGCAAGGGCATCGCGGCAGCCTCGCTCGCGGCCATTCTCGAGTCGCGCGGGCTCAAGGTCACGCTGATCAAGCTCGACCCGTACCTGAACGTCGATCCGGGCACGATGAGCCCGTTCCAGCACGGCGAGGTGTTCGTCACCGACGACGGCGCCGAGACCGACCTCGACCTCGGCCACTACGAGCGCTTCGTCACGACGCGGATGCAGCGCACGAACAACTTCACCACCGGCCAGATCTACAAGAGCGTGCTCGAGAAGGAGCGTCGCGGCGACTACCTGGGCAAGACGGTGCAGGTGATCCCGCACGTCACCAACGAGATCCAGGAGTTCGTGCTGCGCGGCGCCAACGCGATCGCCGTCGACGTGGCGATCATCGAGATCGGCGGCACGGTGGGCGACATCGAGAGCCTGCCCTTCCTCGAGGCGGTGCGGCAGATGAGCCTCAGGCTCGGCAGCACGAACTTCGCCTTCGTGCACCTGACCTACGTGCCGTTCATCGCCGCCGCCGGCGAACTGAAGACCAAGCCGACGCAGCACACGGTGCAAAAGCTGCGCGAGATCGGCATCCAGCCCGACGTGCTGCTGTGCCGCGCCGATCGCACCATCCCCGACGACGAGCGCGGCAAGATCAGCCTGTTCACCAACGTGCCGCTGCACGGCGTGATCAGCATGCCCGACGTCGACACCATCTACAAGGTGCCGCGCCTGCTGCACGAGCAGGGCCTCGACGAGCTGATCTGCATGAAGCTGCAACTGCTCACGCGCCCGGCCGACCTGAGGCGCTGGGACCGGCTGGTGCACGAGGTCGAGCACCCGCAGGGCACGGTGCGCATCGCGATGTGCGGCAAGTACACCGACTTGTCCGACAGCTACAAGTCGCTCAACGAGGCGCTGCGCCACGCCGGCATCCACAACCACGTGAAGGTCGAGATCGAGTACGTCGACGCCGAGACGCTCGACGCCGACGGCGCCTCGGCGCTGGCGCCCTTCGACGCCATCCTGGTGCCCGGCGGCTTCGGCAAGCGCGGCATCGAGGGCAAGATCGTCGCCGCGCAGTATGCGCGCGAGCACGGCGTGCCCTACCTCGGCATCTGCCTGGGCATGCAGGTGGCGACGATCGAGTACGCGCGCCACGTGGCCGGGCTCGCGGGCGCCAACAGCACCGAGTTCGACCCCGACTGCGCGCACCCGGTGATCGCGCTCATCGACGAGTGGCAGGACCGCGACGGCAGCGTGCAAAGGCGCGACGCCGGCTCCGACCTCGGCGGCACGATGCGCCTGGGCGCGCAGAGCTCCGACGTCAAGAGCGGCACGCTGGCGCACGAGATCTACGGCAGCGTCGTCACCG
>JAFECX010000171.1 GCA_018241895.1 Pseudomonadota bacterium
ACCACCACGCGGGTTCGCCGCACAGACTCAACGGGCCGCCATCGCGCAAGCACCGTTCACGGCGCGCATGCATGCTGGGCCGCTACTCCGGCACCGTCAAGGTGGGGCCGCCGGACGCTCACGCTCCATCAGACGAGTTGTCGACAAAGACGCCTTGCCATGCCTTGGGCCAGCGGCTTCAATCGAATCGACATCGGTCCGGCATGACGCCGGCGTTCTGCGCGGCACAACTGGGGCACTCCGTTGGTATGCTGCCGAGTACCTGCGCCCGCTGGCTGGACGGGGAGCACAACGCCATGGAGATGGGCCGACTGGAGGCGTCGCTTCGACGCGATTCATCCCCGGACTTGTCCCAGAGCCGGCACCGCTGGCGGGCTGTGCAACGCTGACTGCAGAGGGAGGTCGAGGCATGTCGCCTTGCCACCGCTCTCGATATGCGCTGCCAATTTGTCCCGGGGACCGGGTCCCGAAATGCAATCTATTGATTCAGCAGCAGGTTTTCGGGATGGCAGATGGGGTGGCTGATGGGATACAAAACGGCGACCTAAGCTGTTGATCTCATTGAGAAAACTTCCGGGAGAGATCGAACTGTTCCCCCGTCTGTTCCCCTACTCTGCGTGAGCCGTCATGAGACCGCAAGCAACGACATTCTGACGGTCTTGCTCGTCGCTCGCAACGACGCTCTGGCGAATTTGAATCGAGCCGCTCTACCGGTGGGGAGCATCTCCGACTCGACCGCGGGCTAAGGCTTGCCCGGTGGCCCGTTGACGGCATTCCGTAGCCCCACCACCAACTTGCCGATGCCGATGACGATGACGTCGACCTCCGACGTTGAAACCGTGATCCGCTGCCCAACCTTGTAGGTCGAGTCGCCCGACTCGTTGATGTATCGCTGATCCACGATGCCATCGCTGTGAGCCAGCAGGTGCCGCTTCTGGAACAGCCGCCTGAGTCGCTCCAGGTCCGAACTGCCGAGGATGTCGACATAAGCAACGCCGACCCGCGCCTGCCAAAGCTCGCTGCCCTGTGCGAGTCGCTGAAAGGCATTCATCGGCGCGGGAGTCGCGGGCCCCGTCGATGCATACAGCCCCTCGCAGCACCGCTGGAAGGCGGTCACACCATCCTGCATGCATGACTCGATCAACGACCGGCACATCAGCTCGGCTTCATCCCTGCCGCCCACCGCCGCGATGGCCTGGCGCACGACTTCGACGTTGTCCTTCTTGGCCCTGATCTTGCGCAGGGAGTCATCGAACATGCGATCCACGGAGCTGTGACCGCACGCCGGGCAGAAGTAGGCCGAGCCAATCACTGCGAACCGGCAACTGCACTTCTCGCACGCGATCTCGAGCTCCATTGCTGCCGACGCAGCCGCTGGAACCTTGTGCGGCGTGAAGTGCGGTGCGCCGCCCACCTTCATCGACATCGAGATCAGCGAGTTCCTTGGCTGCCGACCGTTGAAGGCCCTCGCATCCGCGCGCATCGCGCCGTCGATCGTCGACTCGATCACCCTGTGGGCATGCCGCTCGGCATGTTGAACCTGGGCCTTGGTGAACCAGCACTTGGCTGGCGCCGCATGACCGCACATCGGACACCAAACGCCTTCGTCGCGGCAGATGTTCTTCCAGTCTTCGTCCTTGATCTTGAACTGGAACTCGCAGTTGGTCGACGGGCACTCCTTGTCGATGTAGCCCTTCTCGTCACTGTCGATGGGGACGGTAATCGAGCGGCGCTCGAGCGCGCGCAGTTCTCGCAACAGGTTGTCGAACATAGGACCTCTACGCGGCACCAAGACAAAGAGGGGCACCGGTTCGCGGCGCCCCTCGACCTTGCGGTTACTTCTTCTTCGGCGGCTGAGGCGCCGGCGTCCGCTCCTTGACGGTCGTGTCAGGGTGCGTCTTGCCGTAGTGCTCTTTGACGTACTTGCCGGTCACGGCGCTGCGGTAGCTCTCTTGCGTCTTCTTCGTCATGTCGATCACCTTTCTGTTCGATCAACATGAGCCCGGTGCCCGCAAGGCTCGCTAGAATCTCAGGCTCGACTGGGGGTCCTAGCGGCCTCCCTTCCCCTGGGCTCGAACCAGTTCAGGGCGCACAAAGCCAGGTTGCCGCCTGGCTTTGTGCGTTGCAGGCCCTGTGATTGTATCCAGGGCTCCAACGCACAGTAGTGGAAACCCTTGTGGATTTCCTGTGCCCAAGTCTGTGCCACTCCACCGCGAACTGCTACGCCATCATCGGGCGAGACGCTCATCGTTCCTTCAGTGCGGACAGATAGGCGGTGGCGACCTCGACGCAGTGCTCAAGGCTCGGCTGATACCCGGTCGCTGCGATCGCCTCGAAGGTCGCCACGAACCCCGCCCCTGGTTGCCCGATCTGCTCGAGGAACCGGTCGCGGTGCCGCATCAGGAAAGGCGTGGCAGCCGCCAGCGCTTCCGGCTCTCGCTCGACCACCATGGACAGGTCGAACAGATCACGCGCGGTTGCCCGGTCGCCGCGGTGGTACATCTTCTTGGCGATCACCTCCGCAGCCGTCTCGACACGCACCGGCCGCCCCTGAATCTCCCACCGCTCCCATGCCGCGTCGGTCAGGTTCGGCGCGGCCACGAAGTCGACCTCACCTTCCTCGAACTGCAGCTTGACGAACGAGCCGGGCATCTCCGTGTACTCCTCGGTCAGCGATGCCGCCGTGTCGCTGAGCCGGGGCGTCACGTAGCCGAGGTACTGCGGGTCTGGAACGAAGATGTCGATGTCCTTGCTGAGGCGGTGTCCGTACCTGAACATCAGGACGGTTCCGCCGCCGAAGGTCCAGAACGGATCCGCGAGTCCCCCATGGCGCTGGATGTCGTCGACCAGCCGCAGCGCTCGCTGGAACAGCACTTCCCAGGGGCCGGACGGCAGCGACTTCATCACGCCCTCATCACGCCCATAAGCCTTGCCGGTGCACTGCCAGTGACCTGGCGAGCTTCGCGACGTTGCGCCACACAGCCTTGGGCGCCACGCCCTCGTTTGCGGCGGCTTCCTCCACGGCCATCACCACAAGCGGCACCGGCGCCTCGTCGAGCAGATGGGTCAGGTGGGCCGCGTAGCCCTTCGGCACGCTTCCGCTGACCAGCGCGTGGCCGAGCGTGTCGGGCGGCACCTCTTGGACATAGCTCACGCTAGCGTTCTTCGCCGCCATCCACAGGCCCCGCTTCCGGGACCGCGCCGCCTGGCTGGGCGGATCGAGGTCCAGCCCCAGCACCGACAGCACCTGGGCCACCCGGTTGAATCCCAGATCGCTCAAGGCTCCCGCCTCGAGGCCGACCAGCGTCTGCCGCGAGAGACCGCTCAGCTGCGCGAGCCGGGACTGCGTCAATCCCAGCGCCTCGCGCCGCTCACGGATGATGGTGCCCAGGTTCGAGAGGTCCATGGTTTGGCTCGCAGAACTGTCGAATATTGTGGACATTCTAGCGCATCCGGACTGGTCCCGCCAGACGCTCGCCAGCGGAGCGGCAGGTCGCTCGCTGCCCACAACCGTGACAAACGTGCTCGCCTTCGGGCCAGCGCGGACGGTCGAGGCCATCAATCAGTCGCCGACGCCGCGCCGCAAGGTCGTCGACCTGCTCGCGCGACATCAGCCTGACCGATCGCGCGATCAGTGGCGCGGAATCCTGGCCAGGGATGAGCACGAACGCCTCGACCGACACCGGGACCCCCAGTTCGCCCTCTACCGCCACACGCTGCGCCGAGAGTTGGATGACGTCCGACATCCTCACCACAGCAGTCGAACGCGTCTTCAGCTCGACCAGCACGACCAACCCGCTCGGCAGCCGATACGCCCTGTCCACCCTGGCCACGATGGGCCAGTGGCTCGTCGACCTGAACTTCGACTCCACCCAGAGCAGTTCGGCATCACGCAGGACGGCCGGTCGCTGGCGCCATTCCGCGACGCGTGCGCGGCGCCAAAGAAGCCACCATGAAACCGCCAAGGCGACGGCCAGCACCAGCACCCACAGCCAAATCGATTCGAACGTCATGGCCGACGCCTGGCAGACCATCGCCGCCAGCCGTGCGCCGCCCACCCCCGGATGCACTTCGTCATCCACAGCAACGGCGGACGGCCCAGAAGAACGCCGCAGAGGCGAGGGCCGGCTCGATAGTAGGCCGCCACCAGGCGTCGGCCCCAAGGCCGCGGCCGCAGGACCGCATCCCTGAAGTCGCGGAGGGCATCGGTCTGCCATGCGTCCCCGAAGAGCATCGTCGCGATGAAGCATCGCTCGCCCGGTCGTCGGGTCGCCCCACCATCCGCGGCAGCTGCGCGGCGCCCCTCCTGCTCGAAACGCACATGGGCGGCGATACCCCGCTGCCGAGCCACTTCCTGGGCCGCACTCCGCTTCGCGCCGTGAATAGATTCGAGGACCACCAGACGCTCGCACCTGCCCATCTGTGCGAGCTCGGAAGCCCCCACGCTCCCGTCGCGGCGACGCCAGGCGCGCCTCCTCATGGCCCACCCTGGTCATCGACGGCGGGCTCGAAGAGTCCGTTCGTGACCCCGGCCGCATCGCCGTCGAAGCCGATCGAGCCCGGCGTTCCGCTGAGGGTCTGCCCAGGGAGCTTCAGGAGACCTTGCTGGACCAGCAAACCGTCGTAGGCAAGCAAGCGCAGCCGGTTCACGCGCTTGGCGCCCTTGCGGAAGCGGATCAGTTCGTCGTACAGGCGCGGATGCTCGGCCCGCTCCAGCTTGAAGACCAAGCGGATCGGCAGCGGCTCCTTGGGCAATGGACTGATGGTCATGCTGCACCTCCATGCTCGCTGGCCGCGCGGTCTCGCTCTGCCGCCATCACGCTGCGGGCGTAGTTCTGCCCTGCCAGCTGGAACCCGCGCACGTTGGCGAACATGGGCTCCTTGACCTCGTGGATCCGGTGCCTCGGAAACGCTGCCTTGACCGCCTTGCGGAAGAGGAAGGCGCCACCGCCCACGAGGATGATGTTCTGCAGGCTGTGCGGCGCCTCGAGCCACTCCTTCATGCTCGACACGGCCTGGTCGGCCACCGACTCCGCCAGCGGCATCAGGTGTTTCATGTCGTAGGGCTTCTGGAAGATCACCGGGGGCTTGCCCGTGCGCAGCGCCAAATCGATGGCGTCGTAGTCCCGGTAGGGCGTGCCGATGTCCTTGGTGATGGCATGCGCGATCAGGCGCAGCACGTCGGACATGCCGCGGTTGATCGAGTGGCTCTGCTTCTGCACCAGCCGCATGCCTTGCGCGACCAGCCAGTCGAAGGTCCGGGAGCCCGGGTCGATGATCAGGCTCTGCTCCTTGCCGATCTCGGCCATCTTCTGGTGAACGCTGGCGTAGTGCACCAGCGCGCCCTGCGGCTGCGCGACCGCCAGCGCCTTGGCCACCGTCACCGTCTTGCCGTCGCCCACGTCGTGCTTGCCGGTCATGGCCTTTTCCAGCGCGGCCTTCTTGACCGCGAACAGCGCCACCGGCAGGCCGACCACCAGCAGATCGATGTGGCTGAGCTTCATCATGCCGAGCGCACCCCGCAGCAGCGCCATGTACTCGGGCGACTCGGTGTACTCGTCGTGGAGTTGCTTGGCGCGAAACGTGTCGGCGGCCAGGGCGACTTCTGGGCCCACCTCGTAGAACAGCGCGCCGATGGGGATGAACGTGGGTGAGCGTCCGGCGGCCCCACCTTGCAGCGCAGGTGATGGTGCGTGACGATGGTGTCCACCTAAGAATTGGTGGACAGCTATGCATCCCAAAACCACCCCACGCCGAGTCCATGACGCACAGC
>JAFECX010000172.1 GCA_018241895.1 Pseudomonadota bacterium
AGCTCGTCGCGCGCGCGGCCGACGAGGCCGCCGTCGCGATCGACGACTTCGAACTCGTCGACACCGGGCCGGGCGGCGCGCAGGCCGCCGCGCGCGCCGTGGCGCTGGCGCGCGCCGGCGCGCTGGCCGCGCTGATGAAGGGCTCGCTGCACACCGACGAACTGATGTCGGCGGTGGTCCACCGCGACCACGGCCTGCGCGGCACCCGGCGCGTGAGCCACGCCTTCCTGTTCGACCTGCCGCGCTACCACAAGCTGATCGCGCTGGCCGACTGCGTCGTCAACATCGCGCCGCATCTGCCCGCCAAGCGCGACATCCTGGCCAATGCGCTGGACCTGCTGCGGGGGCTGGGGCTCGAGCAGCCCAAGGTCGGCGTCGTCTGCGCCGTCGAGACCGTGAACCCGGCGATCGCGGCGACGCAGGATGCGAAGGCCCTGGCCGACATGGCCGCTCGCGGCGAGTTCGGTCGCGCCGTGGTCGAAGGGCCGCTGGGCTTCGACAACGCCTACTCGGCCGAGGCGGCGCGCATCAAGCGCATCGACTCCGACGTGGCCGGCGATGCCGACCTGCTGCTGGTGCCCGACCTGAACGCCGGCAACATGCTCTACAAGAGCTTCAACTACGTCGGCGGCGGCGATGCGGCCGGCCTCGTGCTCGGCACGCGCGTGCCCATCGTGCTGACGTCGCGCGCCGACACGCTGCAGGCGCGCGTCGCCTCGGCGGCGCTGGCGATGCTGCAGTCAAGCTCCCTTCGTGGGTAAGCGCGCGTACTCCTTCGAGGTAATAGACGCTACAAGCACGCGTTGCACCTAATCGCGGACCGGGTCGGGGTGGGCAGGACCTGCCCGCGCCATCCGCAAGCGGCCTTCACGAACACCCTTCAGACATGGCGCAGTCCCCCTTGCACGATCCGCTGAGCGACCCCGACGCCTCGGCCGCGTACGAAGTGCGCAAGACCACCTGCTACATGTGCGCCTGCCGCTGCGGCATCCGGGTGCACCTGAAGGACGGCCAGGTGCGCTACATCGACGGCAACCCCGACCACCCGCTGAACCAGGGCGTGATCTGCGCCAAGGGCAGTGCGGGGATCATGAAGCAGTATTCGCCGGCGCGGCTGACGCGCCCGCTCAAGCGCCGCGAGGGGGCGCCGCGCGGCGCCGGCGACTTCGTCGAGATCGAGTGGGAGGAGGCCTACTCGACGCTCGCCGAGCGGCTGGCGAAGATCCGCGCCAGCGACCCCAAGAAGTTCGCGCTCTTCACGGGGCGCGACCAGATGCAGGCGCTCACGGGGCTGTTCGCGCGCCAGTACGGCACCCCCAACTACGCGGCGCACGGGGGCTTTTGCTCGGTCAACATGGCCGCCGGCCTCATCTACACGATCGGCGGCTCGTTCTGGGAGTTCGGCGGCCCCGACCTCGATCGCGCGCGGCTGTTCGTGATGATCGGCACCGCCGAGGATCACCACAGCAACCCGCTCAAGATCGCGATCGCCAAGTTCAAGCGCGCGGGCGGGCGCTTCGTCTCGATCAACCCGGTGCGCACGGGCTACTCGGCGGTGGCCGACGAATGGGTGCCGATCCGGCCCGGCACCGACGGCGCCTTCTTGCTCGCGGTGATCCACGAGATCGTCGCCAAGGGCCTGTACGACCGCGAGTTCGTCGTGCAGTACACGAACGGCGGCGAGCTCGTGAACCTGGACGCCGCGCACGACGAGTACGGCATGTTCGTGCGCACCGAGGTGCCGCAGGAGGAGGCCTGCTACGACCCGCAGAACAAGCTCTGGTGGGACCGCCACACGAACCGGCCCGTGCTCAGCCACGCGAGCGGCGCCGACCCGTTCCTGCGCGGCGAGTTCCGGCTCGCCGACGGCACGCCGGTCAAGCCCGCGTTCCAGCTGCTGCAAGAGCGCGTGCAGGACTACACGCCCGAATGGGCCGAGGCCATCACCGGCATCCCGGCGGCGACCATCCGCCGCCTGGCGCACGAGATGGGCATCACCGCGCGCGACCAGCGCATCGAGCTGCCGATCGCCTGGACCGACGCCTGGGGCCGCGAGCACGACACCGTGAGCGGCAATCCGGTGGCCTTCCACGCCATGCGCGGGCTGGCCGCGCACAGCAACGGCTTTCAGACCATCCGCGCGCTCGGCGTGCTGATGTCGCTGCTGGGCACGATCGACCGGCCCGGCGGCTTTCGCCACAAGCCGCCCTATCCGCGCCCGATCCCGCCGTGCGCGCGCACGCCCAACGACCCGCGCGCAGTGCAGCCCAACCATCCGCTGGACGGCGCGCCGCTGGGCTGGCCGAGCGATCCCGACGACCTGTTCGTGAACGACGACGGCTCGCCGGTGCGCATCGACAAGGCCTTCTCGTGGGAGTACCCGCTGGCCGTGCACGGGCTGATGCACAACGTCATCACCAACGCCTGGCGCGGCAACCCGTACCGCATCGACACGCTGCTGATCTTCATGGCCAACATGTCGTGGAACTCCACCATGAACACGGCCGAGGTCAGGAAGATGCTCGAAGACCGCGACGAGGGCGGCGAGTACAAGATCCCGTTCCTCGTCGTCGCCGACGCCTTCCAGTCCGAGATGACGGCCTTCGCCGACCTCGTGCTGCCCGACACCACCTACCTCGAGCGCCACGACGTGATGTCGATGCTCGACCGGCCGATCTCCGAGTTCGACGGCCCGGTGGACGCGGTGCGCATCCCGGTCGTGCCGCCCAGCGGCCAGTGCAGGCCGTTCCAGGACGTGCTGATCGAGCTGGCGACGCGCCTCGAGCTCCCGGCCTTCGTCGGCAAGGGCGGCGAACGCAAGTTCCGCGACTACCCCGACTTCGTCGTCAACTACGAGACCGAGCCGGGCTCGGGCATCGGCTTTCTCGCCGGCTGGCGCGGCAAGGGCGGCGAGAAGTCGCTCGTCGGCGAGCCCAACCCGAGGCAGTGGGAGATGTACGCGCAGCACGACTGCGTCTACCACCACGTGCTGCCGCGCAGCTACCAGTACATGCGCAACTGGAACCAGGGCTATCTCGAGTGGAGCCGCGCGCACCGCATCACGCGCTACGCCGAACCGATCCTGATCCACCTGTACTCCGAGGTGCTGCAGCGCTTTCGCCTCGCCGCGCAGGGGCGCGGCCTGACGCGCAAGCCGCCCCAGGCGCAGAGAAAGCGCATCGAGACCTACTTCGACCCGCTGCCCTTCTACTACGAGCCGCTCGAGGCGCAGCTGACCGACAAGCACCGCTACCCGCTGGCCGCGGTGACGCAGCGCCCGATGGCGATGTACCACTCGTGGGACGCGCAGAACGCCTGGCTGCGCCAGATCCACACCTACAACCTCCTGTACATCAACACGCAGACGGCGCGCGCGGCCGGCATCGCCGACGGCGACTGGGTGACGGTCGAGTCGCCCTGGGGCCGCGTGCGCTGCAAGGCCGCGCACACGCAGGCCGTGGAGCCGGGCACGGTGTGGACCTGGAACGCGATCGGCAAGGCCGCGGGGGCGTGGAACCTCGAGCCCGACGCCAACGAGTCGCGCGAAGGCTTCCTGCTCAACCACCTGATCAGCGAGGAGCTGCCCGAGCGCGGCAGCGACCATCGCGTCTCCAACTCCGACCCCGTCACCGGCCAGGCCGGCTGGTACGACGTGCGCGTGCGCGTCGTCAAGGCCGACGCGCAGGCGAGTGCGGCCAGCGAGCCGGCGTTCCAGCCGCTGCCCGCCTACCCGGGCATGGCGGCGCGGCCGCGCGAGATCGTCTCGCTGCGCGCGCTGACGCGCACGCTGGCCGGCAAGCCCAAGGGCGGTGTGCGATGACCCGCAAGCAGCTCGCGCTCGTCATCGACCTCAACGTGTGCGTCGGCTGCCACGCCTGCGTGACCAGCTGCAAGGAGTGGAACACGAGCGGCGCGGCCGGGCCGCTGAGCGACCAGCAGCCCTACGGCGCCGACCCCAGCGGCACCTTCTTCAACCGCGTGCAGACCTTCGAGGTCGGCGAGTTCCCGTTCACCGAGACGGTGCACTTCCCCAAGAGCTGCCTGCACTGCGAGGAGCCGCCGTGCGTTCCGGTGTGCCCGACCGGCGCCTCGTACAAGCGGGCCGAGGACGGCATCGTGCTCGTCGACTACGACAAGTGCATCGGCTGCAAGTACTGCAGCTGGGCCTGTCCGTACGGGGCGCGCGAGTTCGACGAGAACCAGCGCGTGATGAAGAAGTGCACGCTGTGCGTGGACCGCATCTACGACCTCGCGCTGCCCGAACGCGACCGCCTGCCCGCGTGCGTCAAGGCCTGCCCGACCTCGGCGCGCCTGTTCGGCGACATCCACGACCCCGACTCGGAGGTCGCGCGCGCGATCCGCGAGCAAGGCGGCTACGTCCTGATGCCCGAGTGGGGCACGCAGCCGGCGAACCACTACCTGCCGCGGCGCAAGACGCGCATGCAGATCCATCCCGACGAGCTCGAGCGCGTCGACAACCCGCTCGTCGTCGAAGGCCACCTGCCCAAGCCCGCCGACGATGCCGCGACGTTCGAGGACGCGAGCGTCTGAGCACGCGAGGCCCATGCGATGAAACCCACCTGGTCCGTCATCCTGCTCACGACGCTGATCGGCGCCGGGCAGGGCCTGTTCCTCGCGCTGGCGACGCTGCAGATCTATGCGCTGGTCGGGCTGCTGCCGCCGGCCGAGGGCCACGCGCTCGTCGTCGCCGGCTCGGCGGCGGCCTTCGTGCTGCTGGCGGCGGGCCTGCTGGCGTCGTTCTTCCACCTCGGGCGGCCCGAGCGCGCCTGGCGCACGGCGGCGAAGTGGCGCACCTCGTGGCTGTCGCGCGAGGTGATCGCGCTGCCGGCCTTCATGGCCGCTGTGGCGCTGTACGGGCTGCTGTACGCCACGCAGTGGAACCCGGTGCTGGTGAGCACGGCGCGCGGCGTCGCGATCGACGCCGCGCTCGTCGTCGCCGTCGCCGGCAGCGTGCTCGCCTTCGTGCTCTTCCTGTGCACCGGCATGATCTACGCGGCGATCCGCTTCTTCGCCGAGTGGCACACGCCGCTCACGCCGCTCAACTACACGCTGATGGGCGGCGCCTCGGGCTTCACGCTCGGCGCCGCCCTGGCCGCGATCTACGAGCCCGGGCGCGTCGCCTTCCTCGCCGACTGGGCGATCGTGCTGACGCTGGCCGCGGCGCTCGGCCGCTGGGCGTCGCTCGTGCGCAATGCGCGCCTCGTGCCGCGCTCGACCGTGCAGTCGGCGATCGGCATCAAGCATCCGGTGGTCGTGCAGCGCTCGATGGGTTTCATGGGCGGCTCGTTCAACACGCGCGAGTTCTTCCACGGCGCCTCGGCGCGCCGGCTGCGCCTGGTCAAGCCGGCGTTCGCACTGCTGGCCTTCGCGCTGCCGCTGGCGCTGCTCGCGCTGGGCCGCGTGCAGCCGGGCGCCGCCGCGGCGGGCACGCTGCTGGCCGCGTTCGGCGTGCAGTACATCGGTCTGCTGGCCGAGCGCTGGTTCTTCTTCGCGCAGGCGCGGCATCCGCAGAACCTGTACTACCAGGCGGTCTCGTGATGCGCGCGCGCGCGCTGCGGCAGAGCGCGCGGCACGCGCCTTGCCAGAGCGCGCGGCACGCGCACTGCCAGAGCGCGCGGCACGCGCCGTGGCGCAGCGCGCGGCACGCGCTGGCCCTGATGGCTCTCGTGCTGCCGGCGCTCGCGCTTGCGGCCGGCGATGCGGCATCGGGCAGCGAGCCGCCGTGGTGGGTGTGGCCGCTGGGCCTGTTCGTCGCGTCGTTCGCGATGGGCATCGTCGCGGTGCCGGCCGGCATCGGCGGGGGCACGCTGTTCGTGCCGATCGTCGGCAGTTTCTTCCCCTTCCACCTCGACTTCGTGCGTGGTGCTGGCCTGCTCGTCGCGCTGGCCAGCGCGCTGTCGGCCGGGCCGATGCTGCTGCGCAGCGGGCTGGGCAGCCTGCGGCTGGCGCTGCCGCTGGCGCTGCTCGCGTCGGCCTCGTCGATCGTCGGCGCGATCCTCGGCCTGGCGATGCCGGTGGCGCTGGTGCAGATGCTGCTCGGCGGCCTCGTGCTCGGCATCGTCGTGCTGATGTTCGTCTCGAAGAAGTCGGAATACCCGCAGGTGGACGCACCCGACCGGCTGGCGCAGGCGCTGGCGCTGCACGGCGTCTTCGTCGACGGCGCGTCGGGACGCACCGTCCAGTGGCAGGTCCACCGCACGGCGGCGGGCCTGGTGCTCTTTCTCGGCATCGGCGTGCTGGCCGGCATGTTCGGCATCGGCGCCGGCTGGGCCAACGTGCCGGTGCTCAACCTGCTGCTGGGGGCGCCGCTCAAGCTGGCGGCGGGCACCTCGGGGCTGGTGCTTTCGCTCGTCGACTCGTCGGCGGCCTGGGTCTACATCAACAAGGGGGCCGTGCTGCCGATGGTGGCGGTGCCCTCGGTGATCGGCATGATGCTCGGGGCGCGCATCGGCGCGCGGCTGCTGCAGGTGCTGCCGGCCCGGGTGGTGCGCCGGCTGGTGATCGCAGTGCTGCTGTTCGCCGGTGCGCGTGCGCTACTCAAGGGCATGGGGGTGTGGCCATGATCGTGTCGCCCGGTTTGCGAATGCGCGTCGCGCGCCACGCTGCGCACGGGGGCGCCGGATGATGCCGCCGGCGCCCGACGCGGTGGCACAGCCGGCCGAGCAGCTGCGCTACGCGCGACTGCTCGATTGGGGCACGCGCATCGGCTTGCTCGTGCTGCTGGCCAGCTTTGCCGCCTATGTGCTGGGGCTGGCCGAGGCGCACGTGGCGCCCGCGCGATTGCCGCAGTTGTGGCAGCACCCGGTGGGCCGCTACCTCGAGCTCACCGACTCGCCCTCGGGCTGGGGCTGGCTCGCGCTCGTGCATCGCGGCGACATCGCCGGCCTGGTCGGCATCGCCATCCTCGCCGGCTGCTCGGTCCTTGCACTGCTCGCGCTCGTCCCGCTGTATCTGCGCCGCGGCGAGCGTGCCTTCGTCGTCCTGTGCATCGCGGAGGTTGCGGTCGTCCTGCTCGCCGCCTCGGGCCTGCTGGCCGGGGGGCACTGACGATGCGCCCGCCGTTTGCGCGCCTGCTGCTGGCCAGCGAGCACGGCGAGCACGACGCCGGCGCCGAGGCGCTGGCCTTCGCGCTGGCCGTGCACTGCGCGCTGCCGCTGCGCGCCGTGCTGCCGTTGCTGAGCAATCCGGAGTTCGAGGCGGTGGCGCCGCAGCTGGCTGCGCGCCGGGACGCCGAGGCGGCGCGCGCGCGCGCGGCGCTGCAGCTCGAGGCGCAGGCGCGCGGCGTCGTGCTCGAGCTGCGCGTGCGCCGCGGGCCGGAGCTCTACGCCGAGATCGTCGCCGAGGCGCGCGAGGCGGCGGCCGAGCTGATCGTCATCCGCCGGCGTGGCCGCCGCGGGCTGCTCGCCAACCTGCTGATCGGCGAGATGGTGAGCCAGGTGGTGGCGCACGCGCCGTGCAGCGTGCTCGTCGTGCCGCGCAGCGCGCGCATGTGGCAGCGCGGCGTGCTCGTCGGCGTCGATCCGGGCGCACCGGACGTGGGCGCGCTGGCGCAGGCAGCGGCGCTCGCCGCCGAGTGCCGCTTGCCGCTGTGGCTGGTCTGCGTGGCCGAGGGCGCCGCCGCGGCGGCCGCGGCCGAAACGGTGCTGGCCGACATGCTCGAGCGCGCGCGCGCGCGCCACGGCGAGGTCCGGGGGGAAGTGCGAGCCGGACGCGTCCATCAGGCACTGATCGACGCGGCGCGCGAGCACGCGGCCGACCTGCTGGTGGTCGCGCGCCACGGCGGCGCCAACGTCGCGCGGGCGTGGATCGGCGGCACGGCGCAGAAGGTGATCGGGCTGGCCGAATGCCCGGTCCTCGTCCATGTGACGGCTGCCGCGGGCAGCAGGCGATGAGTGCCGCTGGCGCCGGCGCTGGCGGTGCCGCGTCCGCCGGCCGGGCGCCGGCGCCCGACGATGCAGTCGCCGGCGTCGATGTCGATGCGCACGTCGGCGGCGGCCGCGCCGACGCGGCAATTGATCACCCGCAGTCCACGCGGCAGGGGCGCACGCTAGCCTGAGCGGCATCGCGCATGCGTGCTCGACTTGCGCAGCGGCGACGGTGCCGCCCGGCGCCACGCGCGTGCACGCGCTGGCCGGGCAGGTCGAACACGCGTCGGCCGATGGTCCGTCGGCGGGTGCCGGTGTCGAGCCCGGTCGCGAATGCTTGCCAACCCCACCACGCCACAGAGGAGGCGATGATGTCCCCGAATCCGCTACCGAACCCGAACCCGTTGCGCGGCCGCCAGCGCACGGCCGTTGCTGCGCCCGTCGCTGCGGCCGCCGCCATGGCCTGTCTGGCCGGCCCCGCGCTGGCCACCAACGGCATGAACATGGAAGGCTACGGCCCGATCAGCAGCGGCATGGGCGGCGTCTCGCAGGCCGTCGACCACGGCACGGCGGCGATGGCGCAGAACCCGGCGACGCTCGCGCTGATGACGTCCCCTGCGCGGCTCGACGTCGCCGTCGGCCGACTCGGCCCGAGGGTGTCCAGTTCGGTGCCCGGCATGCCGACGGCCGATTCGGGCGGCACGTCGTACTGGATGCCGGCCATCGGCTACGCGCGCAAGAGCGGGTCGCTGACCTGGGGCCTGGGTGTCTTCGCGCAGGGCGGCATGGGCACCGAGTACGGCGCCGACAGCTTCCTCGCGGCTGGCTCGGGCCGCCCGGTGCGCTCCGAACTCGGCGTCGGCCGCGTGCTGCTGCCGCTGGTCTGGCAGGCGACGCCCGAGCTGGCCATCGGCGGCAGCGTCGACTTCGTGTGGGCCAACCTCGATCTGCGCATGGCGGCCAGCGGCGCGCAGCTCGGCCAGATGGTCACCGGCGGATCGGGCAACCTGTACGGCGCACTGCCGGCGCTCGGCGGGGCAAGCTGGGCGCGCATCGACTTCTCGAACTCCAACGACTTCACGGGTGCCGCCAAGGCCACCGGCTGGGCGGGCAAGCTCGGCCTCGTCTGGCGCGCCGCGCCCGAGGTCTCGCTCGGTGCGTCGTACCAGTTCAAGACCTCGCTCGGCGACATGAAGACCAGCCGCACCGGTGCCACGCTGAGCGCGAGTCCGGATGCAGGCAGCTTCACCGACAGCGGGCGCATGACGGTGGTCGACTTCCAGTGGCCCGCCATGGCGGCGCTCGGCGTCGCCTGGCAGGCGACGCCCACCGTGCTGGTGGGCGCCGACGTCAAGCGCATCGAGTGGGCCGACGTGATGAAGAGCTTCAAGATGCGCTACGACAGCGCCGGCATCGGCGGCTCGGTGAGCCTCGCGCTGCCGCAGCACTGGAAGAACCAGACCGTCACGAACGTCGGCGTGGCCTGGTCGGCGAACGCGCAGCTCACGCTGCGCGCGGGCGTCAACCACGCCGACAACGCGATCCCGGACCTGTACGTGAACCCGATCTTCCCGGCCACGGTCGAGGATCACTACACGCTGGGCCTGGGTTACGCGTTCACGCCCGCGCACGAGCTGAACGTCTCGTACGCCTACGCGCCGCGCGTCAAGGTGACCAGCGGCGGCGGGGTGACGATCACGCACAAGCAGCACAACGTGCAGCTGATGTACTCGGCGCGCTTCTGACGCTCCGCCGCGGACGCTGCCACGGGGCAGCCGTCCGCCGCCGCGGCGGCGGCGCAGCGCTGCAGCGCTGTGCTACGCCAGCCCGGCGTTGCCCTGCACGCCGACGAGCCGCGGCGTGTTGACGCGGGGCGCGGCCACGCGCGCACCCGGGCGCGACTTCAGCCAGGTCTCGACCAGCTCCCACACCGGCTTGTTGCCGGCCTGCGCCGCGGCCTCGGCCACCGGCGCCCAGCCGGCCACCTTGTAGGTCTTGCCGGCCTCGATCGGGCGACCGCCCAGGCGCATGTCGCCGATGCGCGCGCCGGCCTTCGCCGCCGGCTCGATGCTGTACTCGAGGCCGCCGACGCGCACCATGTCACCGCCCTGCTGGTAGTACGGGTCGGGGTTGAACAGGTTGTCGGCCACGTCCTCGAGCACCGTCTTGACGAACGCGCCCGTCATCTCGGTGAGCGTCGCGTAGGGGTAGGTGATGGCGAGCTGGTCCATCATCGCCTCGCGCGTGATGGCCTGCCCGGGCAGCAGCGTCGTGCCCCAGCGAAAGCCCGGGCTGAAGGCGATCTGCGCGTCCTGCACCTCCATCAGCGCGTCGCACACGAGCTGGTCCCAGCTGCCGTTGAAGTTGCCGCGGCGGTACAGCAGCGCATCGGTGACCGCGAGCTTCTCGGCCAGCCTGTCCGCGTGCGGCGCACGCAGCCTGGCGATCAGCGCCGCCATCTCGGCATCGGGCGCCAGCACGTCGGCGAAGACCGGCAGCAGCCGGTAGCGCCAGTTCGCGAGCCGGCCCTCGCGCACCACGCAGTCGAGCACGCCGAGGAACTTGCCGTTGCTGCCGGCATTCGTGACCAGCGTCGTGCCGCCGGCATTCGTGACCGGCATCGCCAGCGGCACGCCGTCGTGCGTGTGCCCGCCCAGGATCGCGTCGATGCCGCGCACGCGGGCGGCGAGCTTCAGGTCGACGTCCATGCCGTCGTGCGACAGCAGCACGACGAGCCGCGCGCCCCTGGCACGCGCCTCGTCGACCACCTTCTGCAGGTTTTCCTCCTGGATGCCGAACTCCCAGTCGGCGACGAAGTAGCGCGGATTGGCGATCGGCGTGTACGGGAAGGCCTGGCCGACGATCGCCACCGGCACGCCGGCCACCTCGCGCAGCACGTAGGGCGCGAACACCGGGTCGCCGAAGTCGGTGGTCTTCACGTTCTGGGCGACGAAGTCGACGCGGCCCTTCAGTTCCCTGTCGACGATCTCGCGCACGCGCTGCATGCCGTAGGTGAACTCCCAGTGGCCGGTCATGACGTCGACGCCGAGCAGCCTGCACGCGTCGACCATGTCCTGTCCGCGCGTCCACAGCGCCGTCGCCGAGCCCTGCCAGGTGTCGCCGCCGTCGAGCAGCAGCGCGCCGGGGCGGCTCGCCTTCAGGCGCTTGACGAGCGTCGCCAGGTGCGCGAAGCCGCCGACCTTGCCGTAGCGCCGTGCGGCGGCCTCGAAGTCGACGCTGGTGCAGGCGTGCGCGAGGGCGCCGCCGGGCTCGATGCTGGCCGCTTCGAGGAAGCGCCGGCCCACCAGGTGCGGAAAGCGCCCGGCCATCGTGCCGACACCGAGGTTGACGCTCGGCTCGCGGAAGTGCAGCGGCAGCAGTTGCGCGTGGCAGTCGGTGAAGTGCAGCAGGCTGACGTGGCCCGCGCCGCGGCCCAGTGGCGGCAGGTCGTACAGGGCCGCTTCGGCGCCGGCCGCATCGGCCTCGGCCCAGCGCCCCAGCGCCATGCCGGCCGCGCCCGCGGCCGCCAGCACCTGCAGGAACTCGCGCCGTCCGAGGTTCACGACGCGGCGCCGGCTGCGCCCGGCGGCCAGGCCGGTACGGTGCCCGCCGCCGTGGACGGCGCTGCGCCTGCGGGCTCGCGCGTGTTCACTGGTTCACGGGCGACTGGGGGTCGAGCAGCAGCGCCATCAGGTGCTTCATCTGGGTCTCGTTCAGCAGCCCCTTGGCACCGAAGCGCGGCCTGCTCGAGCAGGCGTTGACGGCGTGCGCGTTGTAGATCTGCGTCCAGGTGTACTCGAACACCGCCTGCACCGCCGGCGCGTTGTAGTCGGTGATGCCGCGGTTCTTGCCGTAGCGGTACAGGCTGGGCCCGATGGTGCCGTACGAGATCTCCTGCTTGCTGATCTGGTGGCAGTTGTAGCAGTTGCCGCCGTTGGCGCCAGGGTCGGCCGACTTGTCGGTCCAGGTCATGCCGCGGCCGTTCTGCGCGAGCTTCTCGCCTTCGCGCCAGTCGCCGATGTACTGGCCGCCCGCGGGCCACTTCACGGACGCCCGGGCCTCGGCCTGGATGCGCGCGACGGTGGCGTCGTCGGGCGCCTTGTCGCTCGAGCAGGCGGCCTGCATCAAGTCCTGGTCCAAGCGCTCGACCTTGGCGATGCCCTGGTCGCGAAAGCCGCCGTGCATCATGCGCGCGGCCATCTGGTCGAGCTCGCTGCTGCTGGGCTGCGAGGCGCAACCGCCGAGCGCGACGGCGGCGGCCAGGTACAGGATCGGGGTCTTCATCGCGGCTCCTCAGCGCTTGATGGCGGGCACGATCGACTCGGCGCCCTTGGCGTTGACGCCCATGTACACGCCGAGCGCGATCGTGGGCTCGGAGGCGAAGAACGGGTACGGGAAGCGCTGCTGGCGGTAGCAGTCGTTGAGGCGGTACTGCATGCTCCACATCTGGCCGGCGCTCACGCGGTAGGCCGGCCAGGCCGCGAAGCCGATGCCGTCGCCCGGGTTCTTCGTGAGGTTGGGCAGCTCCTGCAGCCGGATGCGCTGCCCGTCGACGCCGTGGCAGGTGGCGCAGGCGAAGTCGTGCGTGCCTGCGCGGTAGAAGAAGGCGCGCTTGCCCAGCTCGTACATGAGCCGCTCCTCGGGGTGCGACTGCGGCAGGGCGAAGCGCATGCCGCGCGAGGCGTTGCCGACGTAGGTCGCGAGGGCGACGACGTTGGCCATCTCCCCTGCCCCGAACGGGGTCCTGGCGATCTCGGCGGCATCGAAGCCCTGCAGCGTGCTCATGCACCAGACGAGCCGCGATTCGAGGTCCTGCACCTTGGCTGCGTCGGCGAACCAGCGCGGCAGCTCGACGAAAGCGCCCTTGACGACGCCGGGGCCCTTGCCGAGGTCGCAGGCCTCGAGCGAGGCGTTCTTCGGCCCGCGCCGGGTCTTCCACAGCGCCTCGCCCTTGGCCTCGAAGAGATCGGCGGGGTTGCCGTCCTCGAGCATCTTGCGGTACTCGGCGATGCCTTCGGCGGTCGACTTGTCCTGCGCCTGCACGGCCGCGGCCACCGCCAGCGCCAGCGCCGCCAGCGGCAGCGCGCAGACGGCACGCGCGGCGCGCGGCATCCCGTGGTTCATCCTGCGGGTCCTGCTCATCTGGCGGTCTCCGTGCTGTGCGCGAGGGGCCTCAGGCCACCGTCGCTTCGTCGGTGCGCGATTCGCCGCGGTTGTCCTTCCAGGCCACGGTGATCTTGTCGCCGGCCTTGGCGCCCTTGACGTTGAGCTGCAGGAACGGGTTCTTCGCGATCGACGGCCCCCACTCGGCGGCGAGCACCGGCCTGCCGTTGAGGCTGACCGTCACCTCCTGGATGAACCAGGCCGGGATCGTCTTGCCGGCGCTGTCCTTGCGCTGGCCGGTCTCCATCTCGTGGCTCATCAGCACGCGTACGACGGCCTTGTCGCCTTGCACTTGGGCGCGGATGCGCATCGGGTCTGGCATGTCTTGCTCCTTGGCAGAGGGTGCGTGCTCAGCCGCCGCAGCCGCCCAGCGTGACCTTGATCTCCTTCTGCGCGAAGTAGACCTTGCCCTCGCCGGTCATCGCCACGGCGTACACGTTGGACGACTGGCCCATCTTCACGCGCGTGTTGAAGCTCGGCTCGACGCTGTCGCTCACGTCGAACACGGCGGCCAGCACGTTGGGGTTCTTCTCGACCAGCAGCATCAGGCGCGTCACGCCGGGCAGCGTCGTCGCGCAGCCCACCGGCACCACGGCGCCGTTCTCGGCGATGTCCGGTCCGGTGAGGGTGACGCCGTTGCTGGCCGCCGGCGCGCTGCCGCCGTAGGCCTTGGTCGCGTCGGCCAGGTTCTTGGCCTGGAAGGCGGCGCTGTTCCAGGCCGCCTGCGCCGCGCGCGGCAGCAGGCCGGCCGCGGCCAGCAGGCCCGCGACCCGCAGGCTCGCGGCCAGCACGTCTCGTCGGTTGCTCATCGGGTGGGGCTCCTTGCGCGCGCTCGAAAGTAAGGCCGCGATCATCGCGGTGCCGACCGGCAGCGCTCATCGGGACAACCCCGGGGATAGCGCCGGCGGGCTGCACCGCCGGGCGCGCCCGCCTGTGTGCAGCGCGCGCCGGCCTTCAGGCGTGGCCGACGACGATCGAAGCCGTGGCCGGCGTTCGACGGCCGCAACGAGGCGCGCAGCGGCAAGCCCTTCAGGTGTGGCCGACGATCGAGGCCGTGGCCAGCAGCTCCTCGAACAGCGCCATCGACGCCGCGCCCGAGACGCCGAACGGTTCGAGCGCGGCGTGCTCGGAATACTTGAGCAGCAGCGCCGGGTTCAGCCGCGCCATGTTGACCTGCCCCATGCACCAGGCGCCGAAGCGCCGCTCGCTGATCTCCTCGTAGCTCAGCAGCTCCAGGTCACGGTGCCGCGGGTCGGAGGCGATGCGGCCGTACAGGCGGCTGACCGCGGCGCGCCCGCCTTCGAGCAGCTGCATGAAGACGCCCTCGCTGTAGCACAGCACGCCGGTCACGCCCAGCGCCTGGTTGTCGGCGCGGCTGCGCTGCACGATCGCGGTGACCTCCTCGGGGCCCAGCGCGGGCACCGCGCGGCTGGCGTAGAGCAGACGTACGAGCATGGCCGCCTCACTTGTCCTTGCGCGAGAGCAGCGCGAGGAATTCGCGCCGCAGGTTGGCGTCCTTCAGGAACGCGCCGCGCATCACGCTGTTGACCATCGCGCTGTCGTTGTCCTTCACGCCGCGCCAGTGCATGCAGAAGTGGTCGGCCTCCATCACGATCGCCAGGCCGTCGGGGCGCACGCGCTGCTGCAGTTCGTTGGCCAGCATCGTCACCGCCTCCTCCTGGATCTGCGGGCGGCTCATGATCCAGTCGGCAACGCGCGCGTACTTCGACAGGCCGATCAGGTTGCTGTGCTCGTTGGGCAGGATGCCGATCCACACGCGCCCGAAGATCGGCACCAGGTGATGGCTGCAGGCGCTGCGCACGGTGATCGGCCCGACGATCATCAGCTCGTTCAGGCGCTCGGCGTTCGGGAACTCGGTCACCGCGGGCATCGCCCGGTAGCGGCCGGCGAAGACCTCGTCGACGTACATCTTGGCCACGCGACGCGCGGTGTCGTGCGTGTTGTGGTCGTCTTCGGTGTCGATGACGAGCGCGCGCAGCACCTCCTGCATCCTGGCTTGGACCTCGGCCTTGAGCTCGTCGAGCTCGCCTGCGCGCACGAATTCGCCGATGTGGTCGTTGGCGTGGAAGCGCCGCTCGGCGGCGACGAGCCGCCAGCGGATGCGCTCGCTGGCCGGCAGCGCGGCGAGTTCGTCCTCGGTGCGCAGCAGTCTGGCGGCGGGCAGCTTGACGGGGGGGCTCGACATGGCGGCGGGCGGCCCGCGGGCCGGAAGGCGTGCGCGTGGCGCGGGACCGGGATTGTCCTGCGCCGAGCGCCGCCGTGCTCGCGTGGGCCCTCGGTGCGGCGCGGGGCAGGATTCGGGCCGCCCGCGCCCGCGCCCGCGCCCGCGCCCGCGCCCGCGCCCGCAGGGCCGGGGTGGCACACCACACTAGACTGCCCCGATGTCCGCACCGACCGCGTCGCCCCCGCTGGCCCGGCTGCTCGAGCACACGGCCGACGTCGTGCAGGCCGTGCGCGGTGGGCGCTCGCTCGCCGATCTGCTGCCGGCGCTGCCCGCGCCGTTGCGCCCGGGCGTGCAGGCGCTGGCCTTCGACGTGCTGCGGCGTCTGGGCGCGGCGCTCGAGGTGCGCGCGCGGCTGGCGCCGAAGACGCCGCCGCCGGCCGTCGATGCACTGCTGGTGAGCGCGCTGGCGCTGCTGTGGCCGCCGGCGCCGGGGCAGGCGGCGCCCTACGCCGAGCACACGCTCGTCGACCAGGCCGTCAGTGCCGCGCGCGCGCGCGTTCCGGCGGCGGCCGGCTTCGTCAACGCCGTGCTGCGGCGCTTCGTGCGCGAGCGCGACGCCCTGGTGAGCGTCGCATCCCATGCGCCGGTGGCGGCCTGGAATCATCCGTCGTGGTGGATCGAGAAGCTGCGCCGCGACTGGCCCCAGAGCTGGCAGGCGCTGCTGCGCGCGGCCGCCGAGCGCCCGCCGATGACGCTGCGCGTGAACCGCCGCCGTCGCGGCGGGGCGGACTACGTGCGGCACCTGGCCTCGCTCGGCATCGCGGCGCAGTGCCTGTCCGAGCCGGCGCTGCAAGGCCAGGCGGTGGTGCTCGCCGAGCCGCGGCCGGTGCCGCAACTGCCCGGATTCGCCGACGGGGAGGTGTCGGTGCAGGACGCGGCGGCGCAGCGCGCCGCACCGCTGCTGCTCGGCCTCGGGGCCGGCACCGGCGCGCCCGCGCTGCGCCCGGGTGCGCGCGTGCTCGACGCCTGTGCCGCTCCCGGCGGCAAGACGGCGCACCTGCTCGAGTGCGCCGAGCTCGACCTGTGGGCGCTCGACGTCGACGCGCGGCGCCTGGCGCGCGTGCGCGACAACCTCGAGCGCCTGCGGCTGAAGGCGACGCTGAAGGTCGGCGACGCACGCCAGCCCTCGGCGTGGTGGGACGGCCGGCCGTTCGACGCCATCCTCCTCGACGCACCCTGCAGCGCCAGCGGCATCTCGCGCCGCCACCCCGACGTGCGCTGGCTGCGCCGCGCCGACGACGTGCACCGCCTGGCGCAGTTGCAGTCGCAGCTGCTCGAGGCGCTGTGGCCGTTGCTGGCGCCGGGCGGACGCCTGCTCTACGCCACATGCTCGATCTTCCGCGACGAGGGTCAGCACCGCGTCGACGCGTTTTTGCAACGCCTCGGCGCCGGTGCCGCCCGCAGCGACCCGCGCGCGCCGGGGCACCTGCTGCCCCTGGCCGACAATTCCGCCGCGGGAGTGCGCGCAGAGCCGCTGCCGGACGGCTTCTTCTACGCACTGATCGAAAAGACCTGACCCCGCGTCTCGATGCCCTCGATGCAAGCACTGCCGCTCCACCGTCGCACACCGCTGGAGCGGGTGGTGCGTCCGCTGCTGGCACTGTGGCTGTGTGCGCTCGCGCTCGTGGCGCAGGCGCAGGGGGTCGAGCTCGCGTCGCTGCAGGTGGTGCGTGCCGACAGCGCACTGGAGCTCGAGTTCTCGGCGCGCATCACGCTGCCCAGGGCGGTCGCGGAGGCGCTCATGCGCGGCGTGCCGGTGTACTTCGTCGCCGAGGCGACCTTGCTGCGCAGTCGCTGGTACTGGCGCGACGAACGCGTGGCGCGCGTCAGGCGCTCGTGGCGCGTGGCGTATCAGCCGCTCACGGGCAGCTGGCGCGTGGGCCTCGGCGGGCTGAACCAGAGCTATGCCACGCTGGCCGAAGCGCTGGCCGCGGCGTCGAGCAGCAGCGGCTGGAAGCTGGCCGACCTCGCCGCGCTGGGCGGCGACAAGGGCTACTACGTCGAGTTCGAATACCGGCTCGACACCTCGCAGCTGCCGGGGCCGATGCAGTTCGGCCTGGGCGGCCCGGGCGGACCGGGCGAGTGGACGGTGGGCGTCGAGCGCGTGCTGCGCCTGGAATGACGGCGTAGCAGCGGTGTCCGAGGACGCGCACGGCAAACCATGACCAAGGCGGCGCGCTGGGGCTGGATCGTGGCCGCGGTGGCGGCCATCGGCGTCGTGCTGGTGCTCGCCTTCGTTCTCGGCCTGGCGGCACCGGGCGGCGGCGTCTACGAGCGCCACTTCACGTGGCTGTTCTGGATCGACGCCGCGGTGGCGCTGCTGCTGCTGGCGGTGCTCGTCTTCGTCGCGCTGCGCCTGGCGACGCGGCTGCGCCGCGGCAAGTTCGGCAGCCGGCTGCTGATCAAGCTGGCCGGCATCTTCGCGCTCGTCGGCGTGCTGCCCGGGCTGGTGATCTACACCGTGAGCTACCAGTTCGCCGCGCGCAGCATCGAGGCCTGGTTCGACGTGCGCGTCGCCGGTGCGCTCGACGCCGGACTGGCGCTGGGCAAGGACACGCTCGAGACGCTGGCCTCCGATCTCGCCGCCAAGACCCGGCTGGCCGCCGAGCAACTGGGGGACTCGAGCGCGGCGACGCTGCCGCTGACGCTCGAGCGGCTGCGCGAGCAGCTCGGCGCGCGCGAGGTCACGCTGCTCGAGGCCGGCGGGCAGCCGCTGCTCGTGGCCGGCGGCCGTGCCGATGCCGGCGCGCCCGGGCGCCCGGGCCCGACCCTGCTGCGCCAGGCACGCGCCGGCGGCGTCGCCACCCAGGTCGACGGACTGGACGAGGAGTCGCTCGTGCCCGGCGGCGCCGGTGCGCGGCTGCTGGCCCTGGCGCGCGTGCCCAGCAGCCGCATCGCGCTGGCCGGCGGCGAGGAACGCCTGCTGATGGTGGTGCTGCCGATCGCGCGGCCGCTGGCCGCCAACGCGCTGGCCGTGCAGTCGGCCTACAGCGAATACCAGCAGCGTGCGCTGGCGCAAGGCAGCCTGCGCCGCATGTACATCGGCACGCTGACGCTGGCGCTGCTGCTGGCCGTCTTCACCGCCGTGCTGCTGGCGATCGTGCTCGGCACCCAGCTGGCGCGCCCGCTGCTCGTCCTCGCCGAAGGGGTGCGCCGGGTCGCGGCCGGCGACTACTCGGCGCCGCCGGTGTTTCGCTCGGGCGACGAGCTCGGCGGCCTGACGCGCAGCTTCGCCGACATGACCGCGCAGGTGGCCGACGCGCGCGCGCAGGTGCAGCGCGGCATGCAGCAGCTCGAAGGGGCGCGCACGCGGCTGCAGACCATCCTCGACACGCTGAGCGCGGGCGTCGTCGTCTTCGACCGCGAGGGCCGCATCGACGTCGTCAACCCCGGCGCCACGCGCATCCTGCAGCGCCCGCTGGCCGCCTGGCGCGGCCGCCAGCTGAGCGAGTTGCCCGATCTGGGCGAGTTCGCACAGGCCGTGGAGCAGCGCTTCGAGCTGCTCGCGACCAGCCCCGAAGCGGGCGAGCGCGACCACTGGCAGGACAGCTTCGAGCTCGCGCGCAACGACGGTGCCACGCTCACGCTGCTGGTGCGCGGCGCCACCCTGCCGGGCGAGGCGCGGCTGATGGTGTTCGACGACATCACCGAAGTGGTCTCGGCGCAGCGCTCGGTGGCCTGGTCCGAGGTGGCACGGCGCCTGGCGCACGAGATCCGCAACCCGCTCACGCCGATCCAGCTGTCGGCCGAGCGGCTGCAGCACAAGTTGGACCACAAGCTCGAGGGCGCCGACCAGGCGCTGCTCAGGCGCTCGGTGGCGACCATCGTCGCCCAGGTCGCGGCGATGCAGGCGCTGGTGAGCGAGTTTCGCGACTATGCCCGGCTGCCGGCGGCCCGCATGAGCGACGTCGATCTGAACGCCCTTGCCGCCGAGGTGCTCGCGCTGTACGGCCAGGCGCAGGACAACGGGCTGCTCGCCGCCGCGCTCGAGCCCGCGCTGCCGCGCATCCTGGGCGATGCGACGCAGTTGCGGCAGGTGATCCACAACCTGGTGCAAAACGCGCTCGACGCCGTGGCCGACCGCCCCGACGGCCTGGTCGAGCTCATCACCTCCAGCGCGCGCGGCGAGCACGGCGAGCTGCGCGCGGTGCGCCTGACCGTCATCGACAACGGCCCGGGCTTTGCCGACAAGGTGCTCAAGCGCGCGTTCGAGCCGTACGTGACCACCAAGCCCAGGGGCACCGGGCTGGGCCTGGCGGTGGTCAAGAAGATCGCCGACGAGCACGGCGCGCGCGTGAGCACCGCCAACCTGCGCGTCGGGGATGCCACCGATGCGCCGGTGACCGGCGCGCGCGTTTCGCTATCATTTTCGAAGTTTTCCGCCTGCCGCGACATCCGTGCCGGGGGCGGCGGCGAAGACAATGCCGCAGCGGCAGCCGCAAAGCCGCCGCTGCGCTGAGCGGCAACAAGGCCCGAATGGCAACGATCCTCGTAGTCGACGATGAGCTGGGCATCCGCGCCTTGCTGTCGGAAATCCTCAGCGACGAGGGCCACACGGTCGAGCTGGCCGAGAACGCGGCGCAGGCGCGCGAGGTGCGCGAGGCACTGCGGCCCGATCTCGTGCTGCTCGACATCTGGATGCCCGATGTCGACGGCGTCACGCTGCTCAAGGAATGGGGCGCCGGCGGCCAGCTCACGATGCCGGTGATCATGATGAGCGGCCACGGCACCATCGACACCGCGGTCGAGGCGACCAAGTACGGCGCCAGCGCCTTCCTCGAAAAGCCCATCACGCTGCAGAAGCTCCTGCGCGCGGTCGACCAGGCGCTCGTGCGGCCGGCGCCGCGCCAGGCGGGCGCGAGCGCCGGCGGGCGCGTCGAACCGCGGCTCGACGCCGAGGCGTCGCTGCTCCTCGCGCCGTCGACGGTGCCCGACGGCCCGCTGGCCGAGCAGAGCTTCGACCTCGACCGCCCGCTGCGCGAGGCGCGCGACGCGTTCGAGAAGAGCTACTTCGAGTTTCACCTCGCCAAGGAAGGCGGCTCGATGACGCGCGTGGCCGAGAAGACCGGGCTCGAGCGCACGCACCTGTACCGCAAGCTCAAGCAGCTCGGCGTCGACCTCACGCGCAACAAGCGCGGCATGGCCTGAGCGTCGGTGCCGCGCGCGCCCTTGGGGCGCGCGCATCGTCTGGTCCGCGCGCATGCGTCGTCATGCGCCGGCTATACTCCCCCGCCTCGCCGCCGCGCCTGCAGCGGCCCGGGGCCAAGTAGCTCAGTTGGTAGAGCAGCGGACTGAAAATCCGCGTGTCGGTGGTTCGATTCCGCCCTTGGCCACCACCATTCATCGGCCGCGCACCGCTGCGCCTGGCTGACCAGGGCATGAGGCCGGCACCAGGCTTGCCGCCGCCGTGCGGCACATCGGGACGGCGCCCTGGCGCCTCGGAGCGGCCGCGCGGGGTTCGCACCGCGCATGACGCGCAGCAAGTGCGCGGCGCAGCAGAGGCCGCGGGCGAGGCTCAGGACTTCGACGGGTCGTGGTCGCGCGCGGTGCGGCGGCGCGACGGCGATCGTCCCGCGGCCAACACCGGCGACGCGTCCTGCAGTGCCGCGCGCAACGCGGCCAGATCGTCGGCGAGCGCGCGCGCGTCGGCCTCGGCCCGGGACAGGCGCTGCAGCGCCAGCGTGGCGCTGCCGGCCGGCGCTGGCGCGCTGCGCACTGGCGGCCCGGGCGCTTCGTCGACCTTGACGTCGAAGGCGATGCGGTCGCTGCGGTGCCAGGTTGCGAAGATCTCGACGGCGCGACCGTCGGCGTCCACCGTGTCGCCTTCGAGCAGCAGCAGCGGCAGGCCGGCCGGTGCGTGCAGCAGGCCGGCGATCGGCTCCTGCGCCGCGACGGCGCGGATCTGGCGCTGGCCGCCCGCGATGCACACGCCGGCGCGCGATTCGAGCATCTCGTGCAGCGAGCGATTTTGCAGCGCCGCGCGCGGCAGATGCGGCGCGAAAGCGAGCGGGACCCAGGTCCGGATCAGCGCGACCGGCCTGCGGTCGACCGAGCGCAGCCGCTCCAGATAGAGCGCCCGCACGCCAAGCACCTCACGCAGCGACGCCGGCACGGCGCGGATCGTGTGATCGAGCACGCGGGTCTGGACGCGCGTGCCCAGCGCGCGCATCTGCGCCGACAGTCCCGCCACCCAGCGCACGTTGCGGTGCAGTTCGGCAACGCCGGCGGCCACCACGGTGCCACGGCCCTGCGACTTGACGACGAGCGCATCGCGCTCCAGCGTCGCCAACGCCTGCCGGACCACCGAACGCGAAACGCCAAAGGTCTCGCACAGTCGCGCCTCGCTGGGCAGCAACTCGCCCGGCCGCAGCGCACCGTCAGTGATCTGTCGGCGCAGCGTGTCGCTGATGCGCGCATGGTGCGGCGCCGCCCGATCGCGCGCGCCCACCGTGGCGGCCCCGCGTGCTCTCAGCCGATCCGCGCCGTCTTCCAGACCTCCGCCCAGCCGGGGGCCAGCGCCGCAGCGCGCTCGGCCGCGAGTACGAGGCTGGCCTCGCGCGCGATGCCGCGGCCGGCGATGTCGAACGCGGTGCCGTGGTCGACCGAGACGCGCACCACCGGCAGCCCGGCGGTGATGTTGACGCCGTCGTCGCCGTAGACGGCCTTGAACGGCGCATGGCCCTGGTCGTGGTAACAGCAGATCACCATGTTCCACTTGCCGCGCACCGCGGCCGGGATCACCGCGTCGCCGGGCAGCGGGCCGTAGGCATTGATGCCGCGCGCGCGCGCCGCTTCGACTGCGGGCGCCAGGATGTCGGCGTCCTCGTTGCCGAACAGGCGGTTCTCGCCCGCGTGCGGGTTCAACCCGGCGACCGCGATCGGCTCGTCGGGCCGCCCGAGCGCGCGGCAGAACGCCGCCACGAGATCGAGCACCTGCCGCACGCGCTGCGGCGTGATGTCCTCGATCGCACGGCGCATCGAGACGTGCGTCGTCAGGTGGAAGAAATACAGATCGCCGGCCGACAGGACCAGCGAATAGTTCTGCACACCGAACTGTTCGGCCAGCAGTTCGGTGTGCCCGGGATACGGATGGCCGCCCAGGTGCATCGCGGCCTTGTTCAGCGGTGCCGTGACGATGCCGTCGATCGCGCGCTGGCGCGCCAGCTCGCACGCGCGAACGACGAAGCGATACGAGCCGTCGCCGGCGTCGGCGTCGATCTGCCCGATCGGCACGTGCGCGAGCGACGGCCCGGTCTGGATGACCTCGATCGTGTGCGGATCGTTGCGCGCGGCGCGCGGCTCGTCGATCACGCGCACGGCTTCGGGCGGCAGGCCGGCAATCCTTGCGCCGGCGCGCACGGCGTCGGCGTCCCCGATCACGACCGGCACGCATCGCGTGCGCAGCGCCGGGTGGTTCAGCAGGGTCTTCGCGGTGATCTCGGGGCCGATGCCGGCGACGTCGCCCAGCGTCACGCCCAGGACGGGCAGGCTCATCGGGAAACCTCCGGTTTCGTCGTCAGCGACTGCAGTGATTGCACCACTTCCAACAACGTCCGGTCGTGGCCGAAGCCACCCGCCTTGGTGGCCACCGGCAGACCGTCGCACGGGCCGCCCATCACGGTGGCCAGCGGCACGCCTTCCTGCACGGTGCCGATCATGCGCAGCACCTGCGCATCGAGCGCATCGAGCACGGCCTCGGCGCCGTCGCCGCCGACGAGGACCAGGCGGCCGATGCGATGCTGCGTGAGCGCGCCGCGCGCGGCGACGGCGATCGCGCGGGCGACTCGCTGGCCGCGCTCGCGCCGGATCGCGGCGTCGGGCGTCTCCTCGCGTTCGGCCGGCGCCTGCAGCACGATGACGTGCGCCGGCGTCGGCGCCATGGCCCAGCGCTCGGCGCTCGCCACGTCGGCCAGATCCGCCGCACGGGCCTGGCGCACGACCAGTTGCGCGCCCAAGTGCGCCTGCAGCGCATCGACCTGCCGCCGCGAGACCTCGTTGGCCGACGTCACCACGACGAGCACGTTCGCGTCGGAGGGCGCCCCCTCGGCGACCGCGGCGGGGGGCGCGCGCTCGGCGCCCAGCCACGCTGCGGCCAGCGGCAGCGCGAAGCCGGCCGAGCCGGCGGGCAGCGCGCGCGATCCCAACGACGCAACCGCTGCGGCGAGCGTCCTGAGATGGACGTCGTTGTCGGCCTCGGCCACGACGACGGCGTGGCTGCGCGCGGCGGCGGTCAGCGTCCGGGTCCAGTCAGCGACGCGCTCGCACGCCGGCACGACGACGCTGCCGGGCACGAGATCGGTCAGATGCGACGACGTGACCGGCGTCACCGGGTCGCGGCCGGCCGGCGAATCGGCCAGCGGCGTGCCGTTGACGAACAGCTGGCCGTCGTGCTGGGTGCGGCCCATCGCGGGGTAGGCCGGGCACAGCACGACGAAGGCGTCGGGATGCGTACGCCGCCAGGCGGCGAGCGCGCCGTCGAGCTGCGCCGCGACGCTGCCGCGCAGCGTCGAATCGATCTTCAGATAGACCTGCGCGATGCCCACGGCCAGTGTCTGGACCACCGCCTGCGCGGTCGTCTCGCGGGCCTGCGCGTCGGGCATCGCGCGCGTGTGCAGCGGCCGGCTCAGTGCGGCGCGCGGGCCGAGCGGCGGTGTCTCGGGACCGCGTTGCAGCAGCCCGTTCCAGCCGCGCTGCACGAACTGCACCAGCGTGTCGCCGGCACCGGTCAGGTCGTCGGCCAGGATCGCGACGCGCGGCACGTCGGCGGCAGGCGACGCGGCGCGCGTCGTCATCACAGTTGGGGCTCGCTGATGCCCAGTTCCATCTCGTCGAGCTTGGCAATCTCCTCTTCGCTCAGCAGGCCGCCCTCGCGCTTGAGCATCCACGACGCGAGCACCGGCGCCAGGATCGCGGTCACCAGCACCGAGGCCGCAACCTGCGCCGTCGCGGTGCCCACCAGCGGGACGAACGACGGATCGGCCGTCGCGATGATGGCCGGCGTCGCGACCGCGTTGCCCGCGGTCGTGCCCGCGGCAAAGCCGATGCCCGAGCGACGGCCGCGACGCAGCAGGTGCCGGTAGCCGAGGTAGACCAGGTACCCGGTGAACGGTGCGACGATCAGCCCGACCACCATCCCCGACAGCCCGCCCTTGACGACCGCGTCGAGGTTGATGCCGGTGCCCAGCGCGAACGCGAAGAACGGGATCACCACGTGCGGCGTCGGCCGCATGATGTCGCACCATTTCGAGTCGAGGTTGCCGACGATCATGCCGATGACGAACGGCAGCACCGCGGCGAGCAGCGCCTCGCCCGGGATCGCCGCCAATCCCGACGCGCCGAGGAACAACATCGAGAAGAACGGCCCGTCGTTGAGCGCCGACGCGATGTACGCGCCGCGGTCGCGCTTGTCGCCGTAGCGCCCGGTGAAGGCGAGCCACAACCCGCCGTTGGAGTTGTCGATCGCCACCAGCATCGCCAGCACCGAGATGCCCATGATGCCGTCCATCCCGACGATGTGGCCGATCAGGATCACCAGCGACGCCGGGATGATCGACTTGCACAGCAGCACGACCCCGGCCGTCGCGAGCACCGGTCCCGAGGTCTTGAGCGTGACCTGCATGCCGGTGGCGAAGATCAGCAGTGCGATCAGCGGCAGAGCGCTGCCCTGGAACAGCGCGGTGGTGAACGAGCCGAGCTTGAAGAACCCGGGTGCGAAGGTGCCGATGATCGAACCGAGCACCAGCGGGATGACCATCAGGCCGCCCGGGATGCGGCTCATCCAGTCGTACATCGGGACGATGGGCCGCCTGGCGGCTGCGGACTGCGACATGGCGGCGATCTCCGGAAGGCTCACCCGTACGTACAGGTTGTGCGCAGATGTTGGCGGTGCGGTGCGCGCCTGTCAAGGCTCAGGGCGTGCGGCACACGAAGGGCAGGTTCGCCTGCAGCCACGTCGAATGCGGCAGCCAGGGCCCGAGCAGCGTGAGCGCAGCGCTCGCCAGCAGCGTGACGCCGGCGATGCGGCGCGTGAGGGGCCGCGTGCCCCAGAGTGCCAGGCGCCCGGCGCCGAAGGCGGCCAGCAGCATCGAGGGCATCGTGCCGAATCCGAACGCCGCCATCGTCGCCGCGCCGCGCCGCGCGTCGCCTTGTGCCGCCGCGATCATCAGCACGGTGTAGACGAAGCCGCAGGGCATCCAGCCCCAGACCATGCCGAACGCCAGTGCGCGCGGCGCGCTGGTGACGGGCAGCAGGCGGCGCCCGAGCGGCGCGATGCGCTGCCACAGGCGCCGGCCGATGCCCGAGCCCGGATCGCGCAGGTGGCCGAACGCCACCAGCGCAGCGAGCAGCAAGGCGGCGGCCGACAGCGCGCGCAGCGTGCGGCGCACGGCGTCGATGTCGAGGAGGGCGAGCGCGGCCGCCATGACGCCGCCTGCCGCGAGTCCGGCCAGCGCGTACGACAGGATGCGGCCGAGCTGGTAGCCGAGCAGCAGCCCGGGCCGCGGCCGGCCGCCGCGCCCCTTGGCCGTGGCGATGCCCAGTGCGGCCGAGATGCCGCCGCACATGACCAGGCAATGCCCGCTGGCGGCCAGCCCCAGCATCAGCGCGGCGCCGAGCGTCAGCGCGTCGGTCATCGCGACGCGTGCACCGGCGGCTCGGGCGCGCATGCTGCCGCAGGGGCAGGACCGGCCGCGGGCGCGGCGCCGCTCGTCTTCGCCGCCGGATCGTCCAGCAACGGCAGGATCGCCGGGCTGTCCAGGTCGTCGAACTGCTCGTGTTCGACGGCCCAGAAGAACGCGATGCCCGCGCCGACGAGCAGCGCGATCGACAGCGGGATCATGACGACGAGGATGTTCATGCCGCCGCCCGCCGTGGCGCCGGCGTGGCGGGCGGCGCCGGCGTCGGCACCGTGCGCCCGATGCGCAGCGCGTTGAGGATCACGACCAGCGAGCTGGCCGACATGCCGATCGCCGCCAGCCACGGCGGCACGAAGCCCAGCGCGCCCAGCGGCACCACGGCCAGGTTGTAGGCCAGCGCCCAGCGCTGGTTCTGGCGCAGCACGGTCATCGTCTGGCGCGCGACGGCGCGTGCCTGTGCCAGCGCCGCCAGGTGCGCGCCGTCGAGGACGATGTCGCCGCTGGCGCGCGCCAGCTCGCTGCCGCAGGCGAGTGCGATCGCGACATCGGCGCCGGCCAGCACCGGCGCGTCGTTGATGCCGTCGCCGACTGCGACGACGCACGCGCCGCCGGCGCGCAGCGTGCGCAGCCGCTCGAGCTTGGCTTCGGGGCTCTGGCGCGCGCGCCAGACCGCGACCCCGAGGCGCTGCGCGAGCGCCTCGACACGGGCCTGGGCGTCGCCGCTGGCGAGCTCGATCGCCACGCCGTCGGCACGCAACGCGTCGAGCGCCGCGCGCGCGCCAGGGCGCAGCCGCTCGCGCAGCGCGAACGTCGCGACCGGGCGGCCGTCCTGCGCGAGCACGACGGCGTCGTCGTCGACGGCGCCCAGGTCGCCGTCGATCGCCCAGCGCGGCTGCCCCAGCCGCAGGCGGCGTCCATCGACCACGCCTTCGATGCCGCTGCCGGCCGCTGCGCGCACCTCGCTCGCCGTGCGCAGCGGCAGGTGCTGCGCCGCGCGTGCCAGCGCCTGCGCCACCGGATGGTGGCTCGTGCGCGCGAGCGCGGCGCCGGTCGCGAGGGCCGCGTCGCGATCCGCGGCCTGCACCTGCACCAGCTCCAGCTCGGCCGCGGTGAGGGTGCCGGTCTTGTCGAACACGGCGTGCGTGGCGCGTGCCAGGCCCTCGATCGCGTCGGTGTGCACGACGAAGACGCCGCGCGCGGCGAGCACCGCCAGCGCGCGCGTCAGCGCCGCCGGCACCGCGAGCGCGAACGCGCACGGGCACGAGACGACGAGCACGGCCAGCGTGGCCGTGAGCGCGCGCGCCGGATCGACCACGCTCCAGCCGAGCGCGCACAGCGTCGCCAGCGCGAGCACGCGCGCGACGAAGGCGGCCGCCGCGCGCTCGCCTGCGCGCGCCAGGCGCGGGCGTTCACTCTGCGCACGCGCGACCAGTGCTGCGATGGCGGCCAGCGCGGTGTCGGCGCCGACCCGCGTCACACGGGCCAGCACCGGACCTTCGAGCACGACGCTGCCGCCGGTGAGCGCGTCGCCCCGCGTCTTGGACACCGGCGCCGATTCGCCGCTGAGCAGCGACTCGTCGACGCGGCAGGCGGCGCTTTCGAGCACCGCATCGGCGGGCACGCGTTCGCCTTCGGCGACCTGCACGCGCTCGCCGCAGGCGAGCTCGAGCGCGCCGATGCGCTCGATCGTGCCGTCGGCGCGCAGCCGCTCGGCGTAGGCGGGCGCGACGCGCGCCATCGCGTCGACCAGCCCGGCGGCCCGATGGCGCGCCCGCATCTCGAGATGACGCCCGACCAGCAGGAAGAACACGAACATGCTGACCGAATCGAAATACACCTCGCCGCTGCCGCGCAGTGCCTCGACCACGCTGGCCGCGTAGATGAGCGCCACGGCGAGCGCGACCGGCACGTCCATGCCCAGCCTGCGTGCGCGCAGCGCGCGCCAGGCGCCGGCGAAGAAGGGCTGCGCCGAGTAGAAGACGACCGGCGTCGCCACCAGCAGCCCCAGCCAGCGCATCGCCTCGCGCGTGGCCGCGTCCATCGTCGTGAACGCGCCCAGGTACAGCGCGCTCGCGTACATCATCGCCTGCATCGCGCCGAAGCCGGCGACGACGAGCCGCTTGAGCGCGGCGTGCGCCTCGCGCCGGCGCGCGTCGTCCAGCGAGGCGGCGTCCAGCGGCAGCGCGCGATAGCCGGTGTGTGCGAGCGCCGCGAGGATCGCGCCGAGATCGGTGCGCGCCGGCTCCCAGAGCACGCGCGCGCGCTGCGCCGCCGCGTTGACCTGCACCGAGACGACGCCGGGTGCGGCGCCGAGTGCGCGCTCGATCAGCCACACGCAGGCCGCGCAGCGGATGCCGTCGACGAGCAGCAGCGCCTCGCTGCGCCCGGCGTCGAGCGTGCGCACGACGTGGCGCGCCAGCTCCGGTCGCTGCCAGACCTGCGCGCTGCGCTGCGCCTCCTGCGGATCGGGCGCCTGCGCCGAGGGGGCACTGCGCACGCGGTAGTAGGCGGCCAGGCCCAGCTGGTCGATCCACTCGGCCGCGGCGCGGCAGCCGTGGCAGCACACCGGGTGCGCGACGCCCTCGACCACCGCCAGCGGCGCATCGGCCGGCAGCGGCTCGCCGCAGTGCCAGCAGGCGGCGGCGGTCATGGCCTGCCGTCGGCCAAGGCGCGGCATGCGCCGCAGGCGCGTGCGCGCCTGGTTGCGCTCATGGCTTCGTCTCGCTGGCGGGCGGCGGCCGCGCGACCGGCACCTCCCTCAGCACGTGCGGGCCGCTCACCGGCAGCGGCGGATCGGCGTAGCGTTCGGCGACGGTGATCAGCCAGATGCTGCCGGCCACCGAGGCGGCGAAGACGGCGATGCCCAGCCAGACGATGCCCTGGCGGTACCACGCGCGCGCGGGGTCGCGCGGCGCCGCGTCATGGCCTGCCGGCCGCACCGCCGTGGGACAGCGAATAGACATAGGCGGCCACGACGCGCGCATCGTTCTCGCCCAGCCGCGTGCGCCAGGCCGGCATGATGCCGCCGCGCCCGCCGCGGATGGTGGTCTCGAGGGTCTCCAGATCGCCCCCGTAGAGCCAGGCCTTGCCGGTCAAGTTCGGCGCCCCCATGGCCGGGTTGCCCTGGCCTTCGGCACCGTGGCAGGCGGCGCACACGGTGGTGAAGACCTCCTTGCCGGCAGCCGCCTTGGCCGCGTCGTGCGGCGCGCCGGCCAGGCCGAGCACGACGTTGGCGAGGTTGGCGATCTCGTCGTCCTTGTACTGCTGGCCCCAGGCCGGCATCACGCCGCGGCGCCCGTCGAGGATGCTGGTGAGGATCGTTTCGCCGTCGCCGCCGTACAGCCAGACCGCATCGTCGAGCGCGGGCGCGCCGAGCTCCCGGTTGCCGTGACCCGCGCGGCCGTGGCAGGCGGCACAGTTGTCGCGGAACAGCACCTCGCCCATGGCCAGCGCGTCGCGATCGCCGGCGAGCTGCTCGACCGGCAGCTTGGCCCAGCGCTGCATGTTCGCCGCCAGCAGCGCGTCGTTGCCGGCGGTGTGGCGCGCCAGCTCCGCGTGCGAGGTCCAGCCCAGCGTGCCCTTGAAGTTGCCGAAGCCCGGATAGAGGACGAGGTAGGCGAAGGCCGAGAAGAAGAGCGCGAACGAGATCAGGACCCACCACAGCGGCAGCCGGTGCATGCCCTCGCGTATCGCCCCGTTGGCCCAGGCGTGGCCGGTCGTGCCGTCGGGCAGCACGGGCACCTTCGCGCGCGGGCCCCACAGGAAGAGGAAGAAGGTGACGCCCAGGTTGAACACGATGAGGACGATCACCCAGCCCGCCCAGAACTCGCTCATGGCCTGTCCTCCGCGGCGGCGCCGACGTCTTCCATCGGCAGCCGCGCCAGATCGTCGTGCGTGCGCTTGTGATGCGGCAGCCAGGCCCAGACCCAGATGCCGAGGAAGGCGACCATCATCGCGACGATGATGCCGCCGGCGATCGGACCCCAGATCGGATTCACGATGCGCTCGCCGCCGATGCCGGTGCCGCCGCCGCGGCGGGCGCTGCCGGCACGTTGTCCACGCCCAGGCCCTGCAGGTAGGCGACGAGTGCATCCATCTCGGTCTTGCCGGCGACCGCCTTCGGGGCGTTCTTGATGTCGGCGTCCGTGTACGGGTCGCCGAGCGTGCGCAGCACCCGCATGCGCGCCTGGATGTCCTTGCCGTCGACGAGTGCGAGCGCGAGCCACGGGTACTCGGGCATGTTCGACTCCGGCACCACCTGGCGCGGGTCCATCAGGTGCAGCCGCTGCCACTCGTCGGAATACTTGCCGCCCACGCGCGCCAGGTCGGGCCCGGTGCGCTTGCTGCCCCACTGGAAGGGCCGGTCGTAGACCGACTCGCTGGCGGTGGAGTAGGCGCCGTAGCGCTGTGTCTCGAAGCGCAGCGCGCGGATCATCTGCGAGTGGCACAGGTAGCAGCCGTCGCGCACGTAGATGTCGCGTCCGGCCAGGCGCAGCGGATCGTAGGGCTTGACGCCCGCCGCCGGCTGCACCTTGTTGGCCTCCATGAACAGCGGCGTGATCTCGGCCAGCCCGCCGAGCGAGACCATGACCGCGATCAGGATGCCGAGCAGCCAGACGTGCTTCTCGATGAATTCGAAGTGGCGATAGGCCATCGCGCGCTCCTCAGCCGTGCGCCGGCAGCGGCGCCGGCATCTGGTTGGGCTCCGGCTCGGGGATCGGCACCGGGATCGGCGAGATGATCGTCTGGCGCGCGTCGGCGGCGGTGTACCAGAGGTTCCAGGCCATCACCCACATGCCGAGCCAGATCAGCACGCCGCCGAACCAGCGGATCATGTACAGCGGCTTGATCGCGATCAGGCTGTCGAGGAACGAGTGCGTGAGCGCGCCGTCGGCGCCGGTGGCGCGCCACATCATGCCCTCGGTCACGCCGGCCGCCCACATCGCGATCACGTACAGCAAGGTGCCGATCAGGTGCAGCCAGAAGTGCAGCTCCATGCCCCGGTTCGAGTGCATCGCCGGGCGGCCGAGCGCGCGCGGCGCCATCGCGTAGAGCGAGCCGATCGTGATCATCGCCACCCACCCGAGCGAGCCCGAGTGCACGTGGGCGATGGTCCAGTCGGTGTAGTGCGACAGCGAGTTCACCGTCTTGATCGCCATCAGCGAGCCTTCGAAGGTGGAAGCGGCGTAGAACACCAGCGCCAGCACCATGAACTTGGCCGCCGGGTCGTGCCTGACGCGATGCCAGGCGCCGTTGAACGTGAACAGGCCGTTGGCCGCCGAACCCCAGCTCGGCATCAGCAGCACGAGCGAGAACGCCATGCCCACCGACTGCACCCAGTCGGGCAGCGCGGTGTACATCAGGTGGTGCGAGCCGGCCCACATGTAGATCGAGATCAGGGCCCAGAAGTTGACGATCGAGAAGCGGTAGCTCCACAGCGGCTGCTGCGCCTGGCGCGGCACGAAGTAGTACATCATCCCGAGGAAGCCCGCGGTGAGGAAGAACGCCACCGCGTTGTGGCCGTACCACCACTGCACCATCGCGTCGACCGCGCCCGAGTAGATCGGGTACGACTTGGTCAGCGAGACCGGGATCGCGAGGTTGTTGACGATGTGCAGCAGCCCGACGGCGATGATGAAGGCGCCGTAGTACCAGTTGGCGACGTAGATGTGGCGGATGCGCCGCCTGGCCAGCGTGGCGAAGAAGACGACGCCGAAGCTCACCCAGACGACGGCGATCAGGATGTCGACGAACCACTCGGGCTCGGCGTACTCCTTGCTCTGCGTCATGCCCAGCGGCATCGTCACCATCGCGAGCACGCAGATCAGCTGCCAGCCCCAGAACGTGAAGTTGGCCAGCTGCGGCAACGCCAGGCGCGTGTGGCCGGTGCGCTGGATGACGTAGTAGCAGGTGCCCATCAGCGCCGAGCCGCCGAAGGCGAAGATGACGCCGAAGGTGTGGTCCGGGCGCAGCTTGCTGAACGTCAGGAACGGCACGCCCAGGTTCAGCACCGGCCACGCGAGCTGCGCTGCGATGTACATCCCCGCCAGCATGCCGATGATGCCCCACACCGCCGAGGCGAAGATGAACAGGCGGACGACCCGGTCGTCGTAGGTTTCGGTCGTGGGCATGGGCAATCTCGTTGGCGGGCGCGGATTATGCGGATCGTTGCTCACCTTGGGGTGGATGGGGAATCGGCTCTCGTGCCGACACCGGCCTGCGCCCGGTCGTGCGTGCCCGCGCGCGCCCGCGCGTGTCTGCTCACGGCGCGGCCGGGCGCGAGTATGCGCGCCGCGGCGCCCACGCGCCTAGCCGCCCGTCGAGCGCGCCGCGGCGCCCAGCAGGC
>JAFECX010000173.1 GCA_018241895.1 Pseudomonadota bacterium
CGGCGACGCCGTTTCGCCGCCACACCACCGAGTCGCGGGCGGTGGGCGCCATGCTCGCGCTGCCGAGCGCAGCGCCCAGGGCGGCGGCGCGGCGCAGCGGCGACGACGAGCCCGTGTGGCGCGACTCGCTCACCGTGCCGCGTCGCGAGCCCGAGGCGCAGCGCCGCGCCGCAGAGGCGCGCCAGGTCGCGCTGGCGGTGGCGCAGCTCGTGCGCCGGGAGGGCTACGCGGCGGGCGAGGTGATGGTGCTGGCGCGCCGGCGCGTCGCGCTTGCGGCTGTCGCCGACGCGCTGGCCGAGGCCGGCGTGCCGCACGCGCTGGCCGAGAAGCTCGAACTGCATCGCGTGCCCGAGGTGCTCGATGTGGCGGCGGTGCTCGACGTGCTGGTGTCGCCCGGAAACGACCTGTCACTGGCGCGCGCGCTCAAGAGCCCGATCTTCGGCGCGAGCGACGACGATCTGCTGCGGCTGTCGCGCAGCGCGGCGCGAGGTGACGCGACCTGGCTCGACGCGTTGCTCGATGGGGCGCTGGCGATGCCCCCCGGCTTGCCCGAAGCGCCCGAGACGTCCGAAGCGTCCGAAGCGCCCGAAGCGCCGGAGCGCGCGGCGCGTGCGAGCTTGCCGGTGTCGCTGCCGGCGTTGCCGAAGCAGCCGCAGCCGCAGTCTGCGTTGCCGCCATCCGCTCCGCGTGCCGAGCCGCCGCCGTCGCACGGGCTCACGCCCGCACTGCGGCGTGCCGCCACGCTGCTCGGCAACTGGCGCAGCGTCGTGCACCGCCTGCCGCCACATGATCTGCTCGACCGCATCGTGCACGAAGGCGAGGTGCTCGAGCGCATGGCCGCTGCGGTGCCGGCGGCACGCCGCGCCTATGCCTTGCAGGCACTGCAGGCGCTGCTGGGCGCCGCGCTCGAGCACGACGGGGGGCGCGCGGCCAGCGCCTACCGCTTCGTGCGCGAACTGCACGCCGGGCGCGTGCTCGCGCATCGCAGCGCGCCGGCCGATGCCGTGCAGCTGCTGACCGTGCACGGCGCCAAGGGGCTCGAGGCGCGTGCGGTGGTGCTGGTGGACAGCGATGTATCGCCGCGGCGCAGCGGCGATCCCGAGCTCCTCGTCGACTGGCCGCCGCAGGCGCCGGCCCCGCGCCGCGTGGCCTTCGTGCGCAGCGCCGCCGCGCTGGCGCCCTCGCTGGCGGCCGATTGGGCCGCTCAACGCGCGCGCGCGGATGCCGAGGAACTCAACGGCCTGTACGTGGCCATGACGCGCGCGCGCGAACGGCTGCTCGTCAGCTGCACCGAGGCCGCGGCCGCCGCGGCGACACCGAGTTGGTGGGCACACCTGGCGCCGGTGGCGCAGCCGTGGCAGGCGTTGCCCGATGACGGCGCCGTGGCGCCATCGGGCAGCGACACCGTCACGCTGCCGGTGCTGCCCGTGCCCCGTGGCCGCCCGTCGATGCACTCCGGCGGGCAGCCGGAGTCCGCAGCCGAGGCGTTGCCCCTCGCCGCCGAGCCGCGCGCCGCGCGCCTGGGGCGGGCGTTGCACCGCATGCTGGAATGGGCGGGGCGATGCGAGGCGCCTTTGCCGCTGGCGCAGTGGCCGACGGCGTGCCGGGCCGCGCTGGCCGAGTTCGGCCTGCCGGCCGCACACGCGGACGATCTGCAACGCTGGGCCGAGGCGATCGTCGGCGGGTCGCAGACGGTGCGCTTCTTTGCCGGCCCCGGCCTGCTGTGGGCCGGCAGCGAGGTGACGCTCGTGCACGACGGGCACGTGCAGCGCATCGACCGGCTGGTCGAGCTGGCCGACGGGGCGCTCGGCAGCGTGTGGTGGGTGCTCGACTTCAAGCTCGAGCGCGCACCGCACGAGGTGCCGGGCTACCGCGAGCAGCTCGCCGGCTACCGCGCGGCAGTCGCGGCCGCGCGGCCGGGCGCACACGTGAGGGCGGCCTTCGTCACGGCCGAGGGCGCATTGATCGAAGCGTAGCGCGCGGCAGGCGCTGTGGCGCGGGCCCTGCGGTGGCGTCAGCGGCGTCGCTGGCGCGCTCACGGGTGCGGCGGCTGCGCCTGCCGTTGCCACGGCCGTTGCGGCTGCCGCATCGGCGCGCAAGCCCGCGGCCGGCCGGCGGCGGGTCTGCCGCATTTTCGCCCGCCTGTTCGATCGTTCGGCCGGCGTCGCGCTGCGCTCCAATGCGACGAGCCATGCCCGCAGCGAAGTCATCGCCACACGACGCGCGTGCCGCCGTGCGCATGTTCGGCCGCCTGCAGCTGCTGCGGCTGCTCGGCAAGAGCGAGCGCACGATGGCCTGGCTCGCGGCCGGGGCCGACGGCGGCGAGCGCATGCTCGTGCTGCCGCGTGCCCAGCCGGCCGAACGTGCGGCGCTCGAGCGCTGGCTCGGGCAGGCGCGCCGCGCCGCGCGGCTCGTGCACCCGCAGATCGCACCCACGCTCGAGATCGGGGTGCAGGACGGCTGGCCCTTCGTACTGCACGATGTGCACCAGTCGGCGACGCTCGCCGAGCGCCAGCCGCGCGACGGTCTGCCCGGCGTCCAGGCCGCGGCGCTCGCGCTGCAGGCACTGCGCGGCCTGGCCTACGCCCACGAGGCGGGCCTGGCGCACCACGACGTGCAGCCCTGGCTGCTGCTGGTGAGCGACGGCGGGCAGCTGCAGTGTGCCGGCGTGGGCGTCGGCGCCCCCCTGCACGACGGCGGCGGCGCGCTCGACACCATCGACAGCGGCACGCTGCGCGAGCAGCGCCGCGCCGCCGAGCGCGACGTGCTCGCGCTGGGCATCGTGCTGCACAACCTGCTGGGCAGCGAACGTGCGCTGGACGAGAGCGACATCGGCCGCGTCATCGACAGGCTGCCGCCGCGCGGGCGCGAGTTCGTGCGCCTGAGCTGGAGCGGCGCGCACCCGATCGCCGACGCGCTGCGCGCGATCGTCAACCGCGCCACCGAGCGCCAGGAGCGCCAGCGCTACCACAACGCGCGCACGCTGATCGGCGCGCTCGAAGGCTGGCTGCAGACCGAGGCGGCATGCGGCGGCGGCGCGCTGGCATTGCTGGGCGATCGCCTGCGCGCGGCCGGCGTCCTGCCCTCGCTGCCCGGTGCGGCGGCGCGCGCGGCGCGCATCGTGCTGGCCGAAGGCGGGCGCACGAGCGAGCTGGCCGAGGTCGTGCTCGAGGATCCGGCGCTGGCCTTCGAGCTGCTGCGCACGGTCAACGGTGCGCAGGTGCGCGGCACGCAGATCGCGGGCAACGGACCGGTGCTCACCGTGCGCCGCGCGATCGCGATGGTCGGGCTGGATGGCGTGCGCCGCGCGGCGTCGGCCCTGCGCCCCTGGCCCGGGCCGCTCGACGCGGCCGCTGCCGCCGGGCTCGAGCAGCTGCTGGCGCGCTGCAAGCGCGCCGCGCGGCTCGCGCTGGCGCTGCGCCCGAGCGGCTACGACGCCGAGGTCGTGTACCTGGTGACGCTGCTGCAGGCGCTCGGCCGCCTCGTCGTGCACTACCACTTTCCCGAGCAGGCGCGCCAGATCGCGCGCCTGATGCAGCCGGCGCCCGCGCTGCGCGAGGGCGATCCCGAGCAGCCCGGCATGAGCGAGGAGGGCGCGGCCTATGCCGTGCTGGGCGCCGGCGTCGACGCGATCGGCGCCGCGGTGGCGCGCTGGTGGGGTCTGGACGACACGGTGACGGCGCTGATGCGGCGCCTGTCGAGCGAGGCGCCGGTGCGCGCTGCGGACAGCGACGACGACGTGCTGCGCGCCGTGGCCAGCTGTGCGCACGAGGCGCTCGAGGCGCTCGCGCTGCCCGCGCCGCGCGTTGCTGCGGCGCTGCAGCGCGTGGCGCAGCGCCACGGTCGCGCCCTGGGCCTCACGCTGCGCGATCTGCACGCCGCGCTGCAGGGCGATGGCGACGTGACGATCTCGGCGCCCGGGCCGACGATGGCGGTGCCGTTGGACGCGCCGGCGGCCGCGCTTGCCGCCGGCGGCCGCCAGGCGGCGGCGAGAGCGCCCACGTGAGCGGCAACGTGAGCGCCGCCGTGACGCCGCGCGCGCGGCGCCGGCTGGGCCGCTTCGAGCTGCTGCGCGAGCTCGGCCGCGGTGCCCAGGCTTCGGTCTGGCTGGCGCACGACGCCCGGCTCGAGCGCGAGGTCGCGCTCAAGCTGCTCGACCCCGGCGCCGACGCCGGCGAGCTGAGCGCGTGGCTGCACGAGGCGCGCGCCGTGAGCCGCCTGTCGCACGCCCACATCGTGCCCGTGTTCGAGGCCGACGAGGCCGACGGCCAGCCGTACCTGGTGTTCGAGTTCGTCGACGGCCCGACGCTGGCCGAGCAGCGGCGTTCGCGCCCGAAGTGGGCGCCGCGCGACGCCGTGCAGCTGCTGCTCGGGGTGCTCGACGCGCTGGCCGCGGCGCACGGGCAGGGCATCGTGCACCGCGACCTGAAGCCCTCGAACATCCTGCTCGGACGCGACGGGCGCGCCCGCGTGATGGACTTCGGCATCGCGGCGCGCGTCGCTGCGGGGACGGCCAGAGGCGACGGCCGCATCGTCGGCACGCCGGGCTACATGTCGCCCGAGGCGGCGCGCGGCGAGGCACCGCAGCCGGCGATGGATGTCTTCGCCGCCGGCGTGCTGCTCGGCGAACTGCTGGCCGGCGCGCCGTTGATGCGCGAGCGCGACCCCTGGCGCTACGTCGAGCGCGTGCAGCGCGAGGATCTGCTGCTGCCGCCCGAGGTGGCGCTCGACGCCACGCTGCGCGGCATCGTGCAGCGCGCACTCGCGCGCGACGCCGGCACGCGCTACGACAGCGCGCGCGCGATGCACTCGGCACTGGCCGCCTGGCTCGCTCCGGCCGATGCGCCGCTGCCCGAGGCGAGCCACGGCACGCTCGAGTTCCTGCTGCGGCGCATGCGCCACAAGAGCGACTTTCCCGCCCTGTCCGACGCGGTGCTGCGCATCCAGCGCGTCGCCGCGTCGGAGACGGCCAACCTGGGCGCGCTCAGCGACGAGATCCTGCGTGACGTCGCGCTCACGAACAAGCTGCTGCGCATGGTCAACTCGGTGCACTTCACCGCGCTGGCCGGCGGCGGCATCCAGACCGTCTCGCGCGCCGTCTCGCTGGTGGGCTTCGGCGGCATCCGCAACATGGCGCTCGCAGTGGTGCTGCTCGAGCACATGCAGGACAAGGCGCACGCTGGCGTGCTGCGCGAGGAGTTCGTGCGCGCCCTCATGGCCGGCGCACTGGCGGCCGAGCTCGTGCCCAGGCAGCGCGAAAGCGAGGAGGCCTTCCTCGGTTCGATGTTCCAGAACCTCGGGCGCCTGCTCGTCGAGTACTACTTTCCCGAGGAAGCGCAGCAGATCCGCCAGCAGCTCGACGCCGCGCCGTCGGCGCACGCCGGGCACGCCGGGCACGCCGGGCACGCCGGGCACGCCGGGCACGCCGGGCACGCCGAGCGTGAGGCCGCGGCGCTGCGCGTGCTGGGCATCGGACTGGACGAACTCGGCGCCGGCGTGGCGCGGGCCTGGGGTCTGCCCGAGAGCCTGCAGCAGGCGATGCGCGTGCCGGCGGGCGAGCCGCCCGCACGCACGCCGCTGCACAGCGCCGAACGCATGCGCTGGCTGGGACGCGCCGCCAACGGCCTGACCGATGCACTGCTGCAGCGTGGCGCGGGCGACAGCGACGACGCGCTGCTCGCGCTGGCCGAGGGCTACGCGGACGTGCTGCAGATGAGCGCGCAGCAGATCGCCGGTGCCGCCCACGCCGCGCGCGGGCGGCTCTCGCAACTGACCAGCGCCATGGGCCTGAAGCTGCCGCGCAGTGCGCCGGCGCGCCGGCTGCTGGCGCCCGCCGCACCCCCGGCAGCGGGCCAGGCGCGAGCAGCGTCTGCCAGCGCGCCGTCGGTCAAGGCGGCGGGTGCC
>JAFECX010000174.1 GCA_018241895.1 Pseudomonadota bacterium
AGTACGGCCAGAACATCTTCGACCGCTACGTCACCTACGCCGACTACTGGATCCAGGACCACGAGTACCGCGACACCGACACCGGCGAGGTGTTCGACCGCGCCGCGCTCAACGCCGAGCTCGAGAAGATCGAGAAGCCCGCCGGCATCGCCAACCCGAAGGACTTCCGCAACGAGATCGTCAACTTCGTGCTGCGCGCGCGCGCCAACAACCAGGGCAAGAACCCGGTGTGGACGAGCTACGAGAAGCTGCGCGCGGTGATCGAGAAGAAGATGTTCTCCAACACCGAGGAGTTGCTGCCGGTCATCAGCTTCAACGCCAAGGCCAGCGCCGACGAGGCCAAGAAGCACGAGGACTTCGTCACCCGCATGGTGGCCAAGGGCTACACGGCCAAGCAGGTGCGGCTGCTGTGCGAGTGGTACCTGCGGGTGCGCAAGAGCAGCTGAGGGCCGCACCGGCGAGGCACGAGCGGCAAGAGCAGCACGAGCGGCAAGAGGGCGAGCGATGGCGTTGCAGTCGATCATCGACCGGCGGCTGGCGGGCAAGAACAAGTCCATCGGCAACCGCGAGCGCTTCCTGCGCCGCTACAAGGAGCAGATCCGCGAGGCGGTGCGCAGGGCCATCGACGGCCGCGGCATCCGCGACATGGAGCGCGGCGAGGACGTGCACATTCCCCGGCGCGACATCGGCGAGCCGGTGTTCGGACATGGCCCGGGCGGGGTGCGCGAGACGGTGCATCCGGGCAACCGCGAGTACGTTCAGGGTGACCGCATCGAGCGCCCCAAGGGCGGGGCGGGCGGCGGCGCCGGCCGCGGCCAGGCGAGTGACTCCGGCGAAGGCGAGGACGATTTCGTCTTCGGCCTCTCGAAGGAGGAGTTCATGCAGGTCTTCTTCGAGGACCTGGCGCTGCCGCACCTGGTGCGCACGCAGCTCGCCGAGGTGCCGGAGTGGACGTACCGGCGCGCCGGCTTCTCGAACGACGGCACCCCGACCAACCTGCACGTCGTGCGCAGCCTGCGTGGCGCCATCGGTCGGCGCATCGCGATCGGCGCGCTCTCGCGGCGCGAGCTGCGCGAGCTGGAAGACGAGCTCGCAGCGCTGCGCGCGACGCCGGTGCCTGCCGAACCGATGGCGGCGCGCGAGCGCAGCGCGCGCATCGACGAACTCGAGGAGCGCATCGCGGCGCTGCGCTCGCGCCTCGAGCGCATTCCCTACCTCGACCCGCTCGACCTGCGCTACCGCAACCGCGTGCGCGTGCCGGTGCCCACCAGCAAGGCGGTGATGTTCTGCCTGATGGACGTCTCGGGCTCGATGGACGAGCAGCGCAAGGACCTCGCCAAGCGCTTCTTCATCCTGCTGTACCTCTTCCTCACGCGCCACTACGAACGCATCGAGCTGGTCTTCATCCGCCACCACACGCAGGCCGCCGAAGTCGACGAGGAGGGCTTCTTCCACGCCCGCGAGACCGGCGGCACGGTGGTCTCGAGCGCCTTGGTGCTGATGGAGGAGATCATCCGCGCGCGCTACAGCCCGAGCGAGTGGAACATCTACGGCGCGCAGGCCAGCGACGGCGACAACTGGCACCACGACAGCGGGCGCTGCCGCGAGCTGCTGGCCGGCAAGCTGCTGCCGCTGTGCCGCTACTACGCCTACGTGCAGGTGGCCGAGGAAGAGCAGAACCTGTGGGAGGAGTACGCGCAGCTCGTCGGCGTGTACCCGCACTTCGCGATGCGCAAGGCGGTCGAGGCGTCGCAGATCTACCCGGTGTTCCGCGACCTCTTCAAGAAGGACGGCGCCGAGGCGGCCGCATGATGAAGACGCTCGTCGACGGTCCGCTGCCCGCGCCCGAGCGGGCGCGCCACCCGTTGCCGGGGCCGAGCGACTGGAGCTTCGAGCTCATCGAGGAGTACCACCGCGTCATCCGCATGACGGCCGGGCGCTTCGGTCTGGACACCTACCCGAACCAGCTCGAGGTCATCACCGCCGAGCAGATGATGGACGCCTACGCGAGCGTGGGCATGCCGGTCAACTACCGGCACTGGAGCTACGGCAAGGAGTTCATCGCCACCGAGAAGAACTACAAGCGCGGCCACATGGGCCTGGCCTACGAGATCGTCATCAACTCCAACCCCTGCATCGCCTACCTGATGGAGGAGAACACGATGGCGATGCAGGCGCTCGTGATCGCGCACGCCGCCTTCGGCCACAACAGCTTCTTCAAGGGCAACTACCTGTTTCGCATGTGGACCGACGCGTCGACCATCATCGACTACCTGGTCTACGCCAAGGACTACGTCGCCAAGTGCGAGGACAAGCACGGCCTCGATGCGGTGGAGCTGCTGCTCGACTCGTGCCACGCGCTGGCGCATCACGGCGTCGACCGCTACCGCCGCCCCAGCCGCAAGTCGCTGGCGCAGGAGCTGGCCGAGCGCAAGGACCGCGAAGCCTACGCGCAGCAGCAGGTCAACGACCTGTGGCGCACGCTGCCGCGCAAGGCGGGCAAGGAGGCCGCCGCCGAGGCGCGCCGCTTTCCCGAGGAGCCGCAGGAGAACCTGCTGTACTTCATCGAGAAGAACGCGCCGCTGCTCGAACCGTGGCAGCGCGAGATCGTGCGCATCGTGCGCAAGATCGCGCAGTACTTCTATCCGCAGCGCCAGACGCAGGTGATGAACGAGGGCTGGGCCACGTTCTGGCATCACCGGCTGCTCAACACGATGTACGACGACGGCTGGCTCACCGACGGCGTGATGATCGAGTGGCTCAAGTCGCACACCAACGTCATCCATCAGCCGCCGGTGGGGCACCCGGCGTACGGCGGCCTCAACCCCTATGCGCTGGGCTTCGCGATGTACGGCGACATCCGGCGCATCTGCGAGAACCCGACCGACGAGGACCGCGCCTGGTTCCCCGACCTCGCGGGCACGCCCTGGCTGCCGGCGCTCGACCACGCGATGCGCAACTTCAAGGACGAGAGCTTCATCGGCCAGTACCTGAGCCCCAAGCTGATGCGCGAGATGCGCCTGTTCGCGATCACCGACGACGAGAACGAAAGCGAGCTCGAGGTCAGTGCCATCCACGACGAGGCCGGCTACCGCCGCGTGCGCGAGAGCCTGGCGCGCCAGTACGACCTCGGTTCGCGCGAGCCCAACATCCAGGTCTGGAACGTCAACCTGCGCGGCGACCGCGCGCTCACGCTGCGCCACTTCCAGCACAACGGACGTCCGCTGCACGACAGCGCCGCCGAGGTGCTCCGGCACGTCGCACGGCTGTGGGGCTTCGGCGTGCAGCTCGAAAGCGTGAACGCGGCAGGCGACGTGAGCAAGCGCTGGAGCGTGCCGGCGCCGGAGCTGTCCTGACGCCGCGTGCGCAGGCCGACGGTTGCGCGGCTGTGCCGCGTCCGAACCGGTGAACGAACCGGTCGCGCCGCTCGGGCGCCGGTGCTCCGTTCACAAGTTCAGGCTTCGACCAGTTGCGTGAAGATCGGCTCGTGGCGCCGGCGCGGCCGGTAGGTCGAGACACGACGCGCGATCTCGGCGATGTGCGCCGGCGTCGTGCCGCAGCAGCCGCCGGCGATGTTGAGGAAGCCGCTGCGGGCGAAGTCCTCGAGCAGCGCGCCGGTGACCTCGGGCGTCTCGTCGAAGCCGGTCTCGCTCATCGGGTTGGGCAGGCCGGCGTTCGGGTAGCAACTCACGTAGGTGTCGCTCGCCACCTTGGCCAGTTCCTCGATGTAAGGCCGCATCACCGCGGCGCCGAGCGCGCAGTTCAGCCCCACCGCCAGCGGCCGCGCGTGGCGCACGCTGTGCCAGAACGCGGCCACGGTCTGGCCGCTGAGGATGCGGCCCGAGGCGTCGGTGACCGTGCCCGAGACGATCACCGGCACGCGCTCGCCGCCGGCTTGCATCAGCTCGTCGAGCGCGAAGATCGCCGCCTTCGCGTTGAGCGTGTCGAAGATCGTCTCGACGATGAAAAGGTCGCATCCACCTTCGAGCAGCCCCTCGGCCTGCTCGCGATACGCGGCGCGCAGCTGGTCGAAGCTCACGTTGCGCGCGCCCGGGTCGTTGACGTCGGGGCTGATGCTGGCGGTGCGCGGCGTGGGCCCGATCGCGCCGGCCACGAAGCGCGGCCTGCCGGGCGTCGAGTGGCGATCGGCCTGCTCGCGCGCGATGTGCGCGGCGGCCACGTTCATCTCGCGCGCCATGTGCGCGAGTCCGTAGTCCTCCTGCGCGATCGAAGTCGCACCGAACGTGTTGGTCTCGACGATGTCGGCCCCGGCCTCGAGGTAGGCGACGTGGATCGCGGCGACGACGTCGGGCCGGGTGAGCGAGAGCAGCTCGTTGTTGCCCTTGAGGTCCTTGGGGTGGTCCTTGAAGCGCTCGCCGCGGAAGTCCGCCTCGCCCAGGCCCAGCGCCTGGATCATCGTGCCCATGGCGCCGTCGATGACGACGATGCGTTGGCCGAGCTGTTCGGCGAGCGCGGCGCCGCGCGTGTAGGCCGGGGTGGGAGCGTTCATGCGGGCATTGTAGGAAGGGCGCCGGGGCCTGCCCGGCCAGGTGTCCCGTCCGGCGCCGCATGGCCGTGCGTCGTGCGTCGTGCCGTCGCCCGCCGGCGTCGCTGTCAGGCACGCAGGGTCGAAGCGAGCGCGCGCTCGACGGCGTCCCCTGGCCGCATGCCGGCACGCGCGTCGATCCAGGCTTCGAGTTCCGCGGCGGGAACCGGTCGCGACAGGTAATAGCCCTGCGCCGTGTCGCAGCCGAAGTGCCACAGGCGCTGCCACGTGGCCTGGTCCTCGACCCCTTCGGCGACGACATGCAGGCCCAGCTCGCGCGCCATCTGGATCGTGGAGCGCACGATCACCGCGTTGCTCGTCTCGCCACCCAGGCTCGAGACGAACGAGCGGTCGATCTTCAGCTCGTCCAGCGGCATGAGCCGCAGATACGACAGCGACGAGTAGCCGGTGCCGTAGTCGTCCAGCGCGAACTTGAAGCCCGCCTCGCCCAGGCGCGTGATCACCTGCAGCATGCGGTCGGGGTCGACCAGGATGGTGTTCTCGGTGATCTCCAGCTGCAGCGCGCTGGCCGGCACACCGCTGCGCTCGAGCAACTCCAGCACGAGTTCGGGAAAGCGCGCGTCCAGCAGGCTTTCGGGCGCGATGTTCACCGCGATGCGCAGCGGCCGACCGGCCTGCAGCCACTCACGCGCCTGTTGCATCGCCAGTGCGAGCACGCGCAGCGTGAGCATGCGCATCAGACCGTGGCGCTCGGCGACGGGGAGGAACCTGGCCGGACTCAGCAGTCCGTGCACCGGATGCTGCCATCGCACGAGGGCCTCGACGCCGTGCGTGTGGCCGCTGCGCAGATCGGTCTTCGGCTGGTAGTGCAGCACGATCTCGTCGTTCTTCAGCGCGCGGCTCAGCTCGCTCGCCAGCTCGACCTGCTCGCGCGTGTGCGCGACGTCCAGCGGGCTGTAGACGTCGATGCCGCCGCCGCGCGACTTGCTCCGATACATGGCGATGTCCGCCTGCCGCAGCAGGGCCTGGCGGTCTTCGTCCTGGCGGCGCACGGCGATGCCGACGCTGGCGTGCATGTGCAGCGTCAGCCCCTCGAGCTCGAAGGGCGCGTCGAGGCTGGCGAGGAAGCGCTGCGCGTGGCCGCTCGCCCAGTCGTCGCCCGCGCGCCCGACGAGCAGCGCGGCGAATTCGTCGCCCCCGAGCCGGGCCACCGCCAACGCCTCGGGCAGTGCCGAGCGCAGGCGCTGCGCGATCTGCTGCAGCAGCACGTCGCCGGTGTGATGGCCCAGCGTGTCGTTGATCTCCTTGAAGCGGTCGAGGTCGACGAGCATCACGGCGATCTCGCGCGGCTCGAGCTGCGCGCGGCGCCCGCGTTGCTGCCGCTGCAGTTGCGCGTCGGCGATCTCGTAGAAGTGCCGCCGGTTGGCGAGCCCCGTCAGGTCGTCGATCGTGGCGTAGCGGGTGAGGGTCTGGTTCTGGACGAACACCATCCTGCGCTCGCGCTGCAAGCGCCGCGATTCGAAATAACCGCAGGCGTTGGCCAGCACGATCAAGGTGAAAAGGAAACTGGTCTCCTGCGGCCTGGGTTGCGCCAGCGTGCACAGCCAGGCGGCGAAGGTCAGCACCGAGTGCGCGCCACCGAGCCAGATCAACGTGCCCAGATCGAGGCGCACCGTCAGGTAGATCAGCAGCACGCAGGCCGGAATCAGCAGCGCGCCCCGGAAGGACATGTCCTGACCGAAGGCGATCATCGCGGCGATCGTCAGATTCAGCATCAGCCCCGTGATCAGGACCCAGGCGCGCCAGCGTTCGGGCGCGACGCGACCCAGCAGCGGAAAGAGCACGAGGAGCGCCCCCACCGAGACCGACTGCACGAGCGCCTCGGTGAACCTGATGGGGTGGCCGACCACGAGCTTGCCGACCAGTTGTGCCAGCAGATCGACGAGCAGGACGACCGCGATCGCCGTGCGCATCGTCGTGCGCTCCAGCGGCAGCGTCGATCTACGGTACGCGGCTTCGTGCCCGGCATCCGCGAGCACGGCAGTCCACCGCGTCAGAAGACCCGGATCGGCCGTGTTCATCGGCCCGGCGCAAGACGCGAGCGACAGGCGCGAGCGTGCATCGTCTGCCGCGCCGGGCCGCCGAGCGCGGCGAACGGACGCATCGCGCCGATCTGCTCGAGCGAAGTCAGACCGGACGTGACGACGCCGGCGCGGCTGCCGCCCTCGGCCGGCTCGGAGTGGGGCCTCATGCGCCCCTTATCGGCGCCAAGGCCGCCGGCTTGCGCGCGTGCCGCGCCGGGCACGCGGACGACGTCACGAAGCCATGAATCCCAGCGCGCGGCGCTCGCGCACCTGCGGCTTGACGCGGTGCTCGCTCTCGAGCTGGCCGAGGAACGCGTCGGGCTCGAAGGCTGCGCCGAGGATCTCGATCTGGCGCCGCACGGCGGCGAAGTCGCCCGCCACGAGTGCGTCGAGCGCGGCCAGCCGCGCGCGTTGCTCGGCCGTGAGCCGCGTGCCGTCGCCGTCCAGCGCCTCGGCAACGAACATGCGCTCACGCTGCGCGGGCAGCAGGGCATGGAAGCGGATCTTGAACGTGAAGCGGCGCAGCGCGGCCTCGTCGAGATCCTCGAACAGGTTGGTCGTGCAGACGAAGACGCCGGCAAAGCGCTCCATGCCCTGCAGCATCTCGTTGACTTCGCTCACCTCGTAGTGGCGCTCGGCCAGGCGGCGGCTGCGCAGGAAGCTGTCGGCCTCGTCGAGCAGCAGCACCGCGGCCTCGGTGCTGGCCTCCTCGAACATGCGCGCCATGTTCTGCTCGGTCTCGCCGACGTACTTGCTGGCGAGGTCGCTCGCCTGGCGGACGAGCAGCGGGCGCCCGAGGCTGTGCGCGATGTGCTCGGCCAGCGCGCTCTTGCCGCTGCCGGGCGGGCCGTGCAAGCACAGCGTGCCGTGGCCGCGCCGTGCCAGCGCGTCGATGATGCGCGGCAGCTCGAAGCGGCACTCGACGTTGAGCAGCGACAGGTCGTAGCGCGTCGCCACCGGCCGCGCGCCGCGCTCGCCGCCCGCCGTGCCGAGGGCCTTGTCGGCGTTGGCGAGCTGGCGTTGGATGAGTGTTTCCGTCGTTGCCGCGTCGCCGTCGCCGTCGCCGTCGGCTTCGCTGCGTGCGAGCTGGGCGAAGCGCACCGCGGTGCGAATCTGCGCCGGCGTGAGGCCGCGCCGCTCGGCCAGCCGGCGCGCGAAGTCGGCGCCCACGCGCACGCCATCGAGCGCGCGGCGCACCAGCGCCTCGCGTGCGCCCGGCGGCGGGCTGCGCAGCAGCAGGTGGTACTGGAAGCGGCGCCGGAACGCCGGGTCGATCTGCTCGATGCGGTTGGTGATCCAGATCACCGGCACGGGGTTGGTCTCGAGGATCTGGTTGACCCAGGCCTTGCCGCTCACGCTGCCCGAGGCCGGCGCGTCGCTGCTGTCCAGCCGCGCGATGAGCTGCGCGGCCTCGCTGGAGATGGGCGGAAACACGTCCTCGACCTCGTCGAACAGCAGCGCCACGCGCTCGCTGCCCTTGAGGAACACCTGGCTGATCTGCAGGCTGCGGTAGCGGTCGCGCCCGCCGAGGCTGTTGCCGTCGCGGTCGGCGTACTCGACTTCGTACAGCTCGAGTCCGGCGGCCGCGGCGCAGACCTTGGCCAGCTCGGTCTTGCCGGTGCCGGGCGGCCCGTACAGCAGCACGTTGACGCCGCCGGCCTTGCGCGCGGCGGCGTTCTTCAGCAGCGCCGTCAGCACGGCAGCGTCGTCGGCGACGAAGGCGAAGTCGGCCGGCGTGAGCTCGCTCGGCGTGGCCGGCCGCGTGAACACCGCCATCAGCTCGGCCGGCGCGCGGTACTCGCGCATCAGCACCGGGGGCAGCTGCTCGCTCACCTTCATCAGGTCGGACAGGTCGGTGATGTTGTGCTCGCCGATCAGGTTTTCGACCATGCCGATGCGCTCGAGCCGCGAGCCGGCACGCATGGCCTCGGCGACGTCACCGGCCTCGACGCCGGCCACCGCGGCCAGTGCCGCGTAGGCCTCGTACGCATTGCCGACCTTGAACTCGACGAGCACGCCGCGCAGCTCGCGCTGCCAGCGCGCGAGCGTGCCGTACAACAGCAGCGCGCGCTCGGCCGGGTTGAGCTGCAGCAAAGCGGCCAGCGCGTCGATGTTCTTCTGCACCAGGGTGGACTGCGTCTTCAGCCGCTGCGCCAGCGCCTCGCGCGTGGCGCCGAGGACCGCGAGCAGGTCCTTGGGGGCATCCTTGACGTACTCGTCGAGGTAGAAGAAGAGCGTGCCTTCCTCGTACGGTCCGCGCCAGCCGCCGTAGCGCGCAACGAATGCGGCATCGGCCAGCGCCTCGTGGCCGCGCCACTGCGCGTTGCCCTTGCAGCGCTTGGCGAGGTAGACGCGCACGCGCGCCAGCACCGGCACCGGCCACACGAGATGGCGGCCGACGATGCCGAGCAGGCTGTTCCAGTCGCGGCGCAGGTTGAAGCGCGCCGCCTGCCGCAGGGTCAGCGTGAGCAGGAAGTGCGAGCACAGCAGATCCATCACCGGCGCATCGGCCAGGCCGGGGCTGGCGACCGGTCGGACGTCGAGCTGTTGGGTTCGCGGCATCGGCACCGCCGCCGGCAGCGTGGCCGGCAGGCGATGCGGCCATCTTGGCCCAGCCTGGCGGGGGACACAAGGGGGGCGGCGCGGCGCGCCGCAGGCGACTCGGAAGCTGCGAATGTATCGGTCGCGCCCGCGCGGCGCGGCAGGACGCCACAGGCCGCTACGGGGGGCTACAGGGCGCTACAGGGCGCTACAGGGCGCGTCGAGCGCGCGTGCGCGTGGTTCGTTCACCGGCCTCAGTGCACGACCAGCGGCTGGTGCGCGAGTGCGGCGTAGCCCGTGATGTACTCGTCGAAGGCTTCGACGCTGGGCTCCTCGCCCGGAGCCCCTTCGACCAGTTCCTTCACGCCGGCCGCGAAACGCTCGGCCAGCGCGCCGGCAAGGAAGATCTCCTTGCGCGCGAACTTGTCGACGATCTCGTAGCCGCCGCGCGCGCGCCGTGCCACGCCTTCGCCCTCCGACGCGGCAACGTCGAACTGCACGACCGCGTAACTGTCCGAGTTGTAGAGCAGCTGCATGGCGATACCTCTCCTGATGTCGCGCACATGGGTCCCGGGCGGCTGCTTTCAAGCCGGGGGGCGTGCGCGGCAGAGCCGGCGCCCTTCACTCGTATTGCAGCGAGCGCAGCAGGAATTCGGACGCCGGGCCGGCCGGCGGCGCCTGCAGCCGCACGCGCACCGGCAGATGATGCTGCGCCGGGTCGAGCCAGACCTCGACGCGCAGGTCGTACGGCCGCAGCGGCTCGCGCAGCAGGTGCACCGCCTCGGCGACGTGCTGCGCGGGCAGCTCGATCGCGCCGCGATCCTGGACGACGAAGGACCAGACCTGCGCGTCGCCGCGCGGCCCCACCGCCCACATCGCGATGCTGTGCCCTTCGGCGCCCAGCGCCGGGTCGGCTTCGAGGATGGCGGCCAGTTGCAGCATCCAGCTGACGCGGTCCTGCACGCCGGGCGGCAGCGGCAACTGCACCGAGGGCCCCGAAAACGTGATGCGCGCGCCCTCGGCGTGCTCGCGCTGGAAGTTGACCGCCAGCAGATCGCGCCCGCGCCGGCGCGCGACGAAGCGCTCGGGTGCCACGCCGCCGGCGTCGACGCTGCCACGGCTCGTCCAGCCGAGGACTTCGTCGACGCCGGCGGGGTCGGTGCTGCCGGTGCTGCCGTGCAGCGCCAGTTCGTAACGCTCGCCGTCGAGCCGCCAGACGAGTTCGCCGGCGCCGGTGGCGGCGCCACGGCGAAACGCGTAGGCCAGCCTGGCCGCCGGCGGCACGCGGGTGGCGTAGCGCGGTGCCTCGAGGCTGCCCGCCTCGATGCCCGCGAGCGACGCGCCGGCGCCGGTGCCGGGCGCGGACGGCGTCGTCCGCGCGGCGCCCGTCTGGGGCGCCGCTGGAACCGCCATCCGTGCCGCCGCCGGGCCGACGGTTCGTGACCGTGCATGCGCTGCCGCTTGTCCGGGCGCTCGCGCGGACGGGGCGCGCTGCGATTCGCGCGCGGAGGAGGCCGTGCCGCGCGCTTCGGCCCTCGGCCGGCTCGAAGCGGCGGCACCGGCATTCGGTCGGCGCGCGGGCGGCGCCGGCGCTGCTGCGGCCGGATTCGCAGGGGCATTGGCCGCAGCCGCCGGCTCGCTGCGCACCGGGGCTGCCGCATCGGAACGAACCGCGGGCAGCGGCACGATCTGCCGCACCTGCAGCGCACGCGTGCCGCCGGCCGATGCGGCGCCGCGATCGTCGGCCCGCCACAGCGCCAACGCCTTCCAGTGCGCCGCCGCGACCGCCAGCACCAGCAGCGCGAATGCGGCACGACGACGCGTGCCGGCCCTGAACAGCGGGGCAACCACCGTGCAATTGACGCAGGCAGGCGCAGCGGCACTCACCCGACAATAGTGCCACTGCGGCCGTGCCTGCAGCGCAGCGCCCACGACGACGATGAAGCTCGCCACCCTGAAGGACGGCTCGCGCGACGGCCAGCTGATCGTCGTCTCGCGCGACCTCGGCCAGGCGCACCATGCCAGCGGCGTTGCCGGCACGCTGCAGCGCGTGCTCGACGACTGGAACTACCTCAGCCCGCAGCTCGAGAGCCTGTACGCCGCGCTCAACGAGGGCAAGGCGCGCCATGCGTTCGCCTTCGACGCGCGCCAGTGCATGGCGCCGTTGCCGCGCGCCTTCCAGTGGGCCGACGGTTCGGCCTTCCTCAACCACGTCGAGCTGCTGCGCAAGGTGCACGGCGCCGAGATGCCGGCCCACTTGCACGACGAACCGCTGATGTACCAGGGCGGCAGCGACGACTTCCTCGGCCCCTGCGACGACGCGCCGTTCGCCAGCACCGACTGGGGCATCGACTTCGAGGCCGAGGTGGCGGTGCTGAGCGGCGACGTGCCGATGGGCGCCACGCCCGAGGCAGCGCTCGAAGGCGTGCGGCTGCTGACGCTGGCCAACGACTGGACGTTGCGCACACTCGTGCCGGGCGAACTCGCCAAGGGCTTCGGCTTCGTGCAGAGCAAGCCGGCGACGGCGTTCGCGCCGCTGGCGCTCACGCCCGACGAACTGGGCCCCGCCTGGCGCGGCGGACGCGTGCATCTGCCGCTGCTCGCCACCTGGAACGGCGTGCGCGTCGGGCGCTGCGACGCCGGAGCCGAGATGGCCTTCCACTTCGGGCAGTTGATCGCCCACCTGGCGCGCACGCGCAACGTGCGCGCCGGCAGCATCGTCGGCAGCGGCGCCGTGAGCAACAAGGACGCCGCGCGCGGTTACTCGTGCATCGCCGAGCAGCGCTGCCGCGAGACGATCGGGCACGGCGCCGCGCAGACGCCGTTCATGCAATTCGGCGACCGCATCCGCATCGAGATGCTCGACGCTGCAGGGGCGAGCCTGTTCGGCGCCATCGACCAGCAGGTCGTCGCGCGGCCCGGGCCCTGAGAACCTGTGAACGAACCACTCACGCCCGCTCGATGCGCCCTGGCGCCCCCGCTCGGCGTGGCAAATGCTCGCCCTGTTGCGCGATATGGCTGCGCTTTGCGCCTTGTTCGGGGCCGTCCTGTCGCGCCGCTCGGGCGCGACCGGTTCATTCACAGGTCCTGAGCAGAACACGAGCCGTGCGACTCGATTCGCTCCTTGCGTGTGCGCGAGATGCGCTGACGGCGCCGCGTGGGCTGCACCCGCGGCGGGTGCCGCTCGGGTCACTCGTGCCGGCCGCTCGGGCGGTGGGCTCGGTGCTGCTGCTGTCGATGGCGTTGTCGGTGGGGCTGCCGGCGGGGCCGGTGGCTGCGCTGGGATCCGGCCTCGACCGCCCGGCGCTGGCGCAGCAGGCTGCGCCCACGCCGGGCGCGGCCTCGGCACCGTTCGCGGCGGCCTCCGCGGCGGCGCCCGTGCACGCCGTGGCCGCTGCGGCACTGCCGGCTTCGCTGGCGGCGTCGGTGGGCGGCGCGTCAAGCCGCGCGGCGCCGGCGTCGGGTGCAACTGCGGCAGCGAACTCGGCGCCGGCGCTCTGCCCGCCCGCGATCGACGCCGACGCCTCCAGCGCGGCCCCTGCCGACCGCGGTCTGCTCTGGCGTCTGACGCGCGACGGTCGCCATGCCTACCTCTACGGCTCGTTGCACGTGGGCAAGCCGGGGTGGCGGCGCTTCGGTCCGAAGCTGGCGGCGGCGTGGGCGGACAGCGATCTGCTCGCCCTCGAGATCGACCCCACCGACCCCGCCGTCATGGCGGCGTTGAGCCTGAGCCCCGCGCCACCGCGTCTGCCGGCGCCATTGCGGGCGCGGCTGGCGCAGGCCATCGTGCGTGCCTGCCTGCCCGCAGCGGCGCTGGCATCGCTGCATCCGGTGCTGCAGGCGACGACGCTCACCTTGCTCGACGCACGCTGGCTCGGGCTCGACCCGGGTTTTTCGGTCGAGACGCTGCTCGCCGAGCGTGCGCACGCGGCGCACCGGCGCATCGTCTCGCTCGAATCGGTAGAGCAGCAGATGGCGGCGCTGGTGCCCGCCGATGCCGGCGAAGCGCTCGCGCTCGTCGAGCAGAACCTGACGCAGCTCGAGGACCTGAGCAGCCGTCGCGTGTTCGCGCGCCTCGTCGCCGCCTGGGCGAGCGGCGACCTGGACGCGCTCGAGCACTACGAGCAGTGGTGCGAGTGCGCGGCGAACGACGACGAGCGCGCCTTCCTGCGCCGGCTCAACGACGAGCGCAATCCGCAGCTGGCCGCGCGCATCGATGCGCTGCATCGCCAGGGGCGGCGCGTGTTTGCTGCCGTCGGGGTGCTGCACATGACGGGGCCGCAGGCGCTGCCCGCGCTGCTGGCGGCGCGCGGCTTTGGCGTCGAACGCGTGCGTTTCGCGCCCTGACCGGCACAATCACGGTGCCGATCGGGGTGCAACGCAGCGAGGAGACGGGCATGAGCAACGGCGCCGATTTCACGAAGATGGTCCCGGGCTTCGACTTCCTGCAGCAACAGATGAAGACGGTGGCCGCGGGCCTGCCCGACATGAGCCAGTGGATCGCCCCCACGCTCAGCCTGGAGGAGATCGAAAAGCGCATCGGCGAACTGCGCACGGTCCAGTTCTGGCTCGAGCAGAACGCCAAGCTGCTGGCCGCCACCGTGCAGTCGCTCGAGGTGCAGCGCATGACCCTGTCGACGCTGAAGTCGATGAACCTGCCGCTGACCGATGTGCGCGACGCGCTGAAGATCCCCGTGCCGGGCGCCAACCCGCTGGCCG
>JAFECX010000175.1 GCA_018241895.1 Pseudomonadota bacterium
CACGGCCAGCTTCATCAACATCGCCTACCTGCGGCTGAGCAAGCTCACGCACCTGCCGGCCTCCCCGTTCGTCTGCGCCATGCCGCGCCGGGCAGCGCCGGCAATGTGATGTTGGCTTCCACACGAAACGGCATAGAGCCCTGCCACATGCCCGGTGGACGCAGGCGCCGCGGCGGGAAGGCTGGCCTGGCGCAGTCGGTCCGACGCCACCAGACGGCACACGATACTTCGCCCGCGCCCGCGCCCGCGGCGGTTGGCCTCGGCGCCCCGCGCTCATGAATATCGGCCGGGATTCAACAGGGCAGCGCCATCCAAGCCAGAAAGCATTCGCGCATGAAGTTGCCTGGCGGCCCCCGCATTGCGGCCGAAGTAATGCATGCTTTCGATGCCCAGTCGATAGGGGAAGACGCCGCAGCGGCGCCCCGACTCGATCAGCGTATCGAGACAAGCCCGAGCGGCATCGATCCTGTGAGGCAAGTGCCGTTCAAAGAGTATAGGGATGGTGCACTCGAAGAGCCGGTCGTTCAGGCTGGTAAGCGTGATCAGCGGCTCGATCCCGAACCGCCGGGTCACTTCGTGCGTCAATCGGACGAATTCACGCACCTTCTCGGCGCGCATCGGCACCAACGGTGCGTACCATATCAAGCCCACACCGTCGCGTGATGGATGTGGCTGCGCCGGCACTGGCTTGTCCTCTTGCTCGAGCCAATACGCAAGCGGCAGCGCCGCCTGGCTCGGTCGGCCGGAGGCAATGTCCAGGGACTGCCGGAGTGTGCGGGTGGCGCGCCGGATGCGCCGGCCCAAGTCTCCGGGGAGCAGCGCGGCGACGACGTCGATCGTCTGAGCGAGCCGCGGCGACACGAATACGAGTCGTGTCGCAACGCCGGCTAACGCCGCCTTGACCTCCTTGCGCGCCGCGGCGACCGTCCTGGGCGTACCGTAGAGCGTCGCGAAGCCCGTCCACGGCGCGATCTGCAATTGGCGCCCGAGGGCGACCAGCGCCGCTTCGGAAATCAACCCGTCCGGACCCAGCCGGTCCCGGGGATACGGGGCCGTCATCGCGAGCACGCGGTGACGGTTCATCAGATTGACGCCGCCAACCAGCCCGGGAAGAGTCGACAGTACTTTGCGTACCGCGGTGACGGCCGGTTCGAGCAGACCGTCGTGCTCGAGCCCGAAGAGCGCGACCTGGACCGTGGCCGGGCGCCGTGCGAGCACGATGCTCATGCGCGTGACGACACCGAGGCTTCCCTGCGTGAACAGGCCTGCCGAGTACGGACCGATGCCCCACTTGAAGAGCCGGGCCAGCTCGTCCCCAGCCATCTCGCGCAGCGCGGTTCGGTAAACCGTCCCGTCGGCGAGGACCGCTTCGATGTCGGTCACTGCGGCAAAGTGGTCTGCGTGCGGCGTGATCCCGAAGCCGCGCTCGAGTGCGTTGCCTACGAGGCTGCAGTCCGGGCCGGCTCCCGTGGTCGGCACCATGAATGGATGAGATCCCGCGCTCAGGAATTCGCTGAGCGCACCCTGGGTCACCCCCGGCTCGACGGTGACCACGCCCATCTCGGCGTCGAAGTGGACAATGCGACGCAGTTCGCTCAAGTCCAGCAGCACACAGTCGTCGGCCGCTGGCAAAGCGGTGCCGTAGCCCCAGTTGCGCCCCGTGCTGACCGGGGAGAAAGCGACACCGTGCGCCAGCGCAATGCGCACGGCGTCGGGGACCTGCAACGCATCCCCGATACGCAGGGCGGCGGCAATCCTTCGGCGTGCCGCGCCGCAGTCGGCGCCGTAGCTCGACATCGCCGCCGCCTGGTCCAGCACGCGCTCACGGCCCAGGAGCTCGCGCCACTGCGTCAGTGCACGATCAAGTGACATTCCAAGTCTCAGTGTGACAGTTGTGCCGAGCCGCGCCCGCGATCCACTGCAACTGGGCGGCGAGAGCTTCGGACTCCATGAGCGTCCGCAGCCTCTGGGCAGCGGCTGCCGGCCGAGGGCACCATCTCACTGCTCGACGCGCTGTTCGCGAACCGCGCGCCACTCCGGACAGTCATCGCGACGGCCGACTTTTTCGCGTCACGCCAGGCACGATTATGCGAGACTCGCCCGCTCCTGGATGCGCGCGGTGCCGCAACTGCTCCTGCTTCGAACTTCCAACTCGCGCGAGCCCAGCCCTCTCGGGGCGACAGATGGCGGCAGCCACGAATTGCGAGCCTCGGCAAGTCAACTCGACGAGCCTGCCATGATCGGACGTGTACGTATGTGCACATGCGCGAGTACCGGTGACCCATCTGCGGGGCGGTCGGAGCCTCCGCTTCACGCGGACACTGGCCAGCCCTTCGTTGCGCCATTGCGCAAGCTGCGCGCGTGCGGCAGAGCGCTCGACATGCGCCCGAGGGGGCGGCACATCGTTTGCGGCCATCGCCCGTACCGGCCGCGGGGTGGGTTGTGACAACATTAGGTCTGGCGGTACGCAACCTGCTGAGAAACAGGCGGCGATCGCTGGCGACGCTGCTGGCGCTCGCGATCGGTTCGACAGCAATCCTCCTGTTCGCGGGCTTCAGTGCCAACATAAAGCTGACGATGGAAACCACCCACGTTCGAACGGGTGGCCATCTGCAGATCCAGCACCGTGATCTTCGAACTTACGGGAGCGGTGACCCGACATCCTATGGGATTGCGGAGGCCCCCAGTATTATCGAAGCCATCGCCCGCGACGAGACCCTGCGTGACCTCGTGCTCGTCGCGACGCCGATGCTTCAATTTGGCGGCATTGCCGGCAATTACTCCGCTGGAGTCTCGCAGACGATCCTCGGCATCGGGCTCGTCGCAGCGGATCAAAGCAAGATGCGCGAGTGGAACGCCTACAACATACCCATTCTCGCGACCCCGCTCGGGCTCACCGGCACGCCAGCGGATTCGGCCGTCATAGGCACAGGTTTGGCAAGGATCCTGCAATTGTGCGAACCCTTGAATATTGCCGGTTGTTCCAGACCCGAAGCGAAGAAGGCGCAGGAGTCGGGGGTGCGAATCCCCGACGACATCGCCGGCCTGAGTGCTCAGGAAACAGTATCCCAAGCGGGCGAAAGCGGGGCTGGCGATGCTCGCGGCGGGAGCCAAATCGAAATTCTCGTCAGCAACGCGCGTGGTGCCCCGAACGTTGCGTCGCTGAACGTCGTACACACCGACACCCAACCGATCAAGGCGCTCGACGATGTCTATGTGGCGCTGCACCTGCCGCAGGCGCAGCGCCTGATTTACGGTGCCGCATCGCCTAAAGTCACTGCCATTGCGCTCCAGCTTCGACGCTCCGATCAGATGTCCGCGGCCATCGCGCGTCTTAATGTCAAGCTGTCGGATTGGGCTGCTGGTCAACCGCTTCTCGTCCTCGATTTTGCCACGCTCAATCCATTCTACGTTCAGACGATTCGCTTGTTCGATACCATCTTCGCCTTCATCCTGGCTCTGATCGGCGGTATTGTGCTGTTTACCGTGAATAACACGATGAACACCGCCGTCGTCGAACGCACCGTCGAAATCGGGACACTGCGAGCCATTGGTCTGCGGCGCGGCGGCATCCGCGGGTTGTTCGTGGCCGAGGCGATGCTGCTGGGGCTTGCCGGGGGCGTCTTCGGGATCGCTTCGGCGTTGATCGCGGCGTTCGTCGTCAATCATCTGGGCCTTGAATGGCTACCGCCTGGCAATGCCGGGGCGATGCCGCTCGTATTGCGCGTGTGGGGGGAATGGACAACGATCGTCTGGACGACCGCAGGGCTTGTCGTCATCGCGCTCTTGTCGGCCTGGTGGCCGGCCTATCGTGCCGCGCGCCTGAACGTGGTAGACGCACTGCGCCACGTTTGACGCAATCTCGAAGGTGGCCGCTGAAACCGCCGCGGCTGCGTCCAACCGGGTGAGGGCACTCAATCGTTCGGCTGGCGGGGGCAACTGAGGGTGCGGCCAGCGAGCGCGCAATCGCGATCGTGAGCGGCGCACCGGGTGGACAGCGTGTGCAGGCGCGCGCCCTTGGGCAGGCCGGGTTCGGCGTCGAGTCCGATCGAGGCCAATGCTTCCTGTAGCGCCGCACGCCAGACGGCTTCGGTGGGGATCGGCTTGATGACCATGTCGCTTCTGCCGTGCTCGGGCGCCGAGGCCCGAGTCCCGAGTCCCATCGTGCCGCTCAGCGCTCTTCGTGCCCGTGTGCATGCCGCGCGGAGGCGTCGCTGAAATCTCAACGATCCACCGGATCAGGGGGGTCTCCAATGGTGCCGGCTGCCTTGGACGCCTTGGCCGGGCGCCAGGACAGGGATCCCCCTAATTCACATGGCGTGACAAATCCACATCACCCCGGATCCACGGCCGCAGGGCGGGTCTGGCGGCCCGTTCGCTGTGCCATGATCGCCACCCTGCCCGCTCGGCCGGGGTGCAGGGATCGGGTTGCGTGCCGCGGCGCGATCGATGCACCGTCCGCAAGCCGGCCCGGCCGCCCATTCGACAGGAACATCCATGAGGCCAGACGCGCTCCCCCGCAGCCCTTTCGCCCTCCTCGCCCTCTTCGCCGTGCTCGCCGCCGGCCTGCTCGGCGGCTGCGCCACCGACCGGGGCCTGCCCCCGGCCCCCGCCACCGTCGCCTCCGACGTCGACTACACCTACATCATCGGCGCCGGCGACAGCGTGAACATCGTCGTCTGGCGCAACCCGGAGCTGTCGATGTCGGTGCCGGTGCGCCCCGACGGCAAGATCTCGGCGCCGCTGGTCGAGGAGCTGCCGGCGCAGGGCAAGACGCCGGTCGAGCTGGCGCGCGACGTCGAGAAGGTGCTCTCCAAGTACGTGCGCGATCCGATCGTCACCGTGCTGGTGAGCGGCTTCGTGGGGCCGTACAGCGAGCAGATCCGCGTCGTCGGCGAGGCCGCCAAGCCGCAGTTCATGGCCTACAAGGTCAAGATGACGCTGCTCGACGTGATGATCCAGAGCGGCGGCCTCACCGACTTCGCCGACGGCAACCGCGCCACCATCCTGCGCACGGCCGAGGGCAACAAGCAGTACGCGGTGCGCATCAAGGATCTGCTCAAGCGCGGCGACGTCTCGGCCAACGTCGAGATGCGCCCGGGCGACATCCTGATCATCCCGCAGAGCTTCTTCTGAGCGCCGGCTTGCGCCGCGCCCGGTGCGCTGCCGATCGGCGCCGCGCCGGCTGACGATCCACCCAACCCGACGGCAAGAATGCAAGAGATCCTTCAGCAGGCCGTCCGCGCCCTGCGCGGCATGTGGAAGTACCGCTGGCTGGGCCTCGTCACGGGCTGGGTGGTGGCGGTGGTCGGCATCGCGGTCGTCATGAAGATCCCCGACGAGTACGAGGCCTCGGCGCGCATCTACGTCGACACGCAGTCGATCCTCAAGCCGCTGATGGCGGGGCTCACGGTGCAGCCCAACGTCGAGCAGCAGCTGGGCATGCTCAGCCGCACGCTGATCAGCCGGCCGAACCTCGAGAAGCTCATCCGCATGGCCGACATGGACCTCAAGAGCACGTCCAAGGTCGAGCAGGAGGAGCTCATCACGCGCCTGGCCAAGGACATCAAGATCCAGAACACCGGGCGCGACAACCTGTACTCGCTCGTGTACCGCGATGCCGACCGCGAGAAGGCCAAGCGGCTGATCCAGTCGCTGGTGTCGGTGTTCGTCGAGTCGGGCCTGGGCGCGTCGCGCAAGGATTCCGACTCGGCCAAGACGTTCCTGAACGAGCAGATCAAGCAGTACGAGGCCAAGCTCGAGGAGGCCGAGGCGCGCATCAAGGAGTTCAAGATGCGCAACATCGACCGCGCCTCGCCCGACGGCAAGGACGCCACCACCGTGGTCACCGAGGCCGCCGCGCAGCTGCGCCAGGCGCAGCTGCAGCTGCGCGAGGCCGAGAACGCGCGCGACGCCGTCAAGGCGCAGATCGCGGCCGAGAAGGGCCAGGCCGCGGCGGGCGGGGGCGCCGCCGAGGCCGTGCCCGAGATCCCGATCGCCACGCCCGAGATCGACGAGCGCATCGCGGCGCAGAAGCGCAACCTCGACATGCTGCTGCAGCGCTTCACCGAGGCGCACCCCGACGTCGTCATCACGCGCAAGCTGATCGCCGATCTCGAGGCGCAGAAGAAGAAGGAGGTCGCCGAGCTGCGCAAGCAGGCGGTGGCGGCGCCGCCGGGCATGCTGTCGTCGATGGGCGGCGGCAACACGATGGTGCAGGAGCTGGCGCGGATGATGGCCGAAGCCGAGGCGCAGGTGGCCTCGCTCAAGGCGCGCGTGAACGAGTACGCCGGCCGCCTGGCCGCCGCGCGCGACGGGCTCAAGGTGGCGCCGCAGATCGAGGCCGAGGCCGCGCAGCTCAACCGCGACTACGACATCTACCGCAAGAACTACCAGGATCTGGTGGCGCGGCGCCAGTCGGCCATCATGTCCGGCGAGCTCGACGCCGCCTCGGGCGTGGCCGACTTCCGCCTCATCGATCCGCCGCGCGTCACGCCGCAGCCGGTGGCGCCCAACCGCCTGCTGCTGATGCCGCTGGCCCTGCTGGCCGCGGTGGTGGCCGGGCTGGGGGTGGCGTTCGGCGCGAGCCAGCTGCGGCCGGTCTTCAACGAGGGCGACGAGCTGCGCACGCGCACCGGCCTGCCGCTGCTCGGGGTGGTGTCGATGGTGCTGAGCGAAACCGACCGCCGCCGCATGCGCCAGGGCCATCTGCGCTTCGCCGGGGCCTCCGGGGCCCTGGTGGGCCTGTTCGCGGTCGGCATGATCGCCATGGCGCTGCTGGCGCAGCGCGCGGCAGGGTAGGGCAGCACGATGAGCAGCTTGATCGAACAGGCCGCGCAGCGGCTCGAGCAGCTACGCCAGGCCGGCGTCGAGATCCCCGGCTTCGAGCCCTCCGCCGAGGGCGCGCTGGTGCCGGCAGGCCCGCATTTCGGTGCCGCCGGCACGGCGGCGCAGCACGACGAGGCGCCGGCCGTCACGTCGCGTCGTCTGGAGCTCGACCTGACGGCGATCGCCGACAACGGCATCCTGACGCCCAACGCGCCGCGCTCGACGCTGGCCGACCAGTACCGCGTCGTCAAGCGGCCGCTGATCGCCAATGCCCTGGGCCGCGGCGCGGCGCTCGTCAAGCACGGCAACCTGATCATGATCACCAGCGCGCTGTCGGGCGAGGGCAAGAGCTTCACCGCGGTGAACCTGGCGATGAGCATCGCCGCCGAGCTCGATCACACGGTGATGCTGGTCGACGCCGACGTCGCGCGTCCGTCGATACCCAAGCTGCTCGGCGTGCCGCGCTCGCCGGGGCTGCTCGAGGTGCTCGAGGGCAAGGCCGAGCTGCACGAGGCGCTGATGCGCACCAACGTCGACAAGCTCACGGTGCTGCCCAGCGGTGCACCGCAGCCCAGGGCCACCGAGCTGCTGGCCAGCGAGGCGATGATCCGCCTGCTCGACGACATGGCCACGCGCTACAGCGACCGCATCATCATCTTCGACTCGCCGCCGCTGCTTCTGACCACCGAGTCGCGCGTGCTCGCCACGCACATGGGCCAGATCGTCGTCGTGGTGGCGGCGGGGGCCACGCCGCAGTCCACCGTGCAGCAGGCGCTGGCCACGATCGAGAGCTGCCCGCTCAAGCTGATGATGCTCAACAAGGCCACGGTCGACGCCAAGGCCTACGGCTACGGCGGGCGCTACGGCTACGGCTATGGCTACGGGTATGGCTACGGCTACGGCTATGGCTACGGCGGCAGCGGCAGCGGCAGCGGCGCTGCGGCCAAGGAGCAGCCGGAGGGCTGATGGCAGGCCGGCGCGTCTCGGGGCTGCGGCCGGTCGCGGCCGGCGGCCAGG
>JAFECX010000176.1 GCA_018241895.1 Pseudomonadota bacterium
GCCCACGCGCCTAGCCGCCCGTCGAGCGCGCCTCGGCGCCCAGCAGGCGCCGGCGCCAGTCCTCGGCCTGCCCGCTGCGCCTGCGCCGCTCGAAGAGCTGGCGCCAGCTCGGCGTCAGCGGCAGCGCGAGCACGGCCTCGAGCACGTCGGGCCGGGTCTCGCGATCGCGGATCAGCGCCAGCAGGCGTGCCACGGAGTGCTGCGGGTGCGGGCGCGCGGCGAGCTCGCAGGCGTCGCCCGCCTGCACCGAGCCCGGCTCGACCACGCCGAGATACCAGCCCGCACGCAGGCTGTGCTGCACCTGCAGCGCCATGTCCGCGACAGCGAAGCGCAGGTTGAGCTTGAAGCAGGGCTGGCGCCCCTGCGTCACCGTGAACAGCGCACTGCCGATGCGCCAGCGGTCGCCGATGCACACCCCGTCCTCGTCGAGGCCTTCGAGGCTCAGGTTCTCGCCGAATGCGCCGGGGCGATCGAACAGCGCCTGCGCGGGCTGCAGGCGGCGCCAGTGCGCGTAGTGCGACCAGGCGTAACAGTGCACGGCCTTGAATTCGCCGCCGTGGGCGCGCAGGTCGCCCTGCTCGTCAGCCTCGAAGCCCAGGGGGCCGACGCGGCAAGGCCCCGCCACCGGCTGCTTGGCGATGCCGCTCGTCGTGTGGCCCAGAACCTGCACGCGGCCGGTCAGCACGCAGCGCACGCGTGGCGCCATCGCCCCCGCCCGCGCAGCAGCACTCACCCCGTCGCCTCGCAGGCGCCGTCGGCACAGCCCGCGCTGCCGGCCGCGTCGCCCGCCGTGGCCTGCACGCCGGGTGCCTGCGCCAGCAGTTGCCCGATCAGCGCGCCCAGGCGCAGTTCGTCGAGGGCACCGAAGTGATGCAGCCGCACGTGCCCGCTGCGGTCGAGCACCAGCGTGCTCGGCGTGCCCTGCAGCTCCCAGCGTGCCATCGTGTGCGGGATCGGGCCGTCGGCCGAGGGTCGATCGACGCCGATCGCAAAGCGCAGCCGGTACTCGTGGATGAAGGCCGCCAGCGCGTGCGGCGGCATCGCGTCGTGGTGCTCGAAGACGCAGTGCAGCCCGACGACCGCCACGTCCTGGGGCGCGAAGGCCTCGTGCACCTTGGCCGCCAGCGGCAACCCGTGCGCGACGCAGCCGGGGCACAGCATCTGGAAGGCATGGATCAGCACCACGCGGCCGCGCAGGTCGGCCAGTTGCGGCGCTGCACGCACGTTGAACCATTGCGAGACCTGCCAATCGGGCAGCAGCGGCCCGGTGCTGTCGTTCATGCGTGAGGCTCCGCTCGTCGTCGAGCGCCGCCGCGGGCGGCACCGCGCGCAGTGTCGTTGATCCGTGGCGGACTTGCGTGCGGGCGGTCTTGCTTGCGCGGCGCGCTGCGAACCGTGCAGCGTGCCCACCTACACTCGCCGCCGATGACCGCGCGACGCCAGTGGGACCGCATCGCCGCGGGAATCTGCGGCGCCATCGTCGCGTGTGCGGCAGGCCCCGCCGGCGCCGCAGCAAGCGCCGCGGCGCACACCGACGGGGCCGGCGCGGCAGCCGCGTCGACGCCTGGCGCGCCGGCTGCGCCTGCGCTGCCGGCGCCGTCCGCCCGAGAATCGCTGCCGAGTTTCGCCGCGCTCGAAGCCGCCGGGGCGACGATCGGCGAGATCCGCATCTCGACGCGGGAGATCTTCGACACCGCCGATCCGCGCGAGGACAACGCGCTGTTTCGGCTGGCCAACCGGCTGCACGTGCGCACGCGCCCCGACGTGATCGCGCGTGCACTGCTGTTCAAGTCGGGCGAGCGCGTCGACGTGCAGGTGATCGAGGAGACCGAGCGCATCCTGCGCGCCAGCCGCTACCTGTACGACGTGCGCATCCGGCCGTTCGCGGTGCACGAGGGCGTCGTCGACATCGAGGTGCTCACGCGCGACACCTGGTCGCTCGACCCGGGCCTGAGCGTCAGCCGCCAGGGCGGCGCCGACTCGAGCGGCGTGAAGCTCGCCGAGTACAACCTGCTGGGCACCGGCGTCGCGCTGAGCGTCGGCCGCTCGCGCAACGTCGACCGTTCGAGCAGCGAGTTTGCGTTGTCCAACCCGCGCGCCTTCGGCAGTTGGACCGCGCTGCGGCTGGCGCACGCGGACAGCAGCGACGGCAGCAGCAACGCCGTCTCGGTCGTGCGCCCGTTCTACCGCCTCGATGCGCGCTGGGCCGCCGGCGTGAGCGCCTCGGACGACGACGCGATCGACGCCGTCTACGCGCGCGGCAGCGCGGTCGGCCAGTACCGGCACCGCGAGCGGCGCGCCGAGGTCTTCGGCGGCCTGTCCCCGGGCCTGGTCGACGGCTGGGTACACCGCGTGTCGCTCGGCGTGTCGCTGCGCGAGGACCGCTATGCCGTCGCGCCCGGGCTCACGGCGCCGGCGCCGCTGCCCGCCGACCAGCACCTGGTGGCCCCGTTCGTGCGGCTCGAACGGCTCGAGGATCGCTTCGAGCGCAAGCTCAACCGCAATCTGATCGGCCAGCCGGAGTACTTCTCGCTCGGCCTGTCGTCGACGCTGCAGCTGGGCTGGGCGACGCCGGCGTTCGGTTCGCGCCAGGCGGGCGCGCTGTATTCGCTGAGCGTCGCACGCGGCTTCGAGTACCGGCCCGACGCGTCCGACCAGTTGCTGATGACGGCGGCGCAGCTGGCCGGCCAGCGTGTCGGCGGTCGCGTCGAGCGCCAGCGGCTGGGCGCGCAGATGCAGTACTACCTGCGACAGAGCTCGCACCGGCTCTTCTACGCCGCGGCCAGCGCGGACGTGCTGACGCGTCCGGCGCTCGAGGATCTGCTGCTGCTGGGCGGCGACAACGGCCTGCGCGGCTACCCGCTGCGCTACCAGAGCGGCACGCGACGCGTGCTGCTCACCGTCGAGCAGCGCTTTTACACCGACCTGTACGTCTGGCGGCTGTTTCGCATCGGCGGTGCGGCGTACCTGGACGCCGGCCGTGCCTGGGGCGGCGGGGACGTCCAGGGCGATCGGCCGTGGCTGGGCAACGTCGGTCTCGGGCTGCGCATCGTCAGCATGCGCTCGGCCTTCAGCAACGTGCTGCACCTGGATGTGGCGCTTCCGCTGCGCGCGCCGCCCGATGTGCGCAGGGTGCAGTTCCTGGTCAAGACGCGGACCAGTTTCTGAGCGCCCGCAGGGCCGCGCTGCGCCCGGCCGGCCCGCGTCGGGGCGCAAGCGCAGCGGCAAAGCGACATCGGCTCGAGAGCGCCCGCGGCGGTCGACGCCGCGGCGATCGCCGACAGCGCGCGCGCGGCTGCCGTGCTCACGACGACTTGGCCACCAGCTCGAAGTGCTCGACCCGCGGCGGCTCGGCGAAGAACGGGCCGACGATGGCGCGCCACTCGGCGAACAGCGGCGAGCCGCGAAAGTGCACCGTGTGATCGTCGAGCGTGTCCCAGAACACCATCAGCAGATAGCGCTCGGCGCTCTCGACGCCGCGGTTGACCTTCCAGCCCTTCATGCCGCGGGCGCGCGCGATGACGGTCTCGAGGCCGCGCCGCATCGCCGCCTCGAACTCCGCCTGCTGCCCGGGCGCGATGCGCAGGTCGGCGACTTCGAGGATCACGTTCGGCTCCGTGACAACGGCGCGGCTACATCTTGCAGCCGCGCCCGGGGTCGGCCAACTGCTTGACGGCGATGCTGACGAAGTCGTTGTTCAGGCCCTTGGACTCGCGCAGGAAGATGTCCTGCACCGGGTTGTGCTGGCGCGACAGCGTGAACTTGCCGCGCGGGCTGTCGATCACCGCCTTGGCCATCGCCGCCTGCAGCGCGTCGCGCTTGGAGAAGTCGCCCTTGACCGCGGCCAGGCCGGCGCCCAGCATCTGCGCCGCGTCGTAGCCCTGCACCGCGTAGACGTCGGCGTTGGTCTTGTAGGCGAGCGCGAAGCTCTTGCGAAACGCGTTGTTGCGCGGCGTGTCGATGTTGTCGGCGTAGTGCAGCGTCGTCAGCACGCCCTGGCCGCCGGGGCCGGCGGCTTCGAGCGTGCCGTCGGTGACGAAGCCCGCGCCGATGAAGGGGATGCTCTTCTTCAGGCCCGCGGCGTCGTAGTCCTTGAGGAACTTGGCCGCGCCGCCGCCGGCGAAGAAGGCGTAGACGATGTCGGGCTTCTGCGCCGCGATCTCGGTCAGCAGGGCCTGGAACTCGACGTTCGGGAACGGCAGCTTCAGGTCCTTGACGACCTTGCCGCCGCCCTTCTCGAAGCCCTCGGTGAAGCCCTTGACCGACTCGGCGCCGGCGGCATAGGCCCAGGTGATGGTCATCGCGCGCTTGTAGCCCCTGGAGGCGGCGACGACGCCCGAGCCGTAGCCGGGCTGCCAGTTGCTGAAGCTCGAGCGGAAGATGTTGGGTGCGCACTGCGAGCCGGTGATGTCGTCGGCGCCGGCGTTGGGCACGATGAGCAGCGTGTTGCTCTCCCTGGCCACGCGCGCCATCGCCAGCGCCACGCCCGAGTGCACGGTGCCGACGAGCACGTCGACCTGGTCGCGCTTGACGAGCTTGTTGGCGTTGTCGATGGCCTTGCTCGGCTCGCTCTCGTCGTCGACCTTGAAGTACTGCAGCTCGCGCCCGCCGAGCTTGCCGCCTTGCTCCTGCACGTACAGCTTGAAGCCCTTCTCGATCATGTCGCCGAGCGCGGCGTAGGTGCCGGTGGCCGGCAACATGAAGCCGATCTTGAGCGGCGGCGTCTGGGCCGACGCGCCGCCGAAGCTGGCGAGGACGGCCGCTGCGGCCAAGGCGAGGGCGGCGGCGCGGGACAGGCGTTGCATCTGGGTGATTCTCCGGCAAGGGGTTGCATGGACGGCCCGAGGATGCCCCCGCCCGGGCCCGACCGGCAAGCGGGGTTTGCCGGATGCCGGCGCGGGCGCGCAGTAGCGCACGGCGGCCCGGCCATCCGTGGTCGTGGCGCTGGCGGCCGGCTCAAGTCGCGCCGCGGGCGCCCGAAATCCACGGCGTCCGGGCGCAACGGCAGTCGTCCCGGCACGACGTCGGGGACCGCGCGCCATGGCCAGCACGATTGCAGTGGACAAGCTCCAGGTGGGCATGTTCATCCACCTGGATGGGGGTTGGCTGTCGCATCCGTTCCCCTTGTCGAGTTTTCGCATCACCGGCGCCGAGCAGATCGCGGTCATCCGCCGCCTCGGGCTGGCTCAGGTGCGCTGGAACCCGGACAAGAGCCTGCTGGCCGGCGCCGATGGCGCGGCGCCGCCGGCGGCACAGGCCCAGGCCGGCGCCGCCGAGACTGCCGCGCGACGGCACCGCGAGCTGCTGGCGTTGCAACGCGAGGCGCAGCAGCAGTGCGAGCACCAGTTCGGCGAGGCCGCGCAGGCGTGGCACGAGGCCTGGAGCGCGGCCACGGCGCGACCGGCCGAGGCCCGGGACAAGGCGAACGCGCTCGCGCAGGCCATGGTCGACAAGCTGGTGCTGGGCGGCGACGTCGGCATCCGGCTGGTTGCCGGCGCCGCCGGCGAGCACGCGGCGGCGCATGCGCTCAACGTCAGCGTGGTCGCGCTGCTGCTCGCGCGCTCACTCGGCCTGGCGCCCGAGGAGATGCTCGACCTGGGCCTCGGTGCGCTGATGCACGACGCGGGCAAGATCGAGCTGCCCGAGCGCGTGCGTCACGCCGATCCGGGCATCGGCGCCGCCGACCTAGCAGCCTATCGCGACCATGTCGCCAAGGGCGTGGTGCTGGGCCGGCGCATGGGCCTGTCCGAAGGCGCGCTGGCCGTGCTCGCACAGCACCACGAGCATGCCGACGCGAGCGGCTTTCCGCAGCGCCTGGGCGGCGAGCGCATCGCGTTGACGGCGCGCATCGTGGCGCTCGTCGACCGCTACGACAACCTGTGCAATCCGCCCAGCCGCGTGCCGCCGCTCACGCCGCACGAGGCGGTGTCGATGCTGTTCGCGCAGGGCCGCGCGCGCTACGACAGCATCGTGCTCAACGTCTTCATCCGCATGATGGGCGTCTATCCGGCCGGCTCGCTGGTGCAGCTCACCGACGACCGCTACGCGCTGGTGGTGGGCGTGAATTCGACGCGCCCGCTCAAGCCGCGCGTGCTCGTGCACGATCCCGGGGTGCCGCGCGACGAGGCACTGCTGCTCGACCTCGAGCACACGCCCGATGTCGGCGTGCGCCGCAGCCTGAGTGCCGGCAAGCTGCCGGCGCCGGCGCTCGAGTACCTCGACCCGCGTCCGCGCGTGCGCTACTACTTCGAGCCGCTGGGCTCGGGGGCGCCGGCGACGCGAGACGACGCGACGGCCGCCGTGATGGCGTGAGGGCACGACGATGAGCGTCGCGCCCGACGGCCTGGCCCTGCTCGACGCGCTGCCCGACGCGGCCTGGCTGGTCGAGTTGGCCGGGCTGCGCGTCAGTGCGGCCAACGCGGCGGCGGGGCGGCTTTTCGGCTGCGCGCCCGCGGGCCTGGTCGGACGCGCAGCCGACGCGCTCGTCGCCTCGCCCGAAGACCGCGCCTACTGGGCGGCCGCGGCCGCGGGCGAGCCCGGCGAGCTGCACAGCGATACCGTGCTCGCGCTCGATGGCGAGGCGGCTGCAGCGGCCCCGGACCCCTCGCCCGCAACGCCGGCAGCGCCGGCACGCGCAGACGGCGCGGGCGCCGACGGGCCGCACGCGCCGCCCGTGCCGCGCGTGCTGCACGCCAGCCGCAGCATCCGCCTCGTGGCTGCCGTGGGCGACGGCTGCGCCCATGCCCTCGTCGTCGTGCGCGACCGCAGCGACGAGCAGCGCATGGACGAGGAGCGCGAGCTGCGCCTGGGCGAGCTGCAGGCGACGCTCGAGTCGACGATCGACGGCCTGCTCGTGACCGACCTGGACGGCCGCATCCGCTCCTTCAACCGACGCTTCGCGCAGATGTGGGCGTTGCCGGCGTCGCTGCTCGAGCAGCGCGACGATGGCGCCATCGACAACTGGCTCGGCCGGCATCTGCCCGACGACGAAGCCTATCGCCGCCGCGTCGTCGCGCTGCGCGCGGCGCCGCTGGTGTCGGCCAGCGACCGGCTCGAGCTCGCCGACGGCCGCGTCTTCGAGCGCGTGACGCGGCCGCTGTGGCGCAGCGGCCGGCCGCAGGGACGCGTGTGGTCGTTTCGCGATCTCAGCGAGCAGATCGCCGCCCGGCAGCGCATCGAGTCGCTCGAGCGTGCCGATGCGCTCACCGGGCTGCCCAACCGCCGCAGCCTCGGCGAGCTGGTGGAGGCGGCGGCGCGCACGCTCGGGCGCGGCGGCGCGGGCTTCGCGCTCATGGTCGTCGACCTGGACCGCTTTCGCCACGTCAACGACAGCCTCGGCCACGACGTCGGCGACCGCGTGCTGCAGGACTGCGCCACGCGCATCGGCGGCTGCCTGCGCGCGGGTGACGTCCTGGCGCGCATCGGCGGCGACCAGTTCGCCGTGCTGCTGGCACCGGCCGACGCCGAGGCGGCCGAGACGACGGCGCGGCGCGTGCTCAACGTCGTCGCCCAGCCGTGCAGCGTCGCCGGCGCCGAGTTCACGCTCACCTGCAGCATCGGCATCGCGCTGGCACCGGCGCACGGGCGCAGCGCCGACGAGCTGATGCGTCACGCCGAGGACGCCGTGCGCGCGGTCAAGGCCGGCGGCCGCGCCGGCGTGCGGCTGCACCAGCTGCGCGCCGCGGACGATCGGCGCGCGGACCTGCGGCTCGAGCACGCGATGCGCCAGGCGCTGGTCAGCGGGCGCTTTCGGCTGCAGTACCAGCCGCAGCTGCGCCTGGCCGACGGCGTCGTGATCGGCGCCGAGGCGCTGCTGCGCTGGCGCGACCCCGAGCTGGGCGAGGTGCCGCCGCAGCGCTTCATCCCGGTGGCCGAGGAGAGCGGCTTCATCGTCCCGATCGGCGACTGGGTGCTGGCGCAGGCGGTGCGCCAGGCAGTGCTGTGGCACCAGCGCGGGCTCGCGGTGCCGATTGCGGTCAACGTCTCGGCGCTGCAGTTCCAGCAACCGCATTTCGTCGAGCGCGTGGCCAGCGTGCTGGCGGTGGCCGGCCTGCCGGCCGGGCTGCTCGAGCTCGAGCTGACCGAGTCGATCCTGCTGCACGACGCCGAGGAGGCGCTGGCGCGGCTGTGCGCGCTGGCGCGTATCGGCGTGCGGCTGGCGATCGACGACTTCGGCACCGGCTACTCGAGCCTCGTGTACCTGAAGCGCTTTCCGATCGACAAGCTCAAGATCGACCGCAGCTTCGTGCGCGGCCTGCCCGACGACGCCAGCGACGCCGGCATCGTGCAGGCCATCTTGCAGATGGCGCGCGCCCTCGGCAAGCGCGTCATCGCCGAGGGCGTGGAGACCGAGGCGCAGCGCCAGTTCCTGCAGGCCGCCGGCTGCGAAGAGTTCCAGGGCTGGCTGTATGCGCCGGCGCTCGACCCGCTCAGCCTCGAGCAGCGGCTGGCGGATGCCGCGCCCGAGCGCTGCGCGCCGCCGCGCATGCGGCTGGTGAGCGGCTGAAGTCGCCGCGCAGCGCGCGCGCTGCGGCAGCGGCCGGCTTGGGCAGCCGCAAATCCGCCCGTTTGCGACAATGCCGCCCGGCCCGGCCCCATGGCGGCAGCGGCCGCAAGCGCATGATCTACAAGTTCAAGAGCAAGGCCAGCGGCGACCTCGTCATGCTCGGCCCGCACGGCGATCGCCTGCTGCGGCTGCTCGGCCGCGAGCCCGCGGCGCAGGGGATCATCGAGCCGTCGGCGATGCCGCAGGCAATCGCGGCGCTCGAGGCGGCGATCGCGGCCGCGCAGCGCGACGGCGAGCCGAACGGCGGCGCCGAGGCCGCCGCCGTGCCCGACGAAGCGCCGGTGCTGCTGCGCCAGCGCCTGTGGCCCGTGATCGAGATGCTGCGCCGCGCACAGGCGGCCGACGCGCCGATCGTCTGGGGGGTGTAGTCTGGCGCGCGCCGCGCCGCGGGCGCCGCCGCACGCACGAAGCGAGGAGGAAGCCTGCGCATGAAGCTCTGGAGCGACAGCTGGACCAACGGGGACCGGATCCCCGAGCGCTACGCGGCCGGCCGGCCCGATGGAAAAGGCGGCGCCGCCTTCAGCGACAACCTCAATCCGCACCTGGCCTGGAGCGAGCTGCCCGACGGCGCGCAGTCGATGGTGCTGATCTGCCACGACTTCGACGCGCCGCTGGACGCACGCGACGCCAACCAGCCCGGGCGCGAGCTCGCGGCCGACCTCGAGCGCGGCGACTTCTTCCACTGGGTGCTGGTCGACCTGCCGCCGCGCCCGACCGTGATCGCCGAGGGCGAGTTCAGCCGCGGCTTCGTCGCGCGCGGCAAGCCCGGGCCCGAGTGCGCCCACGGTGCGCGCCAGGGCCTGAACGACTACACGAAGTGGTTCGCCGGCGACGCGCAGATGGCCGGCCGGTATTTCGGCTACGACGGCCCGTTCCCGCCGTTCAACGACACGCTGGTGCACCACTACGTGTTCACGCTGTACGCGGTGGCACTGCCGCGCCTGCCGCTCGAAGGCGTCTTCGACGGGCCCGCGGTGCGCGCCGCGCTGGCCGGGCGCACGCTGGCCGCAGCCACCTTCTCGGGCACCTACACGCTCGAGCCGCGGCTGCTGGCCGCGCGCTGAGAGCCGCGCCGTGCGCGAGCCCACGCGCGTCTTCGCGCTGCGCCACGGCGAGACAGCGTGGAATCGCGAGCTGCGCATCCAGGGGCATGCCGACATCCCGCTCAGCGAACTCGGCCGCTGGCAGGCCGGGCGGCTGGCCGAGGCACTGGCCGGCGAGGGCATTGCGGCGATCTACACGAGCGACCTCGAGCGCGCGCACGCCACCGCGCGCGCGCTGGCGGCACGCACCGGCGCGCCGCTGGCGGCCGAGCGTGCGCTGCGCGAGCGTGCGTTCGGCCGCTTCGAAGGCGTGACCTTTGCCGACATCGACGCGCGCTGGCCCGACGAGGCGCGGCGCTGGCGCCGCCGCGAGCCCGACTTCGGTCCGGGCGGCGGCGAGACGCTGGCCGCCTTCTACGCCCGCACCGTGGCGGCGGCGTCGGCGCTGGCCGCGCGCCATCCGGGGCAGGTGATCGCGCTCGTCGCCCACGGCGGCGTGCTCGACTGCCTGTACCGTGCCGCGGCGGGTGTCGACCTGCAGGCGCCGCGCAGCTGGCAACTGGGCAATGCAGCCATCAACCGGCTGCTGTGGCACGGCGAGGGCTTCGTGCTCGTCGGCTGGGACGACGGCGCCCATCTGGCCGATCCGCCGCCCACGTCGGCGGTGCGCTGAACCTGCTGCTGCACAAGATGCTGTCGGCGCCCGATTGCGGGGGCCGAACCGCCGCCGGGGGTGGCGGTGTGCCGAACCGCCGCCAGAGGGCGGCGTGCGGCAATCAGCGCGCGCCGAACAGGTCGTCGACGCGCGCCGGCGGCGCCAGCCCCAGATGCCGCCAGGCCGCCAGCGTCGCCACGCGCCCGCGCGGCGTGCGCTGCAGATAGCCCTGCTGGATGAGGTAGGGCTCGATCACGTCCTCGATCGTGCCCGCCTCCTCGCCGATCGCCGCCGCCAGGTTGTCCAGACCCACGGGACCGCCGTCGAAGCGCTGGATCACGGCCTCGAGCAGCTTGCGGTCCATGACGTCCAGGCCGAGCGCATCGACGTCGAGCATGACGAGCGCCTTGTCGGCGGTGGCGGCGTCCACGCGGCCGCTGCCCTTGATCTCCGCATAGTCGCGCACGCGGCGCAGCAGCCGGTTGGCGATGCGCGGCGTGCCGCGCGAGCGGCGCGCGATCTCGAGCGCGCCGGGCCCGTCGATCGGCACCTCGAGCAGCGCCGCCGAGCGCGTGACGATGTGCGCCAGCTCGTCGGCGCTGTAGAACTCCAGCCGCGCGACGATGCCGAAGCGGTCGCGCAGCGGATTCGTCAGCATGCCGGCGCGCGTCGTCGCGCCCACCAGCGTGAACGGCTGCAGCTCGAGCTTGATCGATCGCGCCGCCGGCCCCTCGCCGATCATGATGTCGATCTGGTAGTCCTCGAGCGCGGGGTAGAGGATCTCCTCGACCACCGGCGCGAGGCGGTGGATCTCGTCGATGAACAGCACGTCGTGGCGCTCGAGCCCGGTCAGGATGGCGGCGAGGTCTTTGGGCTTCTCGAGCACCGGGCCCGAGGTCTGGCGCAGGTTCACGCCCAGTTCGGCGGCGATGATGTGCGCCAGCGTCGTCTTGCCCAGCCCGGGTGGGCCGAACAGCAGCACGTGGTCGAGCGCCTCGGCGCGCCGGCGCGCGGCGCCGATGAAGATGCCGAGCTGCTCGCGCGCCTTGGCCTGGCCGGTGTAGTCGGCCAGCGTCTTGGGCCGCAGCGCGCGCTCGATCGCCAGCTCGTTGGGCGAGGCCGCCGCGGCGCCGAGCACGCGTGCGCGCTCGGTGCGCGCGCTGCCGAAATCGTCGGTCTCGATCGCCATCGCGGCGATTATCGAGGCGCACGGGCGGCGCACAATGCCGGACCCGCCAACCCCGGAGACCCGCCGATGATCACGCTGTGCGGCACCACGCTGTCGAACTACTACAACAAGGTCAAGCTCGTGCTGCTCGAAAAGGGTCTGCCGTTTCGCGAGGAGCGCATCGCCACCGGCTCGACCGACGAGGCGGTGCTCGCGGCCTCGCCGCTGGGCAAGGTGCCCTTCATCCGCGTCGGCACCGAGACGCTGTGCGAGAGCCAGGTCATCGTCGACTACCTGGAGGCGGCGCACCCGAAAGCGCCGCTGCTGCCGGCCGACCCGCTGGCGGCGGCCAAGGTGCGCGAACTGGCGGTCTTCATGGAGCTGTATCTCGAACTCGTGGCGCGCGAGCTGTACGCCGAGGCCTTCTTCGGCGGCAAGGTGAGCGACGCGACCAAGGCGCGCGTGCGCAAGCAGCTCGAGCGCAACCTGCCGGCATTCGGGCGCCTGGCGCGTTTCGCCCCCTACGTCGCCGGCGCGCAGTTCACGCTCGCCGACGCCTCGGGCTTCGCCACGGTGTCGGTGGTGGCGCTGGCGGCGAAATCCGTGTTCGGCGAAGACCTGATGGCTGCGGCCGGCATCGACTGGAAGGCCTACGTCAAGCTGCTGGGCGCCAGGGCGTCGGTGCAGCGGGTCAACGCCGAGCGCCAGCGCGATCTGGACGCGGCGGCGGCCGCGCGCACCTGAGCGTCGGGCGCGCCTGCGCGCCGCGATGGCGCCGCGCGCGTGCGGCTTTGTTCGAGTTTTCGGCTGCGACGACGGAACTCGCGGCGCGCAAGCCGCTCCAACCCGCAGTGCCGTTCTTCGAGGAGCGGCGCGCAAAGGGTTTCCTGTTGTGCAGCCGGCCGATCCGGCTGGAATCCCGGGGCGGTTTCCTCCTCCTCCCTCCCTCCCTCGTTCCCCTCGGGGCGCTGCACAACAGCTTGTCTTGGACGGCCGGCCGCGCATGCGGCCGGCCGCGTTTTCGTGCCTGCGCTACGCGCCGGCGCGCCTCAGCGCAGCCAGCCCTTGCGCCGGAAGTAGATGAACGGCGCCATCACCGAGGCCACCATCAGCACGATCGCGAACGGGTAGCCCCAGGGCTGGTCGAGCTCGGGCATGTGCCTGAAGTTCATGCCGTAGATGCTCGCGATCAGCGTCGGCGGCAGCAGCGCGACGCTGGCCACCGAGAAGATCTTGATGATCTTGTTCTGGTTGATGTTGATGATGCCGACCACCGCGTCCATCAGGAAGTTCATCTTGTCGAACAGGAACGCGGTGTGGCTGTCCAGCGAATCGATGTCGCGCAGGATCTGCCGCGTCTCCTCGAACTGCTTGGCATTGAGCATGCGGCTGCGCATCATGAAGCTGAGTGCACGCCGCGTGTCCATGACGTTGCGGCGGATGCGGCCGTTGAGGTCCTCCTCCTTGGCGATCGCGGCCAGCGCTTCGCCGGCGGTGGCGTCGGCGACTTCGGACTTGAGCACGTGTTCGCTCACCGTCTCGAGCTTGTCGTAGATGTTCTCGAGCGTGTCGGCGCCGTATTCGGCGGCGGCCTCGTACAGGCGCAGCAGCACGTCCTTGGCGTCCTCGATCAGCGCCGGGATGCGGCGCGCGCGCATGCGCAGCAGCCGGAACACCGGCAGGTCTTCGTCGTGGATCGAGAACAGCATGTTGCGGTAGAGGATGAACGCCACGCGCACGTTGCGCGGATCCTCGTCGTCGTCGATCAGGAAGTCCGAGCGGATGTGCAGCTCGCCGTTGTCCTCCTCGTAAAAGCGCGCCGATTCCTCCAGGTCCTCGTCGACGACGTCACCGGGGATGGCGAGCCCGAAGTGCTGCAGGATCCACGACTTCTCGGCGTCGTTCGGCGCCTCGAGATCGACCCAGATCGGCTGCACCACGGCCAGCGCCTCGGCGCTGTCGATCTCTTCCTGGAACAGTCGGCCGCTGGCCAGCGTGAAGACGTTGAGCATCCTTGGGGCTCCAGACAGGGCGCGCACGCACGCTGGCCGAGCGGACGCTCGAGGGGCGCCGCATCACCGGAGGTGACGGGAGCGCGAGGGCGGGATGGCGTCGTCGCGACGACGGCGCGCATTATTGCATCGGCCACTGCGCGCAGCGCGGCGAAGGCGGCGCCGACGCCCTTGGCCGAGGC
>JAFECX010000177.1 GCA_018241895.1 Pseudomonadota bacterium
GCGGTGCGCGTCTCCTCGTAGCCCAGTTCGGGATGCGCGTGCAGGTCGCGGCGGATCGCGCTCATGGCCGCGGAGTCCGCCACGATGGCGTCGATGAGGTTCATGGCGAGGGCGATGGTGCAGGACGGGAACCCATCTTAGGCCGCGGCGGCGGCATCGGGCCCGGTGCGCCTGCGCGCGGGGCCCTGGGCGAGCCCGTACCATCGGGCACCGGGAGGCCGCTCGAGCCACGGCTTGCCGAACGAACCCCGCACCGATACGTTGCTGCCGATGACCGACCCCGTCCAACGCCTCGACTTCGGCCGCGTCAGCGTCTTCCTCGGCCACAAGTCTGGCAAGTACCCCGACGGCAACCAGGTCGTCGTGCGCGGCAGCGACACGCGCGTCGCGTTCGACACGCCGCTGGTGGCCAACCGCATCGGCGCCGAGCTCGATGCCGCCGAGCTGATCCTGCTGGGGCACGTGCACGAGGATCACATGGCCGGCCTGCACCGCCTGCCGCGCGCCGCGGTGCAGGCGCACGAGCTCGACGTGGACGCCGTGCGCAGCTGGGACGCGCTGCGGCGCCACTACGGCGTGCGCGCCGCGGTGGCCGACGCGCTGCTCGACAAGCTGCGCCGCGAGTTCTTCTACGTGCCGCGGCCCGACGCCAGCGGCTACGCCGACGGCGCGCTCTGGGAGCTCGGACGCACGCGCGTGCGTGCCCTGCACATGCCGGGCCACACGGCAGGGCATTGCGTGCTGCTGGTCGAGCCCGAAGGCGTGGCCTTTCTCGGCGACATCGACCTCACGGGCTTCGGGCCGTACTACGGCGACGCCTCGTCCAGCCTGGCGGCGTTCCGGGCCACGCTGGCGCGCGTGGCCGAGCTGCCGGCGGCGATCTGGGTCACGTCGCACCACCGCGGCGTGTACACCGACCGCGGCCGCTTCCAGGAGGCGCTCGCCGCGTTCGCGGCCCATCTCGAGCAGCGCAACGAGCGGCTCGTGCGCATGCTGGCTGACGGAGCGAAGTCGCTCGACGAACTGGCGGCGATGCGCCTCGTCTATCCGCCGCAGTACGAGGAGCTGTGGGTCGACGACGCCGAGCGGCGCACGATCGCGCAGCATCTCGACGAGCTGGTCGCGGCCGGCCGCGTGGCGCTCGACGACGCGGGGCGGTTCGTGCACACCTGAGGCACGAACGCGGCGCCGGCGCGCCCCGCGGCGCGCGCTGCGCCTGGCCTTTCGACGTAGCGCACCGCGCGCGCCGTCGTCGCCGCGGCGGCGCGGCGGCGCGCTATCGTCGCGTCATGGACGCTGTCGACGCCTGCGCCCCCTCCGCCGCTGCCAGCGCCCCAGGCGAGCCGCTCCTGCGCCCGCTGCGTGCCCTCTTTCGCGGCACCCCTGCGCGCAGTGCCCTTGTGCGCGGTGCCCTTGTGCGCGGTGCCGTGCTCGCGGCCGGTGTGCTCGGCGCGGCGGGCGCATCGGCGTGGAGCAACCACGCGCTGGGCAGCGGGCCGGCGTTGGCCGCGCTGCCGCCGCTGGTCGCGCTCGCGCCGGTGACGGTCGAGTCGCTCGAGTCCTTCCTCGCGGCCGAAGGCGCGCGCCTGGAGGCGCTGCTCGACGACGAGGAGCGCTGGGCGCGCGAGCACGTGCCCACCTACCCGCCGCGGCCCGAGGCGCTGCGCTACACGGTCGCGGGTGCGGTCGGTGCGCGGGGCGTGGTCGACGCAGGCGAGTTGCGCCGCCGCTTCGTCGCCGCGGTGCGCATCGCCCCGGACGCGCGGCTGGCGCTGTACCTGCAGCGCGGTCCGGCGGCGCCGCCCGCCGATGCGCGCGCGCCGCTGCCGGCGCGTGCCGTGAGCACGCTGCCGCACGAGGCCGCCATGGCGACGACCCGGTTCGTGGCGCTGCACGCCGGCGAGGCGGTGGCGCCGATCGAGGTGCTCGGCACCGCCTCCGACGAGCCCGACTACGGGCTCGACCTCGGACTGTGGGAGGACAACGGCACGCCGCAGGGCCGCATCTACGGCTTCGGCAGGCAGCCCTTCGGCAACCCGGCGCTGGCCTTCGGCAGCCAGGCGCCGTTTCACATGGGCTTCTATCACGAGTCGTGGATCGTCTATGCGGCGGCCGGATTCCTGAAGCGCACCTATCCCGAGTACCGCATCCATCTGTGGCGCACGCTGGCGCGGCACGCGTTGGCCACGGGCCACGACTACTGGGGCTGGCGCTTTGCCGGCTGGGCCGTGCACTACCTGCAGGATCTCACGCAGCCGTACCACGCGCGCGTGCTGCCCGGCGTCGCCACCGTGCGCATGCTGTGGATCAATGCGCTGTACCTGGCCGGCCGGCCGCTCGCGCGCGAGCACGCGGTGACGCTGGTCTCCAACCGCCACCTGGTGCTGGAGAATTTCCAGCGCACCGCGATGCTCGCCGCAGCGCTCGACCGCGCGCACGCGGCGCTGCTGTTCGATGCCCTCGCAGGCGACGCCGCGGCCGCGCCACCGGCATACGACGACGACATGCCGCGGCGCCTCGTCTCGCGGCGCGCCGCCGAGGCGGCCGACGCGATCGACCGCACGATCGCGGCGTCGTTCCCGGCGCACGATGTCGACGACCCGGCGTTCGATTTCGGCGCTTCCGAGCACGGCATCGATCTCGACGCCGTGCTCGCGCGCGACGACGCGCGCGCGCGCCAGGCCGTGCTGCGCGCACTCGCACCGCGGCTGGCCGACTTCGGCGTGTACACGCGCGCCTTCGTGCGCAGCCTGCTGCCGGCGCGCTGAGAACCTGTGAACGAACCACTCCCGCCCGCTCGACGCGCCCTGACGCCCGCGCTCGGCGTTGCAAAGGCTCGCCCTATCGCGCGATATGGTGGCGCCTTGCGCCTTGTTCGGGGCCGCCCTGGCGCGCCGCCCAGGCGCGACCGACTCATTCACAGGTTCCGAGCGATGCGGCGCTGCCGGCCGGTGCGCGCGTTCGCCGCCGCCGCGCTGGCCGTGGCCTTCGCCGTGCTCGGCAGCGGCTGCAGCACGCTCGGCTACTACGGCCAGGCGCTGGCCGGGCATCTGGAGATCGTTCGTCGTGCGCGTCCGGTCGGCGACTGGCTGGCCGACCCCGCCACGCCGGCGGCGCTGCGCGCGCGGCTCGAACTCAGCCAGCGCATGCGCGACTTCGCGGTCTCGGCGCTCGACCTGCCCGACAACCGCAGCTACCGCAGCTACGCCGCGCTCGGGCGCAGCGCAGCGGTCTACAACGTCGTCGCCGCGCCCGAGCTGTCGCTGGCGCTGCACACCTGGTGCTTTGTACTGCTGGGCTGCGTGGACTACCGCGGCTACTTCGCGCGCGACGCGGCCGATGCCTTTGCCGCCGGGCTGCGCGCCGACGGCTGGGAGACCAGCGTCTACGGCGTGCCTGCGTACTCGACGCTGGGCCGCACCGCCTGGCTCGGCGGCGACCCGCTGCTCGACACCTTCATCGACTGGCCCGAGGGCGAACTGGCGCGGCTGATGTTCCACGAGCTTGCGCACCAGGTGGCGTATGCGGCCGACGACACGAGCTTCAACGAGTCGTTTGCCGTCACGGTCGAGCGCATCGGTGCGCGGCTGTGGCTCGAGCGCCACGCCGATGCGCGTGTGCGCGAAGCGGATGCCGCCCTGCGGCTGCGGCGCAGTGAGTTCCGCGCGCTCGTCGCGCGCTACCGCGAGGCGCTGGCGACGCTGTATGCGAGCCGGCTGCCCGACGACGACAAGCGCCGGCGCAAGGCGACGCTGTACGCCTCGATGCGCGACGACTACGCGCGCCTGAAGGCTGGGCCGTGGGGCGGCGACGCGGGCTACGACGGCTGGTTCGAGCGCGCCAACAACGCCGCGCTGGGCGTGCAGGCGGCGTACACCGAACTGGTGCCGCAGTTCGAGCGGCTGTACGAGCGCTCGGGCCGCGACTTCGCGCGCTTTTACGCCGCGGTGCAGGGTCTGGCCGCCTTGCCGAAGGCCGAGCGCCGCGCCAAACTCGCCGCACCTTCCTGACCACCACCGAGCCGCGCCGCTGCCATGCCGACACTGAAAATCCATCGCGAACACACGCTGGGCCTGCCGAAGGCGCGCAAGGTGGCGGCGGCCTGGGCCGAGAAGGTCGAGCACCGCTTCGGCATGCAGTGCACGGTGGTCCGTGGACAGACGAGCGACACCGTCGAGTTCACGCGCAGCGGCGTCGACGGGCACCTGGTCGTCGCGCCCGATCACTTCGATCTCGACGCGCGGCTCGGCGTGCTGCTCGGCGTGTTTTCGCGCACGATCGAGTCCGAAATCGAGAAGGAGCTCGACGATCTGCTCGACGAGGGTGGACAGGCGCAAGCCGGCAAGGCGGGCGGCCGCGCCAAGGCTGCGGCCAAGCCGGTCGCCGCGGCCATGCCGAAGCCCGCGAACCGGGGCGGTGGCAGGCGCTGAGAGCGCTCGCGCCGCCGCGGGCGGCGCTGCGGCGCTGCCCGCCGAGGACGCGCTGCGCCGCGAGCTGCACGACGAGGTCCAC
>JAFECX010000178.1 GCA_018241895.1 Pseudomonadota bacterium
CACTGCAGGCGGCCTGGGCGCCGGCCAGCGACGAGGCCCGCCGCACCGCCCCGCTGGCGCCGCAGCGCTACGCCGACCTGGCCTGGCTCGGCATCGACGCCCCGACGCTGGCGCGCCTCGAGCCGCTGCTCACGCTGCTGCCGGTGGCCACGCCGGTCAACGTCAACACCGCCGACGCGCAGGTGCTGGTGGCGGCCATCGACGGCCTGGACCTCGGCTCGGCCGAGCGCATCGTGCAGGCGCGCCGACGCAAGAGCCTGGGCGCACTCGATTCGCTGGACGAGATCAAGTCGCTGCTGCCGCCCGCGCTCGAACTGCGCCCCGAGCGCGTCGCCGTCTCGACGCGCTGGTTCGAAATCCGCGGCCGCCTGCGCATCGACGATCGCGTGCTCGAAGAACGCTCGCTGGTCGAGCGCACCGACAACGACGTCATCGTGCGGCGGCGCGAGCGGCTGCAGGTGCTCGACACGGGCTGAATGCGGGTCGCATGCGGGATCCGCGCGCGGCGGCCGCCTCGGATGATCGACGGCGAAGACGGCGCGCGACGATCCCCCGCTGCCACGCAGTGCCGCGCAGTGCCGCGCAGTGCCGCGACGGTTGACGGTGACAATAGAAGCCGCGGCCAGGGCAACGACCCTGGCCGCACCGCACGAGCGCCCGATGTCACTCCTGGTCCTTCCCCTTGCGCGGCGCACACGGCTGCGCGCACGCCGCGACGCCGGCGACGGTGACGGCGCGCCCGTGCCGCCCGAGTTCGACTTCCTGCTGAGCGCCGACGCGCGCACCGTGACGCACAGCGGCCGCGCCGTCGCGGCGCAGCTGCCGCGCGCCGAGCGCCTGGTGGTGGTTACAGCCGACGACGACGTCGCCTGGCACCGCATCGACATCCCCAAGGCGCCGGCCGCCCGGTTGCGCGCGGCGCTGGCCGGGGCCATGGAGGACGAACTGCTCGACGACGCACAGGCACTGCACTACGCGCTCGGCCCGGGCGCAGGGCCCGGCAGCGCGGGGTGGATCGCGGTGACGCACCGCGGCTGGCTCGCCGACACGCTGGCCACGCTCGAAGCGGCCGGCCGCGAGGTCGATCTCGTGGCGCCGGCCAGCTGGCCGCGCGCCGCCACGAGCGCCCACTTGCGGCTGCGCGACGGCGACGCGCAGCCCATGCTCGTCGTCGAGGGCCCGCAGGGCGTCGCCTGCATCGGTCTCGAGGGCACGCTGGCGCGCAGCCTGCTTGCGGCCGATGCGCATGGCGTGCGCTGCACGGCCACCGCGGCGGCGGCGGCGGCCGCCGAACGCTGGCTCGACGCACCGGTCACGGTGCTCGGCGACGCCGAGCGCACGCTGGCGGCGGCAGCAAGCCCCGTCAACCTGCGCCAGTTCGACCTCGCGGCACGCCATCGCGGGCTGCGTGCATTGCGCGAGGGCTGGCGGCGCCTGCAGCAGCCGCGGTGGCGCGCGGCGCGCGTCGGGCTGGCGGCGCTGCTCGCCGTGCAGGTGGCGGGGCTCAACGCCTACGCCTGGCAGCAGCAGCGCACGCTCGACACGCGCCGGCAGGCCATGGACGAACTGCTGCGCAGCACGTTCCCCGGCGTGCGCACGGTGCTGGACGCACCGTTGCAGATGCAGCGCGAGAGCGAGCGCGTGCGCGCGCAGGCCGGCCGCGCCGGCGACGGCGATCTCGAGACGCTGCTGGGCGCCGCGGCCGCGGCCTGGCCCGACGGCGCGCAGCCGGCGGCATCGGTGCGCTTCGATCGCGGTCGACTCGAGCTTGCTGCGCCCGGCTGGAGCGAGGCCCAGGCGCGCCAGTTCCGCGAACGCCTGCTCGGCAGCGGGGTTCGAGGCGAGACCGACGCCGGCCGCGTCAGCGTGGCCGCGGCCGGGGCCGGCGCATGACGGCGCGCGCCCTGGCCGCCTGGTGGCGCGCGCGCGCGCCGCGCGAGCAGCGGGCGCTCGCCGTC
>JAFECX010000179.1 GCA_018241895.1 Pseudomonadota bacterium
AGCGCGCCGAGGCCGCCCGAGAATGTGGCATCGTATGCGGCAGCGCCACCGCGGAGGATCGTCATGAAGAAGCCACCGGCCCACGAATTCGATTCCACGCTGGAGGCCTTCGAGACCGCCTCGGGCCGCAAGGGCCGCATGTATTCGCTGCCGGCGCTGGCGCGGCAGTTCCCCGGCGTCGCGCGGCTGCCGGTGAGCCTGCGCATCGTGCTCGAGAGCCTGCTGCGCCACTGCGACGGCAAGAAGGTCACCGCCCAGCACGTGACGCAGCTTGCCAACTGGCAGCCCAACGGCGCGCGCACCGAGGAGATCCCGTTCGTGGTCGCACGCGTGATCCTGCAGGACTTCACCGGCGTGCCGCTGCTGGTGGACCTGGCGGCGATGCGCGATGCCGCCGCCGCGCAGGGCCACGACCCCAAGATCGTCGAGCCGCTGGTGCCGGTGGACCTGGTGGTCGACCACTCGGTGATGGTCGACTACTACGGCAACCGGCAGGCGCTGGGCAAGAACATGGCGCTCGAGTTCGAGCGCAACCGCGAGCGCTACCAGTTCGTCAAGTGGGGCATGCAGGCGTTCGACACCTTCGGCGTCGTGCCGCCGGGCTTCGGCATCGTGCACCAGGTCAACCTCGAGTACCTGGCGCGCGGCGTGCACCGGCGCCGCGACGGCGTGGTCTACCCCGACACGCTGGTCGGCACCGACAGCCACACGACGATGATCAACGGCATCGGCGTCGTCGGCTGGGGCGTGGGCGGCATCGAGGCCGAGGCGTCGATGCTCGGCCAGCCGCTGCACGTGCTCACGCCCGACGTCGTCGGCTTCGAACTCACCGGACGACTGCGCGAGGGGGTCACCGCCACCGACCTCGTGCTCACCGTCACCGAGATGCTGCGCAAGCACAAGGTGGTGGGCAAGTTCGTCGAGTTCTTCGGCGCGGGCACGCGCTCGCTCAGCGTCCCCGACCGCGCGACGATCGGCAACATGTCGCCCGAGAACGGCGCGACGATCAGCTACTTCCCGGTCGACGAGCACACGCTCGAGTACTTCCGCGGCACCGGCCGCACGAAGGCCGAGATCGAGGCCTTCGAGGCCTATTTCCGCGCCCAGGGCCTGTTCGGCGTGCCCGAGGCCGGGCAGATCGACTACAGCAGCGTCCTCAGGCTGGATCTGGCCACGGTCGCGCCGAGCCTGGCCGGTCCCAGGCGGCCGCAGGACCGCATCGAGATCGGCGCCATGGCACGCACCTTCGCCGATCTGTTCGGCAAACCGGCGGCCGAGGGCGGCTTCAACCAGCCGGCCGCCCGGCTCGACGAGACCTACACCACCGCCAGCGGCATGCCGCTGCGCCAGGGCGACGTGCTGATCGCCGCCATCACGAGCTGCACCAACACCAGCAACCCGAGCGTGATGCTGGCCGCGGGGCTGCTGGCCAAGAAGGCGGTCGAGGCCGGGCTGAAGGTGCCCGCGCACGTCAAGACCTCGCTCGCGCCGGGCTCGCGCGTCGTCACCGAGTACCTGGTCGAGGCCGGCCTGCTGCCGTACCTCGAGAAGGTGGGCTTCGCGGTGGTGGCCTACGGCTGCACGACCTGCATCGGCAACTCGGGCGACCTCACGCCCGAGATCAACCAGGCGATCGCCGAGCACGACCTGGTGTGCGCCGCGGTGCTCTCGGGCAACCGCAACTTCGAGGCGCGCATCCACCCCAACCTGAAGGCCAACTTCCTCGCCAGCCCGCCGCTGGTCGTCGCCTACGCGATCGCCGGCACGATGCGCAAGGACCTGATGACCGAGCCGGTGGGCCTGGGCAAGAATGGCCGGCCGGTCTACCTGGGCGACATCTGGCCCTCGAGCGACGAGGTGCACGCGCTGATGCGCCTGGCGATGAAGCCCGCCGAGTACAAGGCCAACTACGCCAAGGTGGCCGACGAGCCCGGACGGCTGTGGAAGGCCATCAAGGGGCCCAAGGGGCAGGTCTACGACTGGCCGGCGAGCACCTACATCGCGCGCCCGCCCTTCTTCGACGGCTTCACGCTGCAGGCGCCGCCGCTCGTCCCGGCGATCACCGGTGCGCGCATCATGGCCCTGTTCGGCGACAGCGTGACCACCGACCACATCAGCCCGGCCGGGCGCTTCGGTGAGAAGACGCCCGCCGGGCGCTACCTGCTCGAGCACGGCGTGGCCAAGCCCGACTTCAACAGCTACGGCGCGCGCCGCGGCCACCACGAGGTGATGATGCGCGGCACCTTCGCCAACGTGCGCATCAAGAACCTGATGCTGCCGCCGCACGCCGACGGCGCGCGCGAAGAAGGCGGCCTCACGCTGTACCGCGGCCCGGGTGGCCGGGCGCCCGAGCAGATGTCGATCTTCGACGCGGCGATGAAGTACGTCGCCGACGGCACGCCGACGGTGGTGTTCGCCGGCGAGGAGTACGGCACCGGCTCGTCGCGCGACTGGGCCGCCAAGGGCACGCTGCTGCTGGGCATCAAGGCCGTCGTCGCCAGGAGCTTCGAGCGCATCCACCGCAGCAACCTGGTCGGCATGGGCGTGCTGCCGCTGCAGTTCAAGCCCGGCGACTCGTGGGAAAAGCTGCGCCTGGCCGGCGACGAGACGATCGACATCCGGCTGCCCGACGAGATCCGGCCGCAGGGCGACGCTGCGCTCGTCGTCACGCGCGCCGACGGCCAGCGCGCCGCGCTCGCGGTCACGCTGCGCATCGACACGCCGGTCGAGATCGACTATTACCGCCACGGCGGCATCCTGCCGTACGTGCTGCGCCAACTGCTCGCCGCCTGACGGCCGCGGAGGCATAGACTGCGCCTCCTTCAGCCCCAGGAGGTCGCAGTGAGAACATCGAGCGCCATCGTCGTCGCCCTCGTCCTCGGCGCCGCCGCCAGCCTGGCGGCAGCGATCGACATCCCGATCCCCAAGGTGATGAGCGACGCACCGCGCGAGGACGGCAGGTGGAAGATGGAGCCGGTGCAGATGCCCGGTGTCGACAAGGCCGCGCTGGCGGCAGCCGGCAGCGGCGTGACGGTCTGCACGTCGGCGGCCAAGGCGATGTCGAACGACCAGCCCGGCACACCGAAGAACGACTGCCGGTTCAGGCTGCTCGAGGACGGCACCACGCGCGCCGTGATGGAGACGACTTGCGGCAGCCACACCCAGCGCACGACGATCACCCAGCTCGCGCCGCGCTCGTACGAGATGAGCGTGCAGCGCATGGACCGCCCGAACGACGTGCCCATGATCGCGCGCATGAGCTATGTCGGCACCTGCTCGGCCAGCGACAGCGTGATCGGCTACGGCAAGGATTCGCCGGCCTGCCAGAAAATGCAAGCGCAGAAGGCCCGGCTCGATCCGGCCAAGGCCTGCGCCGGCGCCGGGGCGCAGCGCGCGCAGTGCGAGCAGATGGTGCAGCAGCAGCGCGCGCGGGCCGAAGCGATGTGCAAGTAGCCGGCGCTCAGCGCCCGCGCAGGAAGAGCGCGTCGAGCTCCTTCATCGTCACCTGACGCCAGGTGGGGCGGCCGTGGTTGCAGGTGTCGGCGCGCTCGGTGGCCTCCATCTCGCGCAGCAGCGCATTCATCTCGTCGAGCGTGAGCCGGCGGTGGGCGCGCACGGCGCCGTGGCAGGCCATCGTCGCCAGGATGTCGTCGCGCGCGCGCTCGACGACGCGGCTCGCACCCGCCTCGGCCAGTTCGTGCAGCACCGCGCGCGTGAGCTCGGCCAGATCAGCGTCGGGCAGCGCCGCCGGCCGGCTGCGCACGACCAGGCTGCCCGAGCTCAGCACGCTCACGTCGAGCCCGAGCTCGTGCAGCGCCGCCTGCTCGACCTCGGCGGTGACGAGTTCGGCCGGCGTCGCCGCGAGGCTGACCGGGATCAGCAGCGGCTGCGCCGGCAGCGCCTTGTCCGTCGCCGCCGCGCGCTTGAGCCGTTCGTAGACGATGCGCTCGTGCGCCGCGTGCATGTCGACGACGACCAGACCGAGCGCGTTCTCGGCCAGCACGTAGACGCCAGCCACCTGTGCCAGGGCACGTCCGAGCGGCCAGTCGGCTTCGGCCTGCGCAGCCGGGCGCAGTGCGGCCCAGGTGGACAGGCCACCGCTGCCGCCCACCGACGCCGCGTCGGCATGCCCCGAGCGCCACGCGGGCGCGGGTTCGCGCAGCGTCGAGGGCACTTCGCCGTCCCACGCCAGCCGGCCCTGCCACGAGGCGCTCGCCGTCGCTGCGCCGGGCGACGCGCCGGGTGCCGCAGCGCCCCCTGAACTCGCATCGAACGCCTGCGCCGCGGCGGCCGTGGCGTCGGGAACGGCGCCATCGACCGCGGCACCGGCACCCGCGAGCGCCCGCGTCGGCGCCAGCGCCTCCTGCACCGCACGGCGCAGCGCGTCGTGCACTGCCCGACCATCGCGAAAGCGCACTTCGATCTTCGTCGGATGCACGTTGACGTCGACCAGTTCGGGGGCAATCTGCACGAACAGCGCGTAGGCGGGCTGCCGGCTGCCGTGCAGCTGATCCTCGTAGGCCGAACGCACCGCATGTGCGAGCAGCCGGTCGCGCACGTGGCGGCCATTGACGAACAGGTACTGCTGGTCGGCACGCGCGCGCGCCGCCTCGGGCTGGCCGACCCGGCCCTCGATCGCCAGCGGCCCGCGGCTGGCCTGCAGCTCACGGCTGGCAGCGACGAAGCCGCCGCCCAGCACCTCGGCGCGGCGCGCCGCCGGCGCGGCGGCGCGCCACTGCGCG
>JAFECX010000017.1 GCA_018241895.1 Pseudomonadota bacterium
CGCGGGGCGCCGCACGGCTCGCTGCGGCTGGCCGCCGGCGGCTACGGCGCGCGCGACGCGGCGGCGGCGTTCGGCGCCCGGCTGGGCGAGTTCGACATCGCAGCGGACGTGAGCCACGAGCGCCTGCGCGGCGTCTCGGCGCTGCGCCCCGGCGACCTGTTCGGCAACTACAACCCCGACGCCGACGGCTACACGCGCCGCGTGGCTTCGCTGCAGGCGGGCTGGTCGCCGCGGGCCGGCACGCGCATCGGGCTCGTGGCACGCGAGAGCCGCCTCGACGCGCAGTACGACAGCAGCGAGTTCCTGCCGCCGACGTACGCGCAGGACGCGAGCGGCGACTTCCGCAACCGCGGCACCGATCGCGAGTTCGCGCTCGAGGGCCGCAGCGCCATCGGCAGCGACTGGGTGCTCACGGTGCGGCTGGCACGTGACAAGAGCGAGCGCACGAGCGGCGCGCGCGTGCTCGACACCTTCGGCAGCACGCGCGACCAGGCCCTGCTGCAGGCGACGTGGCGCCCGCGTGCCGACCAGCAGATCACGCTCGCTGCCGAGCGGCTCGAGGAGCAGGCGCGCTCGACGCGCTACCTGGGCCCAGCCGCGCGCGACAACGACGGCGTCGTGCTCGCCTACGTGGGCGCGCTCGGAGCGCTGCAACTGCAGGCCGAAGGCCGCCACGACCGCAACACCGACTACGGCGGCGTGGACACCGGGCGGCTGGGCGCGCGCTGGCCGATCACGAAGGCGCTCGCGCTGCGCGCGCTGGTCGGCACGAGCTTCAAGGCGCCGAGCTTCAACGACCTCGTCTACCCGGGCTACGGCGTGCCCACGCTCGCGCCCGAGCGTGGCCGCAGCGCCGAGATCGGGCTCGATGCGCGCTGGGGCGCGGCCGAGATCGGCCTCACCGCCTATCGCCAGCACCTGCGCGACCTGATCACCTACGAGCCCGACCGGACACTGTGCCCGCCCGATCCTGCGTACGCCTTCGGCTGCGCGCGCAACGTCGCGCGTGCCCGGCTGCAGGGCGCCACGCTCGATGCGTCGACCGGCTGGACGAACGGCGCCGGCAGCTGGCGGCTGCGCGGCGGCTTCGACTGGCTCGACGCGCGCGACCGCCACACCGGCGCGCGCCTGCCGCGGCGCGCGGCGCAGCAGCAAAGCGTGGCGCTCGGCTGGCGCGCCGGCGTCTGGGAGGCCGGCGCCGACCTGCTGCACCTGGGTGCGCGCCCCGATGCCGGCGTGCGTCTCGCCGCCGAGACCGTGCTCGACCTGCGCGCCGGCTGGCACTTCGCGCGCGGCTGGCTCGCGCAGCTGCGCGTGCTCAACGTCGGCAACACCCGCCGCCAGCCGGCGCGCGACTACCAGGATCTCGGGCGCCAGGCCTGGCTGCTGCTGCGCTGGGAGGGCGGGTGGTGACGCGCCGGCGGCTGCGGCCCCGGCGCTCGGCGGCGCTGCCGGGCGCCGGCGCGCTGCGGCCGTGCGCCGCAGTTGTCGTGCAGCGTGCTCCAGGCGTCGTGCGGCGCGGTGCGGTCGCCGTGCCGCTCGCCCTCGCCCTCGCGCTGCTGGCGCTGTGCCTGCTGCTCGTGCCGCGCGCCGCATGGCCCGACGCTTCCACACCGACCGCGCTGCGCCTCGTCGACGCGCGCGGCCGCACGGTGGTGCTGGCGGCGCCGGCCGAGCGCATCGTCTCGCTGCTGCCTTCGCTCACCGAGACCGTGTGCGCGCTCGATGCCTGCGATCGTCTGGTCGCCGTCGACCGCTACGCCGACTGGCCGCAGCAGGTGCGCGCCTTGCCCAGGGTCGGCGGGCTCGAGGACACGCAGATCGAGCGCGTCGTGGCGTTGCGGCCCGATCTCGTGCTCGCCGCGCGCAGCTCGCGCGCCGTCGATCGCCTCGAGGCGCTCGGCATTCCCGTGCTCGCGCTCGAGCCGCAGAACCTGCGCCAGATGCACGAGGCGATCGCCACGCTCGCCCAGGCGCTCGGGCGGCCGGCCGCCGGCCGGCGCCTGTCGGCGCAGGTGGACGAGCGCATCGCCGCGGCCGCCGCGCGCGTGCCGCCCGCGCTGCGCGGCCGCAGCGTGTACCTCGAGGTGGCGAGCACGCCGTTTGCGGCCGGCGAGGCGTCGTTCGACGGCGAACTGCTCGCGCGGCTGGGCCTGGCCAACATCGTGCCGGCCGCGCTCGGCGCATTTCCACAGCTCAATCCCGAGTTCGTGCTGCGCGCGCAGCCGTACATCGTGATGGGCATGGCGGCGGCCGTGGCCGCGATGCCCGGGCGCCCCGGCTGGTCGACGCTCGACGCGCTGCGCGCGCGCCGCGTCTGCGGCTTCGATGCGCCGACCTGGGACACGCTGGTGCGCCCCGGGCCGCGGCTGGCCGATGCGGCCGAGGCCGTCGCCGATTGCCTGGCGGCGATCGCACGGCGTGCGCCGGGCTGACGACGATGGCCCACGGCTCGGTCTCGTCGCCGCTGGCCGTCGCCGCAGCGGCGCGCGCCGGGCTGACGCCCGCCCGGCTGGCGCTGCTGCTCGCGGCCGCCGCGCTGCTGCTGGTCTTGCTGGGCCTGGCGGCGGGGGCCGAAGGCTGGTCGTGGCACTGGCGCGAGGACGTCGACCTGATCACGGCCATCCGCGCGCCGCGCACGCTCGGCGCGCTGCTGGTCGGCGCGCTGCTCGGGCTGGCCGGCGCCGTCGCGCAGGGGCTGTTCCGCAACCCGCTGGCCGACCCCTACCTGCTCGGCGTGGCGGCCGGTGCCGGGCTGGGCGTCGTGCTCGTGCTCGCAGCCGGCGGCCTGCTCGGCGCCACCTTCGGCCTGGCCGCCAGTTCGCTGCTGCTCAGGCTCGGCCTGGTCGGCGCCGCCTTCGTCGGTGCGATGGCGGGCATGCTGCTCACGCTGGTGCTGGCGCGCGGCGCCGGCCGCCCGCTCGTGCTGCTGCTGGCCGGCGTGGTGGTCGGCGTGCTGCTGACGGCACTGGCCGACCTCGTCGTGCTGCTGTCGCCCGAGGCGCTGCGCGGCAAGCACGTGTTCCTGCTCGGCAGCACGAGCTTTCTCGGCTGGGGCAGCGTGTGGCTGCTGGGCGCGGTGCTGGCCGTGACGCTGCCGGTGACCCTGCTGCTGGCGCGCGTGCTCGACGCGCTGGTGCTCGGCGAGGCGACCGCCGCCAGCCTCGGGCTGCCGCTGGCGCGGCTGCGCGCCGTGCTGCTGGCGCTGCTGGCGCTGGCCACGGCGAGTGCGGTCGCGCAGGCCGGGCTCGTCGCCTTCGTCGGACTGGTGGCGCCGCATCTGGTGCGCAGCCTTGTCGTGGCCACGCACCGCGAGCTGCTGGCGCTGGCCGCGCTTGCCGGTGGCGTGCTGCTGCTCGCGGCCGACGTCGCCGCGCGCAGCGTCATCGCGCCGCAGGAGCTGCCGGTGGGGCTGCTGACGGCGCTCTTCGGTGGTGTCTACCTGCTCGTGCTGCTGCGCCGGCGCTTCGGCGAGGGGCCGCAATGACGGCGCTGCGGCGTGCGCGGGAGCGGCCGGCAGCTCGGCACGCCACGCCGGGGGCGCCGGGGTGACGCCGCTGCTCGAGGCGCAGGAGCTCACGCTCGCGTTCGGCCGCCGGCGCGTCGTCGAGCAGGTGTCGGGTGCGCTGCGCGGTGGCGAGTGGCTCGCCATCGTCGGCCCCAACGGCGCGGGCAAGAGCACGCTGCTGTCGTTGCTGGCCGGCCTGCGCCGGCCCGATGCCGGCCGCGTCCTGCTGCTTGGGCGCGAGCTCGCGGCGTGGCCGGCGCGCGAGCGCGCCCGCCACCTCGCCTGGCTGGCGCAACAGGGCGAGGCCGACGGCGAACTCGCCGCCCTCGACGTCGTGCGCCTGGGCCGGCTGCCGCACCAGGGCCTGCTCGGCGCTGCGGGCGCCGAGGACGAGGCCGTCGTGCGCGCGGCGATGGACGAGACGGAGTCGGCGCCGTTCGCGGCGCGCCGCCTGGCGACGCTGTCCGGGGGCGAGCGCCAGCGCGTGCTGCTGGCACGCGCGCTGGCCGTGCGTCCGCGCGTGCTGCTGCTCGACGAGCCGACCACGCATCTCGATCCGTCGCACCAGCGCGCGCTGCTGGCGACGCTGGCCGCGCGCGCGCGCGCCGGCGCCGCGGTCGCCTCGGTGTTGCACGACGTGACGTCGGCCCTTGCCGCCGATCGCGTCTGGGTCATGGCGCGCGGCCGCCTCGTCGCCGACGGTGCGCCGCGCGAGGCGGGTCTGCGCGCGGCGCTGGTGGCGGTGTTCGACGGCGCGTTCAGCATCGAGCCGCTCGAGCGCTCCGGCGCCGACGGGGCGACGCGCGCGACGCGGTGGGTCGCGGTGCCGGCGCCTTGAGCACACCGGGGCCGCGCTGGCGCCAGCGTACGGACGCGGGCGCTGGCGCCTGACGTGCCCGGGCGCCGCGGTGCCGGCGCCTGGGCGCCGCGATACCGGCGCCTGATGGCGCCCGGGCGCCGCCCTAGCGCCTACCGCAGATGGCAGGCGACCTGGTGCCCTTCGGCGATGGTCCTCGGCTCGGGCCGCTCGCGGTCGCACAGCCCCTTTTGCGCGATCGGGCAGCGGGGGTGGAAGTGGCAGCCGCCGGGCGGCGCGAGCGGGCTCGGCACGTCGCCTTGCAGCACGATGCGCCGGCGCTGCACCGAGGGGTCGGGGATCGGCACCGCCGACAGCAGCGCCTCGGTGTAGGGGTGGCGCGGGTTCGTGTACAGCTCGCGCGCGTCGGCGATCTCGACGATGCGCCCGAGGTACATGACGGCCACGCGGTCGCTCGTGTGCTCGACCACGCTCAGGTCGTGCGCGATGAAGATGTAGGTGAGGCCGAAGCGCTCCTGCAGGTCCTCGAGCAGGTTGATGACCTGCGCCTGGATCGACACGTCGAGCGCGCTCACCGCCTCGTCGCAGACGACGAGCCGGGGCTCGACCGCGAGCGCGCGCGCGATGCCGATGCGCTGGCGCTGCCCGCCGCTGAACTCGTGCGGGTAGCGCCGCATGTGGTCGGGCTGCAGGCCCACGGTCTCGAGCAGCTGGGCCACGCGCTGCTCGATCTCCCTGTGCTTGCGCGCCAGGCCGTGGATCACCAGGCCCTCGCCGACGATGGCGCCCACCGTCATGCGCGGATCGAGGCTGGCGTACGGGTCCTGGAAGACGATCTGCATGCGGCGCGCCAGCGTGCGCAGTTCGCGGCGGCCGGCGCCGGTGACGCTGCAGCCGTCGAAGATCACCTCGCCGGCGCTGGGCTCGATCAGCCGCAGCACGCAGCGCCCGGTGGTGCTCTTGCCGCAGCCCGATTCGCCGACCACGCCCAGCGTGCGGCCCGCCGCGACGTCGAAGCTGACGCCGTCGACGGCGTGCACGCGGGCGACCTCGCGGCGCAGCAGCCCGCCGCGCACCGGGAACTGCTTGACCAGGTTGCGCACCTGCAGCAGCGCCGGCGCGGTCACCGGACGACCCTGCGCACTGCAAGCTCCGGGACGAGCACCCGGGAGCGGCCCGGCGCGCTCATGCGATGCTTCCTGCGCCGGCGCGCCGCGGGTCGACCCGCACGCAGGCGGCGCGGTGCCCGTCGCCGACGTCGTACAGCGGCGGCGTCGCCGCGAGGCACTCGGGCATCACGTACTTGCAGCGCCCGGCGAAGCGGCAGCCCGGCTGCGGCTCGATCAGCCTGGGCACGGTGCCCGCGATCGCCTCGAGCCGCGTCCTGTGCTGCGCGGCGCGGTCGATGCGCGGGATGCTGCGGATCAGGCCCTGCGTGTAGGGGTGCTTCGGGCGCGCGAACAGCGCGGCCACCGGTGCCTCCTCGACCACCTGCCCGGCGTACATCACGACCACCTTCTGCGCCACCTCGGCCACCACGCCCATCGCGTGCGTGATCAGCATCACCGCCATGCCGAAGCGCTCCTTGAGGCCTTGCAGCAGATCGAGGATCTGGGCCTGGATCGTCACGTCGAGCGCCGTCGTCGGCTCGTCGGCGATCAGCAGCCTGGGGTTGCACGCCAGCGCGATGGCGATCATGACGCGCTGGCGCATGCCGCCCGAGAACTGGTGCGGGTAGTCGTCGATGCGCCGCTCGGGCGTCGGGATGTTGACGAGCTCGAGCATCTGCACGGCGCGCGCGCGCGCCGCCTTCTTCGACAGCCCCTCGTGCAGCCGCACGCTCTCGGCGATCTGCGCGCCGATCGTGTAGACCGGGTTCAGGCTCGTCATCGGCTCCTGGAAGACGATGGCGATCTCCCTGGCGCGGATCTTCCGCATCTCGGCCGGCCCCAGCGGCACCAGGTCGCGCCCCTGCCACAGCACCTGGCCGGCGGCGATGCGCCCCGGCGGCATGTCGACGAGCTTCATCACCGTCTTGGCCATGACGCTCTTGCCGCAGCCCGATTCGCCGACCACGCACACCGTCTGGCCGGCGTCGACCGTGAGGTCGACGCCGTCGACGGCGTGCAGCCAGCCGTCGTCGGTCTTGAACTGGGTCTTCAGACCCCGGATCTCGAGCAGCGCCACTACAGGACCCGGCGCGGATCGAGCGCGTCGCGCAGGCCGTCGCCGACGAAGTTGATCGTCAGCACGGTGACGAAGACCGCCAGGCCCGGGAACAGCGCCCAGTGCATGGCCAGGTCCATGTAGTCGCGCGCGTCGTAGAGGATGCGGCCCCAGGTCGGGATGTCGGGCGGGAAGCCCAGGCCCAGGAACGACAGCGTGCTCTCGGCGATGATGGCCGCCGCCACGTCGATGGTGGCGGCGACGATCACCGGCCCCAGGCTGTTGGGCAGGATGTGGCGCGCCACCTGGCGCGCGGTGGAGGCGCCCAGCGCGCGCGCCGCCTCGACGAACTCCTTTTCGCGCAGGCTGAAGAACTGCGCGCGCACCAGGCGCGCCACCGGCATCCAGCGAAAGCCGCCGATGACGGCGACGATGAGCAGGAAGACGCCCGCCTCGAGGCCGAACAGCTGCTTGAGCGGCTCGCGGAACAGGAAGATCAGCAGCAGCAGCACCGGCAGCTGCGGCAGGCTGAGGAAGAGGTCGGTCACCCACATCAGCGCCGCATCGACCCAGCCGCGCGAGATGCCGGCCACGGCGCCGACGGCGACGCCGAAGACCATCGCCATCGCCATCGCCGCCATGCCCACCGCGAGGCTGATGCGCCCGCCGTAGAGCATGCGCGCCAGCAGGTCGCGCCCGAGGTCGTCGGTGCCCATCGGGTGCGCGAACGAGGGGCTGGCCAGCCGCGCCTTGAAGTCGACGTCGTTGATGCCGACCTTGTACAGCAGCGGCCCGACCAGCACCGCCAGCACCATCGCCGCGAGCACCCACAGGCTCCAGTAGGCGAGGCGGTGGCGCTCGAAGCGCCGCCACGTCTGGCGCCAGGGCGAGACGCTGGCGCTGGTCTTCGGCGTCGCCGTCGGCGCCGTGGCCGGCGTGGCACGCACAGGGGGGTCTGGCGGCTCAGCCATAGCTGATGCGCGGATCGAGCCAGCCGTACACGATGTCGGCCACGAGGTTGAAGAAGATCACGAGGCAGGCGAAGACGAAGGTCACCGCCATGATCACCGGCGTGTCGTTGCGCATGATGGCGTCGATGAGCAGGCTGCCGATGCCCGGGATGCGGAAGATCTGCTCGGTGACGATGGCGCCGCCGAACACCGCCGGCATCTGCAGCGCGACCAGCGTCACCACCGGAATGAGCGCGTTGCGCACGACGTGCCTGACGATGACCTTGTGCTCGGCCAGGCCCTTGCTGCGCGCGGTGGTGACGTAGTCGAGCCGGATCACGTCGAGCACGGCGCTGCGCACGTAGCGCATCAGGCTCGCGGCCTGGAACAGCGCCAGCACGGTGACCGGCATCACCGTCTGCTTGAAGTGCTCCCACAGGAACTGCCAGCCGGTGGCGGCGATGTCGCTGCGGTAGACGAAGGGCAGCCAGCCGAGGTGGATGCTGAAGAACAGGATGAACAGCACGCCGGTGAAGAAGGTCGGCAGCGAGAAGCCGACGAAGGCGAAGGTGCTGGCGATGCGGTCGAACCACGAGTAGGGCCTGACCGCGGCGAGGATGCCGATCGGCAGCGCCACCGCGATCGCCAGCACCTGCGACAGGCCGATGACGACGATGGTGACCGGCAGCCGCTGCAGGATCAGCCGGTCGACGTCGATGCGGCTGACGAACGAGAAGCCCCAGTTGCCCCGCAGCATGCTCGCCAGCCAGTGCCCGTAGCGTTGCCAGACCGGGTCGTCGAGGCCGAGCTGCGCGCGCAGCATCATGCGCACCTCGGGCGGCACGTTCGGGTTGGTCGCCAGCTCGTCGAACGGATCGCCCGGCGCCAGCGCGAGCACCGTGAACAGCACGACGCTGATGCCCAGCAGGCTGGGCAGCGCGATCAGCAGGCGGCGCAGGATGTGGTTGAGCAAGGCGCTGGCCTGCGTTGGCGTCGTGTCGTGTCGATGGCAGCGCGCAACCGGGCGCATCGGCGCGCCGCCGAGGCACGCGGCCCGGCCGCGGGGTCAGGCGCGCGCGCGCTGGAGCGTACGCCGAGGGGCTGCCTGCAGCGCGCCGCGCCGCGCCGCTTCAGGCCTCGCGCCACCAGTAGGTCATGAACGAGGTCAGGTTGTCCCACGGCGAGATCGTCGTCGCGAGCTTGTTCACCGTGCCCACCGGCCGCGGGCGCGCGAACAGCGGGATGACGTAGCCGCTGCCGACGACGAGGTCGTTCATCCTGACGAAGAGGGCGGCGCGCTTGACCGGGTCGAGCTCGACCTGCGCCGCCTTGTGCGCGGCGTCGTACTCGGGGCTGGACCAGCGCGAGAGGTTGCGGCTGGCCCACTTGTTGGCCTTCTGCGCGATCTCCCACGAGGTGTACTGCTCCATGAAGGTCTGCGGGTCGGGCTGCGTCATGGTCGTGGTGTACATCTCCATGTCGGCCCAGAACTTCTGGTAGGTGTCGGGGTTGGCGAAGTCGCTGCCGAAGTACACCGCGGCCACGACGCTCTTCAGCTCCAGGTCGATGCCGGCCTTGCCGGCGGCGTCCTTGACGATCGCCTGGCACTTCTGGCGCGGGCCGCTCACCGAGGTCTGGTAGACGAACTTGAGCTTGACGTTGCCCTTGGCGCGGATGCCGTCGGCACCCTTCTTCCAGCCCGCGGCGTCGAGCAACTGGTTGGCCTTGTCGACGTTGTATTCGAACTTCGTGTTCGGGCTGCGGAATCGCGGCGGGTTGTTCAGGAAGTTCGAGGTCGTGACCGCACCGCGCCCGTAGATGACCTGCTGGATGCTGTTGCGGTCGACCAGCAGGTTCATCGCGTCGCGCACCGCCTTGTCGGCGAATGCCGGATGCCGGCTCTTGGCGCTGGCACGCTCGCCGTCGACCTCGGTCCACGGGTCGCTGTGGTTGAGCATGATGAACTCGATGTCGCTGCCCTCGAAGAACTGCATCCTGCCCTTGCCGGCGGCCTCGAGGCGCTTCAAGATCTCGTCTTCCACCGCCAGGTTCCAGCCGACGTCGTATTCGGCGGTCTGCAGCACGGCGCGCGCGGCGCTCGTCGCGTCGCCGCCGCCCTTGACCTCGAGCGCGTCGAAGAACGGCTGGTTGGCGATGTGGTAGTCGGTGTTCGCGCCGGCGCGGATCGAGTCGCCGGGCCTGAAGTCGACGATCTTGTACGGTCCCGTGCCGACCGGCCTGACGTTGGCCGGGTTGTCGCGCGACTTGGCGCCCATGTACGGCTCGAACACGTGCCTGGGCACGATGAGGCCGACGCTGCCCACGAAGGGTTCGGCCCAGAACGGCGTCGGCTTGGCGAACTCGACGCGCACGGTGTGCGAGTCGACCTTGCTCACCTTGAGGTCCTTGTACACGCTCACCGTCGTCATCGCCGCGGCCGGATCGCCCGCGTACTGCCAGGTGAAGACGACGTCGTCGGCGCTGAAGTCCTTGCCGTCGTGCCACTTCACGCCAGGCTTGAGCTTCCAGGTCACGCTGCGCCCGTCGGCCGCCAGGCCGCCGTTGGCCTGCGTGGGCACCTCGGCGGCAAGGAAGGGCACGAGGTTGCCCTCGCCGTCCCAGCCCGCGAGCGGCTCGTAGAAGATGCGGCTGGCGTCCTGGTCCTTCGTGCCGCCGGCGTAATGCGGGTTCAGGTGCACCGCCGCCTGCCAGTAGATGAGCTTCAGCGTGCCGCCGCCGCCGCGCCGGGTGGGCTTGTAGGGGATGGGCCTGGCGGTCTGCGCGAGGCCGGAGTGCATCAGCAGCATCGACGCCATCGGCGCCGTGAGGCCGACGGCGACCAGGCGCTGGATGAAGCCGCGTCGCGGCAGGCGGCCGGTGCGCACCTGTTCGATCAGGTCGCGGATCTCTTGCTCGTGCATCGCGGTCTCCGTCGTGCAGGGGGAACAAGCGCGCATGCTACGAGGTACCGGCCGCCCCGACCACGGGGGCACACAGGCCCCTCCGGGGAAACCCGCCTGCGTTGCGGCCTGCGCGACGGCGGGGCGGCCGAGCCGGGATGTCCGCCGCGCCGCAGGCGCCATACTGCGGCCACCCGGTCCGGCGCCGCACGCACGCCCCCCATGCCCGAAGACACCCCCCTCGTCCGCGCTGCGCGCTGCGCGGCTGCCCGCGTCGCCGCGCGTGCCGCCGGGGCCCGACGCGCCGCCGCGCAGGCGCTGCGATGAACGCGCCCGCCATCGAGCTCGCGCCGCCCGACATCGCGCGCTGGCGCGCCGGCAACACCGGCGTCGATTACGTGCACGCGTTCGACGCCGGCGTGCCGGGCCCGCGCGTGATGGTGCAGGCGCTCACGCACGGCAACGAGATCTGCGGCGCGATCGCGCTCGACTGGCTGCTGGCGAGCGCCTTTCGGCCGCGCTGCGGCCGCCTCGTCGTCGCCTTCGCCAACGTCGCCGCCTACGAGCGCTTCGACGCCTCCAACCCCTACGCGGCGCGCTTCGTCGACGAGGACCTGAACCGCGTCTGGGCCGACGACGTGCTGCTCGGCGCGCGCGAGTCGCGCGAGCTGCGCCGCGCGCGCCAGCTCAGGCCCTTCGTCGACGCGAGCGAACTGCTGCTCGACATCCACTCGATGAGCGAGCCGTGTGCAGCGCTCATGGTCTGCGGCACGCAGGACAAGAACGCGGCGTTCGCGCGCGCCCTCGGCGTGCCCGAGGTGCTGCTGCTCGACACCGGCCATCCGGGCGGCCTGCGCATGGTCGAGCGCGGCGGCTACGGCCAAGCGGCCTCGCCCAAGCGCGCGCTGCTCGTCGAGTGCGGACAGCACTGGGAGCGCAGCGCCGCCGACGTGGCGCTGGACACGCTGGTGCGCTTTCTCGGCCTCGCCGGCGTGGCCGATGCCGAGTGGGTCGGCGCGCACACGCGGCTCGAGCCGCCGCCGCGCCAGCGCCTCGTGCGCGTGACGCAGGCCGTGGTGGCGCGCACGCCGCAGTTCCGTTTCCTCGTGCCGACGGCGGGCCTTTCGGTGGTCGCCCGCGCCGGCACGCCGATCGCCGTCGACGGCGAGCGGACCATCGTCACGCCCTACGACGACACCGTGCTCGTGATGCCCGGCACCAACAACCTGCAGCCCGGCGGCACCGCGGTGCGGCTGGGGCGCTTCGAGTAGCGCCGCGCGGCGCGCGCAGCGCGCGTGGCCGCCGCCGGCGCCAGCGGCCACGCACCCGGGCGTGACGGCGGTGCAGGCGTCGCCCGCGCGCTCATGCGCGCAACAGCTCGAGCACCGCGTGCGCCGTCTCGGCCGGTTTCTCCATCGGGAACAGGTGCGTGCCTTCGATCTCGCGCCAGCGCGCTGCGGCCAGCCGGTGCACGTAGCCCAGGCCGAGCTGGTGGCGCTCGGCCGAGCGCGTGCCGCCGATGTAGCCCAGCGGGCAGTGCAGCGGGTGGCGCCTGAGCAGCGGCTCGACGTGGTGCGGCAGCGTGTTGTACAGGCGCGTCTCGATGTCGCGGTGGAACGCGAGCTGCACGCCGCCGTCGGCCGCGGGCTCGAAGCCGTGCTGCATCCAGGCGTCGAAGACGCGCGCGTCCCACGTCGCGAAGACGCGCTTGGCGGCGAAGTGCTCGCGCGCCGCGGCCAGCGAGGGCCAGTGGGTGCGTCGGCGCCTGGAGACCTTGGCGGGGCTGGCGCGCGCGATCAGGCCGCTGGCCTTGAGCATGCGAAAACCATGTGCGCGCCAGCCGGCGACGATGGGCGCGTCGAGCAGCACCACGGCGCGCGCGAGCGCCGGCTCGCGGCTGGCCGCCAGCACGCCCAGGCAGCCGCCCATCGAGTGCCCGACCAGCGCCACCGGCCGGCCGGGCGAGGCCGCGTGCACGAAGGCCAGCAGCTCGTCGCGCAGATGCGGCCAGTTGTCGGTGACCTTGTAGCGCGGGTCGTGGCCGAGCTTGGTCGGCGCCAGCACGTGCCAGCCGGCGCCGCGCCAGACATCGAACAGCGGCTCGTAGGTGCCGGCGACGAAGCTGTTGGCGTGGCAGAAGACGAGCGTGCCCGCCGCGGCCGGGACGGCGTCGGAGGGGCGAGGCGCTGCACGGGGTGTCACGGGGCGTCCTTGGGCAGCAGGGAGGCCAGACGGTACAGCGCGTCGAGAGCCTCCTTCGGCGACAGGGCATCGGGGTCGAGCGCGCGCAGCGCGGCCTCGACGCGAGAGGGTTCGGCCGCCGCCGCCGCAGGCGCCGGCGCGAACAGGTCGACCTGCGCCTGCGCGGCCGCGGCCTTGGCCTCGAGCGCCTCGAGGGTGGCGCGCGCCTGGCGGATCAGCGAGGCCGGCATGCCGGCCAGCCGCGCCACCTGCACGCCGTAGCTGCGGCTCGCGGGCCCGGGCTCGATCTGGTGCAGGAAGACGATGTCGTGCCCGCTTTCCACCGCGCCCACGTGCACGTTGAGCGCGCGCTCGTGCGTGGCGGCGAACTCGGTGAGCTCGAAGTAGTGCGTGGCAAAGAGCGTGAACGCGCGGTTGCGCTCGTGCAGCTGCACCGCGATCGCCGAGGCCAGCGCGAGGCCGTCGAAGGTGCTGGTGCCGCGCCCGATCTCGTCCATCAGCACCAGGCTGTGCTCGGTGGCGCCGTGCACGATCGCCGCCGCCTCGGTCATCTCGAGCATGAAGGTCGACTGCGCATTGGCCAGGTCGTCGGCGGCGCCGATGCGCGTGTGGATGGCGTCGATCGGCCCCAGCCGGCAGGCGGCGGCCGGCACGTACGAGCCCATCGCCGCCAGCAGCACGACGAGCGCCACCTGGCGCATGAAGGTGCTCTTGCCGCCCATGTTGGGGCCGGTGACGACGAGCATGCGCGTCTTGGCGTCGAGGCGGCAGTGGTTGGCGATGAAGGCGCCGGCGCCGGTCTCGGCCAGGCGCGCCTCGACCACCGGGTGGCGGCCGGCCTCGATGTCGATGCAGGGGTAGGGCACGAACTCGGGCCGGCACCAGCCGAGCGTGGCGGCGCGTTCGGCCAGCGCGGCCAGCGCGTCCAGGCCGGCCAGCGCGCGCGCCAGCGCCGAAAGGGCCGGCACGAAGGGCCGCAGCGCGTCGAGCAGCCGCTCGTACAGCCACTTCTCGCGCGCCAGCGCGCGTTCGCCGGCGGCCAGCGCCTGGTCCTCGAAGCGCTTCAACTCGGGCGTGATGTAGCGCTCGGCGCTCTTCAGGGTCTGGCGGCGCTGGTAGTCGGCGGGCACCTTCTCGAGGTGCGAGCCGGTGACCTCGATGTAGTAGCCGTGCACCTTGTTGAACTGCACGCGCAGGTTCGGGATGCCGGTGCGCGCGCGCTCGCGCGCCTCGAGCTCGAGCAAGAAGGCGTCGCCGTGGCGCGTGATGCCGCGCAGCTCGTCGAGCTCGGCGTCGAAGCCGGGAGCGATGACGCCGCCGTCGCGCAGCAGCGCGGCCGGCTCGTCGGCCAGCGCCCGCAGCGCCTGGGCCAGGCCGGCGTCGGGCGCGAGCGCGGCGTGCAGCCGCTC
>JAFECX010000180.1 GCA_018241895.1 Pseudomonadota bacterium
CCGAGCACGGGTGACTTCATGACGCCCTGGCGCGCGCGCATCCAGTTGAAGTTGCCCTTGAGCGTGTTGATCTCGCCGTTGTGCGCGACGAAGCGGTACGGGTGCGCGAGCGGCCACTCGGGGAAGGTGTTGGTCGAGAAGCGCTGGTGCACGAGCGCCAGCGCGCTGACGACGCGCGCATCCTGCAGGTCGCGGTAGTACCGGCCCACCTGGGCGGCCAGCAGCAGGCCCTTGTAGATGACGGTGCGGCAGCTCATGCTCGGCACGTAGTACTCGCGGCTGTGCGTGAGCCTGAGCCGCTGGATCGCCGCGCTCGCGGTCTTGCGGATGACGTACAGCTTGCGCTCGAGCGCGTCGGGCACGATGACGTCGGCGCCGCGGCCGATGAAGACCTGTCGGATCACCGGCTCCTTGGCGCGCACGGTGGGGCTCATCGGCATCTCGCGGTCGACCGGCACGTCGCGCCAGCCGATCAGCACCTGGCCCTCGGCGCGGACGGCGCGCTCGAGCTCCTGCTCGCAGGCCAGGCGCGAGGCATGCTCCTTGGGCAGGAAGATCATGCCGACGCCGTACTCGCCGGGTGGCGGCAGCGCGACGCCGCGCATGGCGAATTCGGCGCGATAGAACTCGTCGGGGATCTGGATCAGGATGCCCGCGCCGTCGCCCATCAGCTTGTCGGCGCCCACCGCGCCGCGGTGGTCGAGGTTCTCGAGGATCTTGAGGCCCTGGCGGACGATGGCGTGGGCCTTGCGGCCCTTGATGTGCGCGACGAAGCCGACGCCGCAGGCGTCGTGCTCGTGCGTGGGGTCGTACATCCCCAGCGCGGCGGCGGCGTGGATCTCTTCGGTTCGGACGGGCTCGGCACTGGACATCTCGTGGCTCCCAGCCGGCCCGGATGGGCGCGGCAGGAGGATGAGGTTATCGCAGTGCAGCAATGGCCCGAAGAGAAATAAAACGGGGTCAGAGCACGGTTATGTATTCAAGATGGCGTAGCGAAAATAAAATAGGGACAGACAAAACGGCGATCGGTGGGGCACCATGACCCGAGTGCCGAGCCGGCACTGCGCATCCTGTAGAGCTGCAGGCTCAGGCCGGCTGGTCCGGGCCGGACTCGCGGCGCGGCC
>JAFECX010000181.1 GCA_018241895.1 Pseudomonadota bacterium
GATCAGCGCGCCTGCGAGCTGCACCGCGGCGATGCGCTGGCCGAGCAGCACCCAGGCCAGCACGAGGGCGAACACCGGCTCGACGTTCATGATCGGCGAGTTGCCGACCACCCCCAGCCGCGGCAGCACGGTGAACATGATCGTGAACGCGGTGCCGTACAGCGTGGTCAGCAGCGCCAGCCCCCACCAGCCGGCGGCCGCGCGCGGCAGCTGCGCACCGCCTTGCAGCGCGATGACCGCCAGCGCCAGCAGCGCCACGATGCCCATCGTCGCCGCGGTGCGCAGCCGCCCATCGAGTCGGCCGGCCTCGTGCTGCGTGAGCACGAGCGCGAGGCCGAAGATGGCCGCGCCGCCGACGGCGAAGGCCACGCCGGCGCCGATGCGGCTCCACTGCGCGCCGGCGCCCAGGCCCGAGGCGGCGCCGGACACATCCAGCGCCAGCGCCAGGCCGCCCAGCAGCACCGGCATCGCGAGCAGCACGCGCCGCTCGGCACGATGCCGGTACAGCACGCGCGCCCACAGCACCGTCCACAGCGGATAGGTGTTGAAAGCCAGCAGCGCCAGCGCCACCGGCAGCAGCGCCACCGACGAGTACAGACAGTAGCTCTGCGCCGCGACCAGCGCACCGATGGCCGCGAGCGCGCGCCGCTCGCGCGGCGTGAGCGTGCACGGCACGCGCTGCAGCACGATCAGCACGCCGACCACCAGCGCCGTGATGCCGCTGCGAACCGCGACCGCGGTGAGGACGTCGGCCCCATGGTCGAAGGCGACGCGGGCGGCCACGTGGTTGGCGCCCATCATGAAGGCGATCAGCAGCAGTGTGGCGAACGCGGTGCGCGGCAGGGCTGCGGCGGCGGGCATCGGCGCATTGTCGCGGCTGGTGTGGCGGCGGGTCCGGCTGCAGGCGCCGGCACCGCCCGCCGCCCGCCGCGGCGCGGGCTGGCCGGTGCGCGCACCGCGGCCGGATCCGCGGATCAGCCCGGCCTCGGCGGCTCAGATCCGCCGCTCGTGATTCGAGCGCCGTCCTAGGATGAGCCGCATCCACCGCGTGCGCCGGGCGCATGCCGACGCACGAGCCGATGTCCGACCTGTCCGACCGCCCACCGAACCTCGCCGACGCCGCGAGCGAGGAGTTCGCCTGGCCGACACCGCCGCTGGCCTGCTATCCGGCGCCGGCCGCCGCACGCACGCTGCTGGTCTGCCAGGTCGAGGGCGTCAACGGCAAGCGGCTGCAGGGCCGGCTGGCGGCCTTCGATCCGGCGCGCGGCGTGGTGCAACTGCTCACGAAGGGCGCGCGCGCGCCGCTGGCGCTGCGCTTCGAGCAGTTGCGCCGCCTGCGCCTGCTCGAGCCGCTGCTCGCGCTGCCCGGCGCGCGCCGCGGGCCCGAAGCCGCAGGCCACGAAGCGGCCGTGCCCTTCGTCGTGCAGATGAGCGACGGCAGCGCGTGGAGCGGCCGCACGCTCACGTACCGGGAGGAGCCCTGGGGCCTGTTCCTCTTCGAGCCCATCGACGAGGCGGGCACGCTGCGGCGCACCTTCGTGCCGCGCTGGGCGTACGAGCATGCCGAGATCGGCGCCGGCGTCGCCGAAGCGCGCGTCGCGCATCACACACCGGCGCGCGCGCTGGGCGACGTCGCGTCGGTCGCTCGGCATGCCGCGCGCGAGCGCCGGCTCGACGAGCTGCTCTCGGTGCGCCAGATCGTGACCGCCGACGAACTGATGCAGGCCGTCGAGCAGCAGCAGCGCATGCCGATGGTGCGCATCGGCCAGGCGCTGACGACGCTGGGCTTCGTCGACGAGGCGAAGCTGCAGCAGGCGCTCGAGCAGCAGCGCGAGCACAGCGACGTGCCGCTCGGCGAGCTGCTCGTGCGCATGGGGCTGGTCACGCGTGCCGAACTGCAGACCGCGCTGGCGCGCAAGATGGGCTATCCGATGGTCGACGCGGCGCAGTTCGCGGTCGAGTCCGAGGCCGTGGCGCGGCTGCCCTACGCGGTGGCCGCGCGCGTGCAGGCGCTGCCGCTGGTCGTGCGCGGCGGGCGGCTCGTCGTCGCGATGGAGGACCCGACGCACCGCGGCCACAACGACGAGATCGAGTTCGCGGCGCAGACGAAGGTGGTGCCGGTGCTGGCGCGCGCGGGCACGCTGGCGGCGCCGATCGCGCGCGCGTACGAGCGCATCGGCGCCGAGGTCGGCATGGCGCGCGCCGCGGGCGACAGCCTGTTCCAGAACTTCGAGCCCGGCGATGCGAGCCGGCTGGCCGCGTCGCTCGAACAGGGCATGGCAGCCGACGACGCCGACGACGGCCCGCTCATCGAGCAGAGCGACAACTCGCTCGTGCGCCTCATCAACTCGATGATCCTCGAGGCGCAGGCGCAGGGCGTCTCGGACATCCACGTCGAGTGCCCGCCGGGGCGCGAGAAGGTGCGCATCCGCTTTCGCAAGGACGGCCGCCTGCGGCCGTACCTGGAGCTGCCGCCGAGCTACCGCAGTGCCGTCGTCGCACGCCTGAAGATCATGTGCGACCTCGACATCAGCGAGCGCCGCAAGCCGCAGGACGGCAAGATCGCGTTCGGCAAGTTCGCCGCCGGCAGCCGCCTGGAGCTGCGCGTGGCCACCATCCCGACGCACGGCAACCACGAGGACGTGGTGCTGCGGCTGCTCACGTCGCAGCGGCTGCTCGCGCTCGACGAGCTGAACCTCGCGCCGCGCAACCTCGAGCACTTCAGGCGGGCCGTCGGGCGCCCCTACGGCATGATCCTGTGCGTCGGCCCCACCGGCTCGGGCAAGACGACGACGCTGCACTCGGCGCTGGGCTGCATCAACACGCCCGAGCGCAAGATCTGGACCGCCGAGGATCCGATCGAGATCACGCAGCCCGGTCTGCGCCAGGTGCAGGTCAACCCGAGAATCGACTGGACCTTCGCCAAGGCGCTGCGCGCCTTCCTGCGCGCCGACCCCGACGTGATCATGGTGGGCGAGATCCGCGATCACGAGACGGCGCAGACGGCGATCGAGGCCTCGCTCACCGGCCACCTCGTGCTCTCGACGCTGCACACGAACAGCGCCGCCGAGACGGTGACGCGGCTGCTCGACATGGGCATGGACCCGTTCAATTTCGCCGACGCGCTGCTCGCGGTGCTCGCGCAGCGCCTGGTGCGGCGGCTGTGCACGGGCTGCCGCGTCGCGTCGCCGGCCACGCCCGCAGACGAGTCCGAGCTGCTGCACGACTACCTGCACGCCGGCGCCGGCAGCACCGGCGCGCCCGCCGCCGACACGCTGCTCGCCGAGTGGCGCGCGCGCTGGGGCAGCGACGGACGCCTGACGCGCTGGCATGCCGGCGGCTGCGCCCAGTGCGACGGCAGCGGCTACCGCGGCCGCACCGGCATCCACGAGCTGATGCCCGTCACGCGCACGCTGCGCCAGATGATCCAGACCGGCCAGCGCGCCGACGCGCTGCTGGCGCAGGCACTGGCCGAAGGCATGCGCACGCTGCGCCAGGACGGCATCGAGAAGGTGCTGGCCGGCGCGACCTCGATCGACGAGGTGCGCGCCAGCACCTGAGGCGCCGCGCACACCGCGACGCCGCGTCTCCGCGTCTCCGCGTCTCCGCGTCTCCGCGTCTCCGCGACGCCGGCACCCCGGCACCCCGGCACCCCGGCACTCCGGCACTCGGGCACTGGGGCGCGCGCCCGCAAGGCCCCGGCGCGCGCCGGCTGGCGCAGCGGCCGTAGCATCGACCACTCATGGGCCTCGAACGGGACACCTTGGCGCTGCTGCAGCGCGCTGCGGCGCGCCGCACGCCGCCACGCGTGCGCGCACTGCACCTGCCGCCGGCGCCGCCCGAGGAATCTCCCGGCGGCGCCTGGTGCGCGCTCGAGCTGGACGACGGCGCACTCGGCCTGGGCTACGTGCGCGGCGGCAACACGCTCGATGCGCTGCACGCACACGTGGCGTCGGCGGCCGGTGCCGATGCGCTCGTGCTGGCCGAAGGATTCGCCGCCGCGCCCGACGTGGCGGGCGGCGCACGGCGCGCGCTGGGCTTCGCCGCGACTCACGCACTGTCGAACTGGCTGTTGCGCGCCGCCGGCTGGGCGCCGCCCGTGGCCGACGATTCGGTGGGCGGCCTCGACCCGCAGCCGGGCGAGAAGATCGGCATGATCGGCCTCTTCGGTTCGCTCGTGCCACGCTTGGTGGCGCGCGGCGCGCGGCTGGTCGTGGTCGAACTGCGCGCCGAACTGCACGGCGAACGCGACGGCGCGCGCGTCACCGGCGACGCGGCCGAGCTGGCCGACTGCACGCAGGTGCTGGCCACCGGCACGCTGGTGCTCAACGGCAGCTTCGAGCGCATGCGTGCGGCCTGCCCGGCCGCGCGGCGCTTCGTCCTCGTCGGCCCCAGCGCCGGCCTGTTGCCCGACGCGCTGTTCGCGCGCGGCGTGAGCGCGCTCGGCGGCACCTGGATCGTCGAGCCGGCGGCGTTCCTCGAGCGCCTCGTGTGCGGCCAGCCGCGCGGCGCGGCGGCGCGCAAGTTCATGCTCGCGGCGACCGCCTATCCGGGTGCACCGGCGCTGATCGAACGGCTGTAGCGCGGCACGAGCGGGCGCGGCTGCAATCCGGCCGCGCAGCGAGGCGCGACAATCTTCCGCTCATGACGACCTCCCCCGCCTCACCCGACGACGCACCGGGCGCACGCGGCGACCCCGCGCCCAGCGCAGGCGTGCTGCGCCAGACGACGGCCCAGGCCACGGTCGCGGCACTGGTCGCGCATGGCATCGACACGCTGTACGCGCTGCCGGGCGTGCACAGCGACGGCCTGTTCGACGCCATCGCGCAGTCGGGCGGCGCGATGCGCGTGCTCCATCCGCGCCACGAGCAGACCGCGGGCTACATGGCGCTCGGCGCGGCGCTGGCGACCGGCCGCGCCCAGGTCTGCGCGATGGTGCCGGGGCCGGGCGTGCTGAACGCGTCGGCCGCGCTGCTGACCGCCTACGGCACCGGCGCGCCGGTGCTGGCGCTCGCCGGCCAGGTGCCCTCGGATGCGATCGACAAGGGCTGGGGCCATCTGCACGAGCTGCCCGACCAGCCGGGCCTGCTGCGGCACTTCTGCAAGTTCGTCGCCCGCATCGGCGGCGCGGCGGATGCGCCGGCGCTGGTGGCCGAGGCGATCCGGCACTCGCTCGGCGGACGCATGCGCCCGGTCGCGCTCGAGTGCGCCATCGACACCTGGCAGCGCCCGGGCGCGGTCGTTCCGGTGGCGCCGCTGCCGCTGCGCCAGCCGCAGGTCGATCCGCAGGCGGTGGTGGCCGCGGCCGCGCTGCTCGAGCGCGCCGAGCGCCCGCTCATCCTGGCCGGCGGCGGCGCGCTCGACGCGGCGGCACAGGTGCGCGAACTTGCCGAGCGGCTCGGCGCGCCGGTGGTGACGTTCCGGCGCGGGCGCGGCGTGATGCCGACGACGCATCCGCTGGCGGCGTCGCTGCCGGTGGGGCACCGGCTGTGGAAGGACGCGGACGTGGTGCTCGGCGTGGGCACGCGGATGCACTTCGCGCAGGCCAACTGGGGCACCGATGCGGCGCTGAAGATCATCCGCCTGGACATCGACGCCGAGGAGCACCACCGCCTGCGCCGGCCCGACGTGGCGCTGCACGGCGACGCCAGGCAAGGGCTGGCGGCGCTGCTGGCCGCGCTGCCCGGCGCTCGGCGCGCCGCGCGAGCCGAAGTGGCTGCGGCCCAGGCCTGGTTCGCCGACCGGCTCGCGCGGCTCGAGCCGCAGATGGGTTTCCTGCGCGCGCTGCGCGCCGCGCTGCCCGAAGACGGCGTCGTGGTCGAGGACGTGACCCAGGTCGGGTTCGTGGGCCGCCTGGCGTTCGAGGTGTCGGCGCCACGCCGCTACATCTCGCCCGGCTACCAGGACAACCTCGGCTGGGGCTACGGCAGCGCGCTCGGCGTGCAGGCGGCGTGCCCCGGGCGCGCCGTGGTGGCGCTGTGCGGCGACGGCGGCTTCATGTACCAGGCGGGCGAGCTGGCGACCGCGATGCGTCACCGCCTCCCGGCGATCGCGCTCGTGTTCGACGACGGCGCCTTCGGCAACGTCAAGCGCATCCAGAGCGAGCACTTCGACCACCGGCTGATCGCGCACGATCTCGTCAACCCCGACTTCGTCGCCTTCGCGCGCAGCTTCGGCATGAACGCCTGGCGCGCCGACGACGCCGCCGGGCTGCAACGTGCGCTGCGCGAGGCGATCGAGGCGCGCGCGCCGGCGCTGATCCACGTGCCGGTGGGCGAGATGCCGAGCCCGTGGGACATGATCGTCATGCCGCGCCTGCGCGGCGCCGACGAGGCCTGGCGACCGGCCCTGCCCTGAAGGCCGCGCCGCGCGGGCCGCGGGGCGGCTCGAGTCCGGCCTGGGCGCGCACCCCTTCGAGCGCCCGACGCGCCAGCCAGCGGCGTCTCACCGATGCCGGCGCGGTGCTGCACCGCGCCCGATGGGCGTCGCTGCTCGAAGACCTGCCCCGATGCCGCCCAAGGGGCGCCTGTTCCTGGGCGTGCTCGACGAACTCGAAAGCCGCCATGCCGGGCTGCCGGCGCGTCGGCGCGTGGGCGCCTCAACGCGGCGGCGGCGTGAGGAACTCCCACGGCGAGGCCTCGCTCGCCAGGTCGACCTCGACTTCGATCAGCGCCGGCGCACCCTCGCCGAGCGCGCGCTCGAGCGCCGCCTGCAGCGCCGCGGGCGAGGCGACACGGTGCCCCGCCATGCCGAAGCTCTCGGCCAGCCGCACGAAGTCCGGGTTGACGAGATCGGCGCCGATGACGCGCCCGCCGAAGCGCTGCTGCTGGTCGCGCCGCACGTTGCCGTAGGCGTGGTTGTTGAAGACCACGGCGACCACGCCGATGCCGTACTGCACGGCCGTCGCCAGCTCCTGCACACCGAACATGAAGCCGCCGTCGCCCGAGATCGAGACCACGGCCTTGTCGGGATGCGCGATCTTGACGCCCAGCGACGTCGCATAGCCGAAGCCCAGCGTCCCCTGGTGGCCGCAGGCGACGAAGCTGCGCGGCGTGTAGACCGGAAAGCCGAAGTGCGACGTGAAGCCGGCCTGGCAGATCTCCTCGACGAAGAAGCCGTCGCGCGGCAGCACGCGGCGCATCGCCGCCAGATAGTCCATGTGGGGCTGCACCTTGGCCGCACGCGCCGCCGTGGCGGCCTTCACGGCCTCGAATTCGCGCTGGCGGCTGGGGCGCGGTGGCGTGTCGCGCCGCAGCGCCTCGATCAGAAGGCGCGTCGCGGCCTGCGCATCGGCCACGAGGGCCACGTCGGGTGCGATGCGGCGCACCTGCGCCGGATCGATGTCGATGTTGACGATCTTCAGTGCGCGCGGCGTGTTCGGCCAGCGCTGCCAGTGCAGCTCGAGCCGCGAGCCGATGCCCAGCAGCACGTCGGTGTCGGCCCAGCGCTCGAAGCCGGCGGCACACGTCATGCCCAGCGGGTGATCGTCGGCGACGACGCCGCGCCCGCCGCGCCACGCCACCACGGGCGCCTGCAGCAGCTCGGCCAGCTCGAGCACCTCGGCGTGTGCGGCCTGCGCACCGCTGCCGACCATGATCATCGGCTGGCGCGCGTCGCGCAGCAGGCGCGCCGCGTCGTCGAGCCGCTGCCCGTCGACCTCGGGCGGCGGCGCCGGCGCGCGCGGCGGCAGCGGCGCGACGGGCGCCGTCATCGTGAAGACGTCCATCGGCATTTCCAGCGCCACCGGGCGCGGACGCCCCGAGTGCATCTGCGCGAAGGCCTCGGCGACGAGCGCGGGCGCGAGCGACGGATGCTCGATGCGCTCGGCCCATTTGGTGAGCGTGCGCAGCGTCGCGAGCTGGTCGGGCAGTTCGTGCAGCAGCCCCTTGCCCGCGCCGATATGGCGCGACGGGATCTGCCCCGTGAGACACAGCGTCGGCGTGCTCGCGCCGTAGGCCGAGCAGATGCCGGCCGCGGCGTTGAGCACGCCGGGCCCCGGCACGACCGAGAACACGCCGGCGCGGGCGGTCGTCCTGGCATAGCCGAACGCCATGTAGGCGCACGCCTGCTCGTGCCGCGCACCGACGACGCGGATGCGATCGCCGGCACGCTGCAGCGCGTCGAACAGGCCGTAGGTCTGCACGCCGGGGATCGCGAACACGGTGTCCACGCCGTGCTGCAGCAAGGATTCGACGATGGCCTCGCCACCGGTCATGCGCGAGCTCATGGCGCTCTCCTCGAGCGGTTCGGATGTGGCAACGCTACACCGGGCACGAGGCGCCCGGCGCGGTGCGCGGCGCACGCAGGCACAATGGGCGCGGGAATGCGCGGCCGCCGCCGGACGACGTCGCACGCGCTCACGCCGGCGCGCTGGCGTGCATGGCAAGGGTCCATGCGCGGCCTGCGCGGCGTGCGCGGCATCGGCCGCCCGCCGCGCGGAGCGCCGCCTGCCGCCCCGACGCCCAGGAGCACCGCCATGACGACGCCGCCTTCACGTTTTCCGGTCCCCGCCCTCGCCGACCTGCCCGAGGACATGCGCAGCCGCATCCTCGAGGTCCAGGCCAGGTCCGGCTTCGTGCCCAACGTGTTCCTGGCGCTGGCGCACCGCCCCGACGAATGGCGCGCCTTCTTCGCCTACCACGACGCGCTGATGCTCAAGACGGGCGGCCACCTCACCAAGGGCGACCGCGAGATGATCGTCGTCGCCACCTCGGCGGCCAACGACTGCCTGTACTGCGTGGTGGCGCACGGCGCCATCCTGCGCATCTACGAGAAGAAGCCGCTCGTCGCCGACCAGGTGGCGACCAACTGGCGCAAGGCCGACATCACGCCGCGCCAGCGCGCGATGCTCGACTTCGCGCTGAAGGTCTGCCTGCGCTCGGGCGAGATCGGCGAGGCCGACTACGCCGCGCTGCGCGAGCACGGCCTGGACGACGAGGACGCGTGGGACATCATCGCCATCACGGCCTTCTTCGGCATGAGCAACCGCATGGCCAACGGCATCGGCATGCTGCCCAACGACGAGTTCTACCTGATGGGGCGCGTGCCCAAGACCAAGGGCTGAAGCGGCCGCGGCACACAGCGCCCGGCGCCGCGGAGGCAGGGGGTAAGATGCCCGCCATCGACGCGCACGAGCGACGGGGTACGAAGTGAGCAAGCGGCCGGAGATCATCGTTTCGTCACGCGACGCCGACAGGCTCGAGGAGCTGCTGGCGTCGCTGCCCAAGCACAACGTCCTCGGCCGCGCCGAGCTCGAGGCCGAGCTCGAGCGCGCGACGGTGGTCGACCCGCAGAAGATGCCCCCCAACGTCGTGACGATGAACTCGACCGTCAAGTTCGCGGTCGAGTCGTCGAGCGAGGACTTCGAGCTCACGCTCGTGTACCCGAAGGACGCCGACGCCAGCGGCAAGACGATCTCGATCCTCGCGCCGGTGGGCAGCGCGCTGCTCGGCCTCAAGCAAGGCGACGAGATCGCCTGGCCCAAGCCCGGTGGCGGGCTGATCAAGGTCACGGTCAAGGAAGTGATCTACCAGCCCGAGCGCGAAGGCTCCTACCACCGCTAGGCGCGTGGGCGGCAGGAGTCCAGCCCCGCTCCCGGAGCGCACCGCCGCCTGCCGACGATGGCGCTCGAGATCGCCGCGCTCGGCGCGCACGACCGGCCGGCCCGGGACGCGCTGGCGCGCGGCGACAGGGATATCCATCGCACGCCCGCGGGCGCCGCCGAGTTCGACGCAGCCAGGCGCCGCCTGCTCGCCGCGCGCGAGATCCGCGGCGTCGGCCGCGCGCTGATCGAGGCGGTGGCGCAGCAGGCGCGCGCCGCCGGTGCGCAGCGCTGCTACTGGCTGACGCAGCAGGACAACCACGCCGCGCGTGCCTTGTACGACAAGGTCGCGCGATTCCACGGCTTCATCCGCTACGACGTCGCGCTGTGAAAGGCGCCGGCGCCGGGCTGCGGCCGAGCCGACCGACCCGGGCAAGCGCTTGCCCAACCCTGGAGGAACACCCCATGGCCGACCAATGGCTCACGACGCTCGTCACGAACACGCCGCAGGAGGGCTTCGAGCTGGCCATCACGCTCAGTCGGCGCGGCGTCAAGTACACGCAGCCCGATCCGGCCGTGCTGCACAAGCTGCGACCCGAATACGCCAACGACGCGGATTCGCTGACGGCCGCCTCGCAGGTGATCGCCATCAACTTCCAGACCGTGGCTGCGGCCAACGGCTACTGGCGCAAGTAGCGGGGCCACGCCCGACGCTGCGGTTTGCGCACCGCAGGCAGCGCCCGGCGGCGCGGATCGAACCCGCGGCCCGGCCCGGCTCGCTCGGGCCCCGGTCCGTCAGCGGCGCGCCGTCACGCGCCGGGCACCGACCCCATCGCGAGCGAATCGCACAGCGCGCCGAGCGCGGCTGCGTCGTGCGCGGGCAGCGCGCCGGCGCGCAGCAGCGTGGCGCGCTGGATGCCTCGCAGGCGCAAGTACAGCTCGTCTTCCACCGCCTCGACCTCGGCCGCATCGCCGCCGGCCAGCGCGCGCGGGTTCCACATGCCGCTTTCGTTCCAGCCGGCACGCAGCCGCCCGAGCAGGAAGGCGGCGAGGGCGAGCGCCTGCTGGTGTGCCGGCTGCGTTGCGCGCGCCGCCTGCGCCGCGACGTTGGCCTCGGCCGTCTCGAGCACGTCGCGCAGCGCGGTGAGCCGGGCCTGGATGTCGGCGAGCTCCATCGCCGCAGGCTGCGGCGGCTGCGATGCGGCGGCACGGCTGATCCGGCCGACCCAGCCCAGGTCGAACTCGCCCGGCACGACGCGCAGCGCCACGCTGGCGCGCAGCAACTGGTCGTAGGGGCTGCGCAGCGCATTCAGCGCCGCCTCGGTCACGGCGAGCAGGCGCCCGAGCGGCGACAGCTCGTCGCCGCCGAGCGCACGCGGATAGCCCGAGCCGTCCAGGCGTTCGTGGTGCTCGGCCACCGCACGCGCCACCGAGCCCGGATAGTTGGTGAGCTGCGCGATCAGCAGATGGCCCACGTGCGGATGCACGACCAGTTGCTGGTAGCTCGCGAAGTCGAGGTCGCGATCGGCCTCGGCCTCGCCGTGGCGCGGGTCGATGTACATCTCGCCCAGGTCGTGCAGCAGGCCGGCGAGCATCGCGGTGCGCAACTGCGCCGCGTCGCCGCCGCCGGCGTTCGTCAGCGCGCCGGCCAGCGCCATCGCCTTGACGGCATGGTCGTAGGCGGGCGGGCGCGCCGTCTGCGCCGCCGTCAGCAGCAGCTGGGCCACCGGATGCAGCGGCAGCACGGCCGCCTCCCGGGCCAGCTGGACGCCGTGCGGGCGCAGCAGCGGCGCGAGTGGCGAGTCGCCTTCGAGCAGCGCGCCCAGCGCCTGCACGAGCGTGAGCGTGGTCACGCCGTCCTCGGCCACGAGGCAACTCTCCAGCGGTGCGCGCAGCCGGCGATCGAGCAGCTTGCGCTGCAGCTCGGCCGACACCGGCCGCTCGGCGGCCCACAGCTTGATGCCCGAGATGTCGAAGACGTCGGTCGCCGCGATGATGCGGCGCGTCTCGCTCGCCTCGAGGATGGTCGCCAGCGCGTGCGGGTTGGCGCTGGCGAACGCGTTGCGATCGCCGGCCGTCGGGGTCGTGCGGCTCATCCGGATCTCCTCGAGGGTTCGACTGCCGCGATATCGGCAGCGCGCGGTCCGAAACGGAGGGCCGCAGAGGTTCGGTTACAGGGCGTTCAGCACGGCCTGCGCATCCATCACGAGCGCGCCCGCGTCGTCGGCGGCCCACAGCTGCACCAGCGCAGTGCCAGGCTGCGGCTGCGGCTGCCGCGGGCAGCCGGCCAGCACCAGCGCGCGGCCGTCGAAAGCCGGCCGCCGGGCACGGAATTCGAAGCGCGCCAGCGTCGCCCGCGGCAGCTCGCGGCGCAGCAGGTCGAGCAGCAGCGTCGCCACCAGCGGCCCGTGCACCACCAGGCCCGGGTAACCCTCGACCGCGGTCGCGTAGCGGCGGTCGTAGTGGATGCGGTGGCCGTTGAAGGTGAGCGCGCTGTAGCGAAACAGCAGCACCTCGTCGGGCACGAGCCGGCGCTGCCAGCGTGCATCGGCGGGGGCCGCGAGGGCGCCCGGCGCCGCGGCGCCGGCACGCGGCGCCTCGCGGTAGACGATGTCGTGCCATTCGACGAGTGCGGGCGCCGCGTCGCCAGCACGCGTGCACTCGTGGCGCACGGTGACGAAGACGAGCGCGCCGCTGCGCCCCGTCTTCTCCTGCACGTCCTCGATCGTCGAGACGCGCCGCACGGTGTCGCCGATGCGCAGCGCGGCGCCGAATTCGAAGCGGCCGCCGGCCCACATGCGCCGCGGCAGCGCCACCGGCGGCAGGAAGCCGCCGCGGCGCGCGTGGCCGTCGGGGCCCAGCCCGCAGGCCCGCGCCAGCGGCAGGAAGTACAGCCAGTGCCACAGCGGCGGCAGCGCAGCGCCGGCGGCGAACTCGTCGTCGCGGTCGAGCGTGGCGGCCAGCGCGCGCGCCGGCGTCGGGCCGAGAACCTCGTGCAGGGTCTGGCTGCGTCCCACCCAGTCGGTCAGTGCGCCCGGTGCCGTCATGTGGCGCGCATTGTCCGGCCGATGCGCGCCCGAGGAGCGTGGGCGGCGCAAACCCCGCCGCAGGGCCGCCTGCCGCCCACGCTGGCGGCCCCGGCTGCCGCTTGACATTCCCATCGTGGCAAGCCTTAGGCTTCCCTTCGTGTCAAAGTCCGCATCCGGAGTCCCCCGATGACTGCCCGACTCGCCGAGCGCCCCGCGGCCGCTGCCGCCCCTGCAGCCGCTGCGCCTGACAGCGCCACCGCGGCGACTATCAGCCTGCCCATCGAAGGCATGACCTGCGCCTCGTGCGTCGGGCGCGTCGAGGCGGCGCTGGCCAGGGTCGAGGGCGTGGGCAGCGTCGCGGTCAACCTCGCCACCGAGCGCGCCGACATCCACCCGAGCGGCCCGGTCGACCGCATGGCGCTGATCCAGGCCGTGCGGAAGGTGGGCTACGAGGTGCCCGCGCGCGCGGTCGAGCTGGCGGTCGAGGGCATGACCTGCGCCTCGTGCGTGGCGCGCGTCGAGCGCGCGCTGGCGGCCGTGCCCGGCGTCGAGCAGGCGGTGGTGAACCTGGCGTCGGAGCGCGCCAGCGTGCGCGGCACCGCCGCCGTCGAGGCGCTGCTGGCCGCCATCGGCCAGGCCGGCTACGAGGCGCGCGCCATCGACGGCACGGCGGCGGGCGGCGCGGAGCTGGCGCGCAAGAAGGATGCCGAGCGTGCGCAGCTCGAGCGCGACCTCGTCGTCGGCGCCGTGCTGGCGCTGCCGGTCTTCGTGCTCGAGATGGGCTCGCACCTGATCCCCGCGATGCACGACTGGGTGATGGCGACGCTCGGCATGCGCACGAGCTGGATCCTGCAGTTCGTGCTGACGACGCTGGTGCTGGCCTTGCCGGGGCGGCGCTTCTACGCCAAGGGCCTGCCGCTGCTGGCGCGCCTGGCGCCGGACATGAATTCGCTCGTCGCCGTGGGCACGGCCGCGGCCTACGGCTACTCGGTGGTGGCGACCTTCGCGCCCGGGCTGCTGCCGGCCGGCACGGTGAACGTGTACTACGAGGCGGCGGCGGTGATCGTGGTGCTGATCCTGCTCGGCCGCCTGCTCGAAGCGCGCGCCAAGGGCCGCACCTCGGAGGCCATCAGGCGCCTCGTGGGGCTGCAGCCCAAGGCGGCGCACGTGGTGCGCGCGGGCCGCGTCGTCGACGTGCCGATCGAGCAGGTGCTGCTGGGCGAGCTCGTGCAGGTGCGCCCGGGCGAGCGCGTGCCGGTCGACGGCGAGCTCACCGAAGGCGCGAGCTTCGTCGACGAGTCGATGATCACCGGCGAGCCGATCCCGGTCGAGAAGCACGCCGGCAGCCCGGTCGTCGGCGGCACCGTCAACCAGACCGGCGCCTTCACGCTGCGCGCCAACGCCGTCGGCGCGCAGACCATGCTGGCGCAGATCATCCGCATGGTCGAGCAGGCGCAGGGCTCCAAGCTGCCGATCCAGGCCGTGGTCGACAAGGTGACGATGTGGTTCGTGCCGGCGGTGATGGCGGCGGCGGCGCTCACCTTCGTCGTCTGGCTCGCGTTCGGGCCGGCGCCGGCGCTGTCCTTCGCGCTCGTCAACGCGGTGGCGGTGCTGATCATCGCCTGCCCGTGCGCGATGGGGCTGGCGACGCCGACCTCGATCATGGTCGGCACCGGCCGCGGGGCCGAGCTCGGCGTGCTGCTGCGCAAGGGCGAGGCGCTGCAGTCGCTCAGGGACGCGCGCGTGGTGGCGGTGGACAAGACCGGCACGCTGACCGAAGGCCGCCCTGCGCTCACCGACCTCGAGGTGGCGCCGGGCTTCGAGCGCGCCGACGTGCTGGCCAGGGTGGCGGCGGGGGAGTCGCGCTCCGAGCACCCGATCGCGCGCGCCATCGTCGCCGCCGCCGCGCACGAGGGCCTCGCGCTGCCCGCGGCGGGCGAATTCGAGTCCGTCACCGGCATGGGCGTGCGCGCACGGGCCGGCGGCGCGCGCGTCGAAGTCGGCGCCGACCGCTGGATGCGTGCGCTCGGGCTCGACGTGGCGGTCTTCGCCGCCAGCGCCGAGCGGCTGGCCGGCGAAGGCAAGTCGCCGATGTACGCCGCCATCGACGGCCGCCTGGCCGCCATCGTCGCCGTCGCCGATCCGATCAAGCCGAGCACGCCGGCGGCCATCGACGCGCTGCACCGGCTCGGCCTGAAGGTGGCGATGGTCAGCGGCGACCACCGGCGCACGGCCGAGGCCATCGCGCGCCAGCTCGGCATCGACGAGGTGGTGGCCGAGGTGCTGCCGGCGGGCAAGGTCGATGCGATCGCGCGGCTGCGCGCGACGCACGGCCCGGTCGCCTTCGTCGGCGACGGCATCAACGACGCCCCGGCGCTGGCCGCGGCCGACGTGGGGCTGGCGATCGGCACCGGCACCGACGTCGCCGTGGAATCGGCCGACGTGGTGCTGATGTCGGGCAACCTGCAGGGCGTGCCGAACGCGATCGCGCTGTCGCGCGCCACGATGCGCAACATCGCGCAGAACCTGTTCTGGGCCTTCGGCTACAACACGGCGCTGATCCCGCTCGCGGCGGGCGTGCTGTACCCGGCCTACGGGCTGCTGCTGTCGCCGGTGTTCGCCGCCGGCGCGATGGCGCTGTCGAGCGTGTTCGTGCTCGGCAACGCGTTGCGGCTGCGGCGCTTCGAGCCGCCGCCGGCGGCCGCCGCGGCGCATTGACGCGTGCACAGCGACGCGTTGCACGACAGGAGCACAGCCATGAACATCGGTGCCGCGGCGCACGCCTCGGGCGTGTCGGCGAAGATGATCCGCTACTACGAGCACACCGGGCTCATCCCGGCGGCCCGCCGCAGCGACGCCGGCTACCGCGCCTACACGCAAGCCGATGTGCACCGGCTGCAGTTCATCCGCCGCGCGCGCGACCTGGGCTTCTCGGTGGCCGAGATCGGCGCGCTGCTCGACCTGTGGAACGACCGTGCGCGCAAGAGCGCCGACGTGAAGCGGCTGGCGCAGCAGCACATCGCCGAACTTGGGCAGCGCATGCAGAATCTGCGCCAGCTGGTCGACACGCTCGAGAGGCTCGTCGGCTGCTGCGCCGGCGACGAGCGGCCCGAGTGCCCCACCCTCGCGAGCCTGCAGCAGCCC
>JAFECX010000182.1 GCA_018241895.1 Pseudomonadota bacterium
CGCGCGCGTGGCCGCCAAGGCGCGCAGGCGCGCCGCCGACGAAGCCGAGCGCCCGCTGGCCGCCTACCGCGCCGACGAGTTGCAGTGCATGCAGCGCAATTTCTACGGCTTCGACCCCAGCTACCACGTCGCGCGCGACCACTTCGTGCATCGGCGCGCGCATGCCTGGACGCCGCGCCACCTGGCGCGGCATCGCCGCGCGCGGTGAAGGGCGGCGGCCGCGCCAGCGCACGCCACGCGGCAGGCCGGCGGCTCAGGCGCCGCGCACTGGCGGGTCCGTCGCCTCGGCCGCGGCGAGCATCTCGTCGTACAGCGCCCAGATTTCGTGCGCCTGCTGCGGGTCGAGCTTGTGCATCGCGTGGCCGAGGTGGACCATGAGCATGTCGCCGCGGCGCACGTCCTCGTCCGGCAGGAGCAGCAGGCTCACGTCGCGCTCGACGCCCCAGGCCGTGCAGCGTGCGCTCACGCCGTCGCTCGTCAGCACCTCCATCGGAACGGCCAGGCACACGGCAATGCTCTCCCGGGACTCGCGCATCCGCGCCGCGACGCGACGCCGGCACCGCGCTGCGCCGCGCAGCACGACGCCGCCCGAGGCCAGCCGAAGACCGGACGAGGCCGCGCGGCGCGCCACGCATGATCGACCGCAACGCCCGCGCGCCGTTGACAGCGCTCAATCGCGCGCGCGCAACAGGTCCCGATGATGGCGCCACGCCTGCAGCGGAGTCGTTCCCGCATGTTCGAAGACCGCGAAGACCGCGAAGACCGCGACGCGCGCGACGAGCGCGACGAGCGCGACGTGCTGGTGCTCGGACTGGGCAACCGCCTGCTCGGTGACGACGCGGCCGGCCCGCTGGTGGTCGACGCGCTGGCGCGCAGCGCACGGCCGCCGGCGCGGCTGCGCGACGGCGGCACGATCGGCCTGGCGCTGCTGCCCGAGATCGAGGATGCCCGCGGCCTGATCGCGGTCGATGCCGCGATGTTCGGCGCCGCGCCGGGCACGGTGCGCGTGTTCGAAGGCGAGGCGATGGACCGCCAGCTCGGCGGCACCAAGCGCAGCGCGCACGAGGTGGCGCTGGCCGACCTGGTGGCCGCGGCCGCGCTGGGCGGGCGGCTGCCGGAGCGCCGCGCGCTCGTCGCCGTCGAGCCGCGGAGCACTGCGCTCGGGCTCGAACCCAGCGCGGCGGTGGCCGCCGCGATCCCGCGGCTGTGCGACGCCGTCGACGGGCTGCTCGCGCGATGGACGCGCTGACCCCGATGCGCGCGCCGGCTGTCGGCGAGGCGCTCGCCGCACCGCTGCTGCACGAGGTGCTGCGCGCGCTCGAGTCGCTCGCGCGCGATGCCTCGCACGCCACGGTGATCGACCTGCGCAGCCTGCCGCTGGACGAGGCGGCCCGCTCGGCGCTGCGCGGCCGGCTCGGCCGCGGCGAGGTCGAGGCGACGCTCGACGTCGCCGGCACGACGCGCATCGAGGAGAGCGCATACGCGGGCGTGTGGTGGGTGTGCCACCTCGCTGCCGAGGGCGCCGGCGCTGCCGCCGCGCTCGAGCAGATCGTCGTCGCCCGCGTGCCCGAGCTGCTGCTGGCGCATCCCGAGGACGTCGCCGAGGCCGCGCAGCGGCTCGCCGGCGAGCTCGCCGCCACGCCCTGCGGAGCCGCGCCGTGAGCGAAGCCACCGTGCTCGCGGACGTGCTGCGCCGCCAGGGTGTCTCGCGCCGCGCCTTCCTCAAGTACGCGAGCTTCGTCACCTCGCTGATGGCGCTGCCGCCGGCGCTGGCGCCGGCGCTGGCCGAGGGCCTGGCCAAGGCGCGGCGCCAGGCGGTGATCTGGCTGTCGTTCCAGGAGTGCACGGGCTGCACCGAGTCGCTGACGCGCTCGTTCAGCCCGAGCCTCGAGGAGCTGATCTTCGAGTTCATCTCGCTCGACTACCACCACACGCTGCAGGCGGCCTCGGGCGAGGCCGCCGAGGCCGCGCGCAGGCAGTCGATGCACGACAACGCCGGGCGCTACATCGTCGTCGTCGACGGCTCGGTGCCGGCCGCCGACGGCGGCGTGTACTCGACGATCGCCGGCCAGACCAATCTCGCGATCCTGCAGGAGACCGTCGCCCAGGCCGCCGCGGTGGTGGCGGTGGGCACCTGCGCGGCCTTCGGCGGGCTGCCCGGCGCCGACCCCAACCCCACCGGTGCGGTGGCGGTGTCGCGGCTGGTCACGGGCAAGCCGCTCATCAACATCTCCGGCTGCCCGCCGATGCCGCAGGCGATGGCCGGCACGCTGGCGCACATCCTCGCCTTCGGCAAGCTGCCCGAGCTCGATGCGCTCGGCCGTCCGCTGGCCTTCTTCGGCGAGACCATCCACGACCGCTGCTACCGCCGCCCCTACTACGAGCGCGGCATGTTCGCGCGCAGCTTCGACGACGAGGGCGCGCGCCACGGCTGGTGCCTGTACGAGCTGGGCTGCAAGGGGCCGGTGACCTACAACGCCTGCGCCTCGCTCAAGTGGAACGGCGGCGTGTCGTTCCCGGTGCAGTCGGGGCACGGCTGCATCGGCTGCTCGGAGCCGCGCTTCTGGGATCGCGGCGGCCTGTACCGGCCGCTGTCGAGCGCCACGGCGAGCAGCGGCAAGGTGATCGGCATCGCCGCGGCCGCCGGGGTGGCGATCGGTGCCGGCGCCGCGGC
>JAFECX010000183.1 GCA_018241895.1 Pseudomonadota bacterium
GCGCGGCGCGCTGGCGGCGGCTGTGGCACTGGGCGCCCTGGCGGCGCAGGCCGCCTCGATCGCCAACCCCGCGCCGTTGGCGCCCGCGGCCGGGGAGGTGATCGTGCGCTTCAAGGCCGGTGCGCCCGCGCTCGGCAAGCACGCGCTCGCGGCCGACGCGCGCCCCCAGGCCGTGCGCGATGCGCTCGCGGGCCGTGCACGGACGCTGGCCGCGCGCCTGGGTCGCCCCCTCGAGGCCGGCGCCGCGGTCGGCGAACGCACGCAGGTCGTGCGCGCCGAAGGCATCGGCGCGGCAGCGCTCGCGCGGCAGCTCGGCGCCGACCCCGAAGTCGAGTTCGCGATCCCCAACGGCCGCAAGCGACGCCTCGAGGCGCCGGCCGATCCGCTGTACGGCGCCTCGGCCACCGAGCGCCGCAGCAACGGCCTCGCGCTGCAGGACGGCCCGGCCAGCGGCCAGTGGTACCTGCGCCGGCCCGACACGATCACCGCGTCGGCCATCGACATCGAGACGGCCTGGACGCACACGCGCGGCAGCGCCGCCGTGGTGGTCGCGGTGCTCGACACCGGCGTGCGCTTCGAGCACCCCGACCTCGGCCGCGCGGCCGACGGCGGCAAGCTGTTGCCGGGCTACGACTTCGTGAGCGACCCGGTCGTGGCCAACGACGGCGACGGGCGCGACGCCGACGCCAGCGACCCGGGCGACTGGGTCAGCGAGGCCGAGGCCGGGCGCGGGGCCTTCGTCGGCTGCGCGGCCGAGCCGAGCAGCTGGCACGGCACCTCGACCGCGAGCCTGGTCGGGGCGCTCACCGACAACGGCATCGGCATCGCCGGCGTCGCCCCCAACGTCCTGGTGCAGCCGCTGCGCGTGCTCGGCAAGTGCTTCGGCTACGACGCCGACATCATCGCCGCGATGCGCTGGGCCGCCGGACTGCATGTCGACGGCGTACCCGACAACCCGACGCCGGCGCGGGTCATCAACATGAGCCTGGGCGGCAGCGGCGCCTGTTCGGCCGGCTACCAGGCGGTGATCGACGAGGTCGTCGCGCGCGGCGTCACCGTCGTCGCCGCGGCCGGCAACAGCACCGGAGGGCCGGTGGGCGAACCGGCCAACTGCCGCGGCGTCATCGGCGTGCTCGCGCTGCGCCACAGCGGCACCAAGGTGGGCTTCTCCGACCTCGGGCCCGAGATCGCGATCGCCGCGCCGGGCGGCAACTGCGTCAACACCGGCGCCGGCGAACCCTGCCTGTACCCGATCGTCGCCGCCCGCAACAGCGGCACGCAGGGGCCGCTCGAGTCGATCTGGAGCGACAGCTACAGCGTGACGGTGGGCACCAGCTTCTCGTCGCCGCTGGTGGCGGGCGTGGCGGCGCTCATGGTGTCGGCGCGGCCGCAGCTGTCGGTGGCGCAAGTGCGCACCCTGCTGCAGTCCACGGCGCGCGCGTTTGCGCAAAGCGGCGCCGACAACGGCCCGGGCAACCCGACGCCGGTGCCGCAATGCCAGCCGCCACGCGCCGGCGTGCAGCAGCTGCAGTGCTACTGCACGACGGCGCTGTGCGGCGCCGGCATGCTCGACGCCGGTGCGGCGGTGGCGGCGGCCGCATCGGCGTCGACGCCCGACGGCGCAGGCAGCGGCAGCGGCGGCGGTGGCCGCGGTGGCGGCGCGATGTCGGGCCCCTGGCTCGCGCTGCTCGTGCTCGCCGTCGCCGCACTGGCCCGGGTGGCGCGCCGGCGCTGAACGCGCCCGCCTTCAGGGCCGCGGCACGCAGGGCCTGAACCCGCGGTCCAGCGCGAACAGCCTGGCCTGCGTCTCGGGGTCGGCCGCCGGCACGCGCAGCCAGTGCTGCAGCGGCGCCGGCGGCACCGCGACCACGCGCACGTCGCCGATCGGCTTGTCGCCGATGGCCGCCAGCGCCAGCTCGGCGGCGTCCTTGCTGGCGTGCCGCGAGATCACGAAGCCGGGCGCGAGCTCGCGCGGCTGCTCGACCAGTTCGAAGGGCAGCCCGAGACGCGTGAGCTCGTCGGCGCGCTCCTTGCGGGCCTCGGCGTCGGGATAGCGCCCGGCGTACACCGCCCAGTACGCGCGCGACTGGACCTGCTCGCGCGCCCAGCTGCCGGCGGGCAGTCCGGCCGCGTCGAGCGCGGCCGCAGCCGCGCCGATCTGGGCGTCGGTGTAGGGGCCGGCTTCCATGCAGGCGACATCCAGTGCGCGCGCTGCGGCGACGGCCGCGCTGGCGGCCGGCGCGGGCAGCACGACGATCGCCTCGGGCCGCACCTGCGCCCCGATGCGTGCCGGGTCGCGTTGTTCGGCCTGGCGCGGCGCCGGCCACACGGGCGCCAGCCAGCCCTGGCCCCAGGCGAAGAACAAGGCGTTGAGCCCCAGGGCCAGAGCGA
>JAFECX010000184.1 GCA_018241895.1 Pseudomonadota bacterium
GCGGCCCGCCGCGGCGGCGTCGCCGACTTGCCCGCGCCCGTCTTCTTCGCCCCCGCGGGGCGGCCGGCGGAGCCGCCGGCGCCCGGCGACGCGTTCGACGCCGGTCTCTTCGGCGCCGTCGTCTTCGACGGCCGCCTCTGCACCGGCGCACCCTTCGCCGCCGTGCGCTTCGCCGCCGTGCGCTTCACTGCCGTGCCCTGCGCGGGTGCGGCCTGGCCGGCTGCGCCCTGGGCGGGCGCGGGCGCCGGCAACGCCGGCGTCTTCTTCGCCGGCCTCTTCTTCGCTGGCGTCTTCTTCACCGGCGTCTTCTTCGCTGGCGCCTTCGTCGCAGGCGCCTTCCCGGCCGGCGCCTTCGTCGCGGGCGCCTTGGCGGCCGGCGCCTTCGTCGCGGGCGCCTTGGCGGCCGCACCGCTCTCGGGCCCGGATCGCCGAGCCGAACCCGGCGAGGCCGGCGCAGCCTGACCCGCCTTGGGCAGCCCCTTGCCTTCGGTCAGCTTGAGCTTGACCGGCTTGCCGCCCCAGATCTCCTCGAGGTGGTAGTAGCGCCGGATCTCGGGCTGCATGATGTGGGCCACGGCGGCGCCGCAGTCGACGATGATCCACTCGCCGTTGGCCTCGCCCTCGGTGCTCATGACGGCCAGGCCGCGCCCCTTGACGGTCTGGCGCACGCTGCTGGCCAGCGCCTTGGTCTGCCGGTTGCTCGTGCCCGAGGCGATGATCACGCGCTCGAACAGCGGCGACAGCCGCTCGGTGTTGAAGACCACGATGTCCTGGGCCTTGACGTCTTCCAGGCCATCGACGATGGCGCGCTGCAGCTTGCGGATGTCCATTCAGCTCCTGCCGGGCGAACGATAGAGCCCGTGGCGGGCAATATAGCCGGCCACTTCGGGCGGCACCAGATCGGAAATGTCAAGGCCGGCGGCGACGCGCCCGCGGATCGCGGTGGCCGAGATGTCCGTCATCGGCAGCGGCACGGCATGGTGGCCGGCGCGTTCGACGTCGGGGTTGACGTGCGCCGGCGCACCCGGGCGCCGCGCCACGGCCAGCGCGACGAGCGCGAGCAGTTCGCGCCAGCCGTTCCAGGTGTGCAGGCCGGCGTACTGGTCCTGGCCGATCAGCAGCACCCAGGCCGTGTCGGGCTCGCGAGCACGCAGCGCCTGCACGGTCTGCAGCGTGTAGCTGGGCCCCTCGCGCTCGATCTCGATGCGCTCGATCACCTGGCGCGCCTGGCCGGCGAGTGCCAGGCGCAGCATGGCTTCGCGGTGCACGGCCGGCGTGATGGCACGCGCCTTCTGCCACGGCCGGCCGACCGGAACCCAGCGCACTTCGTCCAGCGCCAGCGCACCGAGCGCCGCGCGCGCCAGCGCCAGATGCGCGTTGTGCACCGGATCGAAGCTGCCCCCGAACAGGGCCACGCGCCTCATGCGGCGGCGCCCGGCGGCGGCTTCACTCGTCGGCCCAGTCGCGCGGACGCAGGAAATCGGTCGCGAGCCGCGCCTCGGGCGTGCCGGGCTCGGGCTGCCAGGCGTAGCGCCAGCGCGCCAGCGGCGGCATGCTCATCAGGATGCTCTCGGCGCGTCCGCCGCCGTGCAGGCCGAAGTGAGTGCCGCGGTCCCACACCAGGTTGAACTCGACGTAGCGGCCGCGCCGCCAGGCCTGGAAGTCACGCTCGCGCTCGCCGTACGGCAGCTCGCGCCGCCGCTGCACGATCGGCAGGTAGGCGTCGAGGAAGGCGTCGCCGGTGGCCCGGATGAGTGCGAAGCCCGCCTCGTGTCCGCCCTGTTCCTCGGGAAGCACGAAGTCGTCGAAGAAGATGCCACCGACGCCGCGCGGCTCGCCGCGGTGCGCGAGGAAGAAGTACTCGTCGCACCAGGGCTTGAAGCGCGCGTACAGCCCGGAGCCGATCGCGGCCTTGCAGCTGCGGTGGAAGTGGCGCGCGTCGTCCTCGAAGCCGTAGTAGGGCGTGAGGTCCATGCCGCCGCCGAACCAGCTCACGGTGGCGCCGCGCGCCGGTGTCGCTGCCAGCATGCGCACGTTCATGTGCACCGTGGGCACGTAGGGGTTGCGCGGATGCAGCACCAGCGACACGCCCATCGCCTCGAACGGCGCGCCGGCCAGCTCGCGGCGATGCTGGGTCGCCGAAGGCGGCAGCGCCGTGCCGCGGACATGGCTGAAGTTGCAGCCGCCGCGCTCGAACAGCGCGCCCTCCTCGACCAGCCGCGTGAGGCCGTCGCCTTCGAGCGCGCCGCCCGCCGGGCGCGTCCAGGCGTCGCTGACGAAGCCCTTGCCGTCGGCGGCCTCGAGCGCGGCAACGATGCGCGCCTGCAGACCGAGCAGGTACGCGCGCACCGCGCCGGTGTCGATCGCCATCAATGCCGCCCGATGGCGCGCTGGCCGATGTCGTTGCGCCACTGCGCGCCGTCGAAGCGGATGTCGCGCACGGCGGCCAGCGCCTTGCCCTGCGCGATGCGCACCGAGTCGCCGAGCGCGGTCACGCACAGCACGCGCCCGCCGCTGGTGACGATGCGCCCGTCGCGCAGCGCGCTGCCGCCATGGAAGACCTGCAGCTCGTCGCTGCCCGCGGGCAGACCGCTCACGCCATCGCCCGTGCGTGGCGTGCCCGGGTAACCTGGCGCCGCCATCACGACGCCGAGCGCGGTGCGGCGGTCCCATTGCAGCTCGTGCTCGGCCAGTGCGCCGTCGGCGGCGCGCACGAGCAGCTCGAAGAGGTCGCTCTTGAGGCGCATCAGCAGCACCTGAGCCTCGGGGTCGCCGAGGCGGCAGTTGAACTCGATCGTGCGCGGCTGCCCGTGCGCGTCGATCATCAGCCCGGCGTAGAGGAAGCCCGTGAACGGCATGCCTTCCCGGGCCATGCCGTCGACGGCCGGGCGGATGATCTCCTGCATCACGCGCGCATGCACGTTGGGCGTGACCACCGGCGCCGGCGAATACGCACCCATGCCGCCGGTGTTGGGGCCCGTGTCGCCCTCGCCGATGCGCTTGTGGTCCTGGCTGCTGGCCAGCGGCACGACGTGGCGGCCGTCGCAGACGACGATGAAGCTCGCCTCCTCGCCCACGAGGCACTCCTCCAGCACGACGCGCGCCTGCGCGCCGGCGGCCGCCGCACCCGGCGCGTTCGGCCCCAGCATGTCGTCGATCGCCGCGTGCGCCTCGGCCGTGGTCGTGGCCACCACCACGCCCTTGCCGGCCGCCAGGCCGTCGGCCTTGACGACGATCGGCGCCCCGTGGCGCTCGACGTGCGCATGCGCCAGCCGTGCGTCGTCGAAGCTCGCGTACGCCGCCGTGGGGATGCCGTGGCGCTGCATGAAGTCCTTGGCGAAGGCCTTCGAGCTCTCGAGCTGCGCTGCAGCGCGGGTCGGCCCGAAGATGCGCAGCCCGCGCGCACGGAACAGGTCGACGATGCCGCCCGCCAGCGGCGCCTCGGGCCCGACCACCGTCAGCGCCACCTTCTCGGCCGCGGCGAAATCGGCCAGCGCGTCGAGCGCCGTGATCGGCACGTTCTGCAGCCTCGGGTCGAGCGCGGTGCCGCCGTTGCCCGGCGCCACGTACACGTGCTGCACGCGTGCGCTGTGCAGCAGGCGCCAGGCCAGCGCGTGCTCGCGAGCGCCGCTGCCGACGACGAGCACCTTCATTCGCCGATCTCGGCGTTGTGGTAGACCGCCTGCACGTCGTCCAGATCCTCGAGCGCGTCGAGGAGCTTTTGCATGCGCTGGCCGTCCTCGCCCGCGAGTGCCACCGTGTTCTCGGCGCGCATCGTCACCTCGGCCAGTTCGGCGCGCAGGCGCGCGGCCTCGAGCGCCGCCTTCACGGCCTCGAAATCGGCCGGCGCGCACAGCACCTCGATCGAACCGTCGTCGCTGCCGAGGACGTCGTCGGCACCGGCGTCGAGCGCCGCTTCCATCACCTTGTCCTCGTCGGTGCCGGGCGCGAAGACGAACAGCCCGCAATGCCTGAACTGGAAGGCGACCGAACCGTCGCTGCCCAGGTTGCCGCCATGCTTGCCGAAGGCGTGCCGCACCTCGGCCACCGTGCGCACGCGGTTGTCGGTCATGCAGTCGACGATGATCGCCGCGCCGCCGACGCCGTAGCCCTCGTAGCGCGTCTCCTCGTAGCTCACGCCCCCGAGCGCGCCGGTGGCCTTGTCGACGTTGCGCTTGATGGTGTCGGCGGGCAGGTTCATCGCCTTGGCCTTGTCGATCGCCAGGCGCAGGCGCGGGTTGGCGCTCGCGTCACCCCCGCCTTCGCGCGCCGCGACGATGATCTCGCGGATCACGCGCGTCCACGCCTTGCCGCGCTTCTCGTCCTGGCGGCTCTTGCGATGCTGGATGTTGGCCCACTTGGAATGCCCGGCCATCTCGATGCGCTGTCGTGAGGTAAACGGGCATTCTATCGACCGGGCTTCGGGGCTCCGGGACCCCGCCGCGGCGGCTCGGCACACCGGCTCGGCTCATCGACGCTGCGCCGTCGTCGCGGCGCCGTCGCGCGCGTCACGCCGCGGGCGCAGCGTCGTGGCTGACCGGCTCCTCGTCGTCGCCCGCGGCCTGCCGGGCCAGCACGTACAGCAGATCGGAGACGCGATTCAGATAGATGCCGACCTGCGGGTTCGGCGCGTGCGGCACCTGGCCCTGCTGCGCTGGCTGCGCCTGTTGCGCCTGTTGCGCCTGTTGCCCCTGCAGTGCATGGCGCACCAGCCTGCGCTCGGCCCGGCGCACCTGGGTGCGCGCCATGTCCAGCGCCGCCGAGACGAGGTTGGCACCCGGGACGACGAAGACCGGGCGCAGCGGCCGCCGGGCGACGCGCTGGTCGATCAGGGTCTCGAGGCGGCTCACCATCCCGGGTGTCACAAGCGAGATGCCGGGCAGGAGACGCGCCCGCGCATGCGGGTTGGCGACGAGATCGGCGCCGGCGACGAAGAGGTCGCGCTGCACGCCGAGGATCGCCGCCGACAACAGGGCATCGCGGCTCGCGGCGCGCGCCAGTCCCAGCGTGGCGACGGTCTCGTCGATGCTGCCGATCACGTCCATCAACGGATCGGCCTTGGACGTGCGGCCGCCGAACAGCAGCCCCGTGCTGCCGTCGTCGCCGAGCTTGGTATAGATGCGGCTCTGGTTCATCGGGCCTGCCTCCCGGGATGTCAGCCGGTTGCCGGCGCCGGTGCGGCGTCGCTCCAGGGCTGCGGATCGACGAAGAACTCCTCGGTGTGGATGTCGGGCGCGGCCGCACCGAGCGCGCGCGCCGAGGCGGCGCAGTCGACGACGAACCCGGACGGTCCGGCGGCATACACCTCCCAGCCTGCCAGGTGGCCGACCACCTCGGCCAGCCGCGCCGGAATGCGCCCGTGCAGCGGCGCCGTCGGGTCGCGCGTCAGCGTGCGCTGGTAGCGAAAACCGCGATGACGGCGCTGCAACGCCTCGAGCGCCTCGTCGCCGATCAGATCGGCCTGCGTGCGGCACGAGAACAAGAGCGTCACCCGCCTGCCCGGCTGCGCTTCGAGCAGGCCCTGCGCCAGTGCGCGCACCGGCGCTAGGCCCGAGCCCGCGCCCAGCAGCAGCACCGGAGCGGTGCGCCCGGGCGCGGCGGCGTCGGTGCCGAAGGTGCCGAACGGGCCCTCGAGCAGCGCCTCGTCGCCCTCGCGCAGGCCGTGCGCCCAGGTGCTGGTGACGCCGCCGGCCACCGCCGTCACCAGCACGCTCACCCGGCCGTCACGGCGCGCTGCGTTGGCCAGCGAATAGGCGCGCTGCGGGATGCGCCACTCGGTGTCGCCGAGCAGCACGTACTGGCCGGCCCGGTACGCGATCGCCCCTTCGACGGGCGACAGCCACAGTTCGCGGATCACCGGCGTGACGCGCGCGCTCGAACCGACGCGGTATCGATACTGACCCCAGGATGCGGATGCGCTCACAAGGCAACCCCTCGGCCCATGAGGGCCGTCCCTCCGGGCGCAGGCGAGCGGCTTCGCGGCGGCCGTGCAGCGCTGCGCGGCCCACGCCCGCCGGCGCCCGAGGACGCGGGACGGCGACGAGCATAAGCCGTCCGCCGCGCCGTCGCGCTGGCTTGCGTGGCTGCGCGCGCGCTGTCCCCGGCCGTGCCCGCCCCCTGCTGGTCTAGACTGCGTCCGCCCCAGACGTCACGCCGAGGTTGCCGACCATGCCCGAACCGCTCCTCGTCGCCCAGCACGGCGACATCCAGTGCCACCTGCTGCCCGCACTGGCGAACCGGCACGGGCTGATCACCGGCGCCACCGGCACCGGCAAGACGATCACGCTGCAAAAGCTCGCCGAGAGCCTGAGCGCCATCGGCGTGCCCTCGTTCATGGCCGACGTGAAGGGCGACCTCACCGGCATCACGCAAAAGGGCGCGCTGCCGCCCAAGGTGGCCGCCATCCTGAAGGACCGCGGCCTGCCGGTGCCCGAGAGCACGGTCTGCCCGGCCACGCTGTGGGACGTGTTCGGCGCGCAGGGCCACCCGGTGCGCGCCACCGTCAGCGACATGGGCCCGCTGCTGCTGGCGCGCATGCTCGCGCTCAACGAGACGCAGCAGGGTGTGCTCAACCTGGTGTTCAAGATCGCCGACGACAACGGCTTGCTGCTGCTCGATCTGAAGGACCTGCGCGCGATGCTGCAGTTCGTCGGCGACAACGCGAGCCGCTTCACGACCGAGTACGGCAACGTCAGCGCCGCCAGCATCGGCGCCATCCAGCGCGGCCTGATGCAGATCGGCGAACAGGGCGGCGACAGGTTCTTCGGCGAGCCGATGCTCGACGTGGCCGACTTCATGCAGACGGTGGACGGCAAGGGCGTCGTCAACATCCTCGCCGCCGACCGGCTGATGACCTCGCCGCGCCTGTACGCGACGTTCCTGCTGTGGATGCTGTCCGACCTGTACGAGAAGCTGCCCGAGGTCGGCGATCTGGACCAGCCCAAGCTCGTCTTCTTCTTCGACGAGGCACACCTGCTGTTCGCCGAGGCGCCCAAGGTGCTGGTCGAACGCATCGAGCTCGTCGTGCGCCTGGTGCGCAGCAAGGGCGTGGGCGTGTACTTCGTGACGCAGAACCCGCTGGACATCCCCGACACCGTGCTCGGCCAGCTCGGCAACCGCGTGCAGCACGCGCTGCGCGCCTTCACGCCGCGCGACCAGAAGGCGGTCAGGAGCGCCGCCGAGACGATCCGCGCCAACCCGGGGATCGGCGACATGGCCACCGCGATCACCGAGCTCGCCGTGGGCGAGGCGCTGGTGAGCTTCCTCGACGAGAAGGGCCGCCCCAGCGTCACCGAGCGCGTCTTCGTGATCCCGCCGGGCAGCCAGATCGGCCCCATCACGCCCGAGCAGCGCCAGGCGCTCGTCGCCGGCTCGCTGGTGGCGGGGGTGTACGAGAAGGCGGTCGACCGCGAGTCGGCGTACGAGAAGCTCGGGGCGCGCGCAGGCGCCGAGGGCACGCGCGGCGCGGGCGCAGCCGCGGCCAAGGGCGACGCTGCCGATGCGGGCGGCGGCATGATGGACGCGCTCAAGGACATGATGCTCGGCAGCACCGGCCCGCGTGGCGGGCGGCGCGAGGGCCTGATCGAGAAGGCGGCCTCCTCGGCGGTGCGCAGCATGGGCTCGCGCGCCGGGCGCGAACTCATCCGCGGCGTGCTCGGCTCGCTGCTCGGCGGCAAGGCGCGCTGAGCGCGGGCAGCCCCGATCCGGCGTGCTGCGCGACGAGGCCCTGCGCGAAGCGCTGCACGCGCGCCTGGCGGCGTGGCCGCGGCAGGCGATCACGGCCGCGTCGGCACCGCAGCACCGGCGTGCCGCCGTCGTGCTCGCGATCGCCGACGCCGGCCACGGCGGCGCGCTGAGCGGCCTGCCGCAGCATCGCCGATGGAGCCACGAAGCCGCGCTGCTGCTCACGCGTCGTACGCGGCAGTTGCACAGCCACGCCGGCCAGTGGTCGCTGCCCGGCGGACGCCTCGACGACGACGAGGGCGCGCTGCACGCGGCGCTGCGCGAATTGCGCGAGGAACTCGGCCTCGCGCTGCCACAGGGCAGCGTGCTCGGCGCCCTGGACGACTACGCGACGCGCTCGGGCTACGTGATCACACCCTTCGTCGCCTGGACCGACGGCGCCGCGCATCTCGCCCCCGCGGCAGCCGAGGTCGAGAGCGTGCACCGCATCGAACTGAGCGAACTGCTGCGCGCGGACTCGCCGCTGTTCGATCCGCCGCACGAGGGCCACGTGCACCCGGTGCTGCGCATGCCGCTGGGCGACGACTGGGTGGCGGCACCCACGGCCGCGCTGCTGTACCAGTTCCGCGAGGTCTGCCTGCGCGGCCGGCCGACGCGCGTGGCGCACTTCGACCAGCCGCGCTTCACGTGGCGCTGAGCGGCGCCGGCAGCGCCGGCGCTGCCCGGCCGCCGCAGGCTAAGGCACGAGTTCGACCTCGGCCTCGATCTCGACCGGGATGCCGAACGGCAACCCCGCCATGCCGACCGCGCTGCGCGCGTGGGCGCCGCGTTCGGAACCGAACAGCTCGAGGATCAGATCCGAGAAGCCGTTGATGACCGCCGGCTGGCGATCGAAGCCGGGCGCCGAATTGACCATGCCGAACACCCGCACCCAGGCGGCGATGTGCTCGAGCGAGCCGAGTTCGCGCTTCAGGCTGCCGAGGATGGCGAGCGCGGTCAGCCGGGCCGCGGCGTAGCCCTGCTCCGGCGTCACCTCGGCGCCCACCTTGCCCAGCGGAGCGGCGACGCTGCCGTCGGCATGGGTCGGCCCGTGGCCCGAAACCAGCGCGCGTCGGCCCCGCACCCGGACCCAGGGAAAGGGCAGCTGCGCACCGGGGGGCAGTTGCAAGGGCGCCGGCAGTTGCAGCCCCAGTGCGGCGAGACGGTCTTCGATGGACATGCGGAGGTACGGTGTGAGCGGTTCGGCAAGCCGGCGCGCGCGCGAACTCGTGCGAATTCGTGTGCAGTTGTATGCATGCGCACGGGTCGGCGCGACTGCCGCGCGCACCGGGGCGCCATGGGTCACGCGGTCGGCTCGCCCGTGCAGCCCGTGCAGCCCGTGCAGCCCATGCAGCCCATGGAGCCCATGGAGCCCATGGAGCCCATGGAGCCCATGGAGCCCGTGCATTCTGGCGCACTGGGCCCCCGGCGCCAGGGCGGGTGCGCTCCGCGCAGCCGCAGCGCCGGTGCGCCGCAGCGCTCACCGGCGCCGCCTACAATCGGACCCCTTGCCAAGCGGGCCCCTTGCCCATCGGGCCCCTATGCGCGCACGCGCGCCGCGGCACCGGGCGCAGCGCCGCCGCTCCAAGTGTTCTCAGGGGGATCCTTCGTGTCTTCGCCGCCCACCGCATCCGCTGCCGCCCTCACGCCTGCGCCTGCCGGCGGCGCTGCCCTGGAGGCCGAGCTCGCGCAGCTGTTCGTCGACGCGCTGAACCTCGAAACCCCGGCCGCCGACATCGACCCCGGGACGACGCTGTTCAGCGACGGGCTGGGCCTGGACTCGATCGACATCCTCGAGGTCGCGCTCGAGATCTCGCAGCGCTACGGATTCCAGCTGCGCAGCGACGACGAGAACAACCAGCAGATCTTCCGCAACCTGCGCAGCCTCGCCGCCCACATCGCGGCGAACCGCACGAAGTAACCCTCCGCCTGTCCATGCCGAGCTGGCGCCTGGTCGCCGCCGCGGCAGCGCTGCTGGCTTATGCAGGACTGTCGCATGCCCTGATGGTGCGGGCGCCCGTCCAACCATGGTCGGTGGCGGCGCTGTTCGGCCCGCTGCTCGCTGCGGTCGCACTCGGTGCGCTGCGCGCGCGGCAGTGGATCGTGCTCGGCCTGTGCGGTGTCGGCGTCGCGCTGCTCGCCGCGACGGTGCTGCGCGGCGGCGTGCAGAGCATGCAGCGCATGTACGTGCTGCAGCACGCGGGCATGCATCTGGCGCTGGCGTGGGCCTTCGCGAGCACCCTGCGCCCAGGCCGCACGCCGCTGGTGACGACGCTCGCGCTGCGCGTGCATGCGCGCCTGACACCGGCGATGCAGCGCTACACGCAGCGGCTCACGGTGGTGTGGAGCGGGTACTTCGTCGGCATGATCGCCGCCTCGGCCACCCTCTATGCGCTCGCACCGTGGAGCTGGTGGTCGCTGTTCGGCAACGTGCTGTCGCCGCTGCTGGCGACGGGCCTGTTCGTGCTCGAGCACCTGTGGCGGCACCGCCGCCACCCGGAATTCGGGCGCGCGTCGCTCGCCGCGGCATGGCAGGCCTGGCAGACGAGCCCGACGTCGGGCCGCTCGGGATGAAGCCGCCGCCGCCCGACCTGGCCTTGCCGCCGCCGTTGCGCTCGCCGCTGCTCGCGCCGCGCGATCTGGCCGCGCCGCTGGCCTGGCACGACGGCCGTGCACTCAGCGCGGCGCAGTTCCTTGCTGCCGCCGAGCGCCTGGCCGAAAGGCTGCCGCCCGGCGCGCGCGTGGTCAATCTGTGTCGCGACCGCCTGCTCTTCGCGCTCGGCCTCGCTGCGGCGCTGCGGCGCGGCGAGATCACGCTGATGCCGCCCAACACGCTGGCGGCGACGCTGCGCCAGTTGCCCGCCGATCCACGCCCGCCCGTCGTGCTGAGCGACGACCCCGCCATCGACACCGCGGGCATGCCGCTCGTGGCGTTGTCGCACACCGACCTCCACGCCGCCGCGGCGCCGCTGACGCCAGTGCCGATGCTCGATGCGGCGCTGCCTGCCGTGTGCCTGCTGACGTCGGGTTCGACGGGGGCGCCGCAGCCGCACGTCAAGCGCTGGGGGTCGCTGGCCGCCAACATCCGTGCCGAGGCCGCGCGGCTGGCGCGCATGCTCGGGCGCAACGACCTTGCGGGCCTGGCGCTCGTGGCCACCGTCCCCGGGCAGCACAGCTACGGCCTCGAATCGAGCGTGCTGCTGGCGCTGCTGGGCGGCGCGGCGCTCGACGCCGGGCGACCGTTCTACCCCGCAGACATCGCCGCTGCGCTGCAGCGCCTGCCGCGTCCGCGCGCGCTCGTCACGACGCCGTTGCACCTCAAGGCGCTGCTGGGTGCCGGCGTCGCGCTGCCGGCGGCCGATCTCGTGCTGTCGGCCACCGCACCGCTGACGCCGCAGCTCGCCGCGCGCGCCGAAGCGGCGCTCGGCGCCCCGCTGATCGAGATCTACGGCTGCACCGAGGCCGGCCAGGTCGCCACGCGCCGCACCGCGGCCGGCGACGTCTGGCACGCGCTCGATGGCCTGCGGCTGTCGGTGCAGGCCGGTGCCGAGCCGCAGGCGCGCGCGGCGCCGGCGACAGGCCGGTGCGCGGGCGGCGCCGACGAGCACGAGCAGTTCATCGTCACCGGCGGCCACGTCGCGGCGCCGACCCCGCTGGCCGACCGGCTCGAGCTGCTCGATGCCGAGCACTTCCGCCTGCTCGGGCGCGGCAACGACGTGGTCAACGTGGCCGGCAAGCGCAGCTCGCTGGCGCACCTGGACTTCGTCCTGAACCGCATCGACGGCGTCGACGACGGCGCGTTCTGGCTGCCCGACGACGTGCCGGGCGAGGTCACGCGGCCGCTCGCCTTCGTCGTCGCACCCGCACGCAGCGCGCGCGAGATCGCGACCGCGCTGCGCTGCGAGCTCGAGAGCGCCTTCGTGCCACGGCGCGTGATCCACGTCGACGCGCTGCCGCGCGCGGCCACGGGCAAGCTCACCCGCGCGGCGCTGCGCGAGTTTGCCCTGGCCACGCTGGCGAGCCGACGAGGCGCGCACCCCCAGGGTGCGAGCAGCGGCAGCGGCAGCGGCAGCGGCAGCGGCAGCGGCAGCGGCAGCGGCAGCGGCAGCGGCAGCGGTGACGGCAGCGGTGACGGCAGCGGTGACGGCAGCGGTGACGGCAACGGCAGCGCCGGCCCGGGCCCGGACGCCAGCGAGCGCCCGCTGCACGCCGACGACGCGTCGATCGCGCTGCAGGTCGACGCCGACCACCCGGCCTTCGAGGGCCATTTTCCCGGCCGTCCGGTGCTGCCCGGCGCGGCGCTGCTCGCGCTGGTGCTCGACGCGCTCGAGGCGCGCCCGGCTTGGCGCCGCCGGCTCGGCGCTGCGCTGGTCGTCGAACAGGCGAAGTTCCTCGCCGCCGTGACGCCGGGCGCGACGCTGCACCTCGCGTTCACGCCGCACGGCCGCGGCATCGGCTTCGAAGTGCGCGCGGGCACCACCGCGGTGGCGCGCGGCGTGCTCGGCACCCTCGGCGCATGAACGCGCCGCTCGGCCCCCAGGCGTTCGTCGCGCCGTGCGCCGTGCGCCGTGCGCCGTGCGCCGTGCGCCGTGCGCCGTGCGCCGTGCGCCGTGCGCCGTGCGCCGTGCGCCGTGCGCCGTGCGCCGTGCGCC
>JAFECX010000185.1 GCA_018241895.1 Pseudomonadota bacterium
GCCTGGCCACCGCATGGCGCGGCACCGCCGCGGACGCTCAGGCGGCCGACGGCCCGGCGGCGGCCGATCACGTCGGCATCATCGAAATCGACTGGGACGCGCCGCGGCTGCGCATCGCCGCCGCGCAGCCGGTGCCCGCGCGCGCGCACGGGCTCGTCGCGCTGGCCGACGGCGGCTTCGCGGCGGTGGCCTTTCGGCCCGGGCGCTGGCTGCTGCGCTGCGACGGCGCGGGCGGCGTCGTGCAGCGCATCGACATCGAAGACGAGCAGCCGCGGCGCACCTTCAACGGCCACATCGAATGCAGCGCCGACGGCCGCTGGCTCTACACGACCGAAACCGATCCGGCCGACAGCAGCGGCTGGATCGGCGTGCGCGACGCGCGCAGCCTGCGCCGCGTGGCGCAGTTCGGCAGCGGCGGTGTCGATCCGCACCAGCTCCTGCGCGCGCGCGACGGCGCGCTCGTCGTGGCCAACGGCGGCATCCTGCGCGACGCGGCCGGACGCGGCGTCGAGCTTGCGCGCATGGATCCGACGCTGGCCCTCGTCGCCCCCGAGGCAGGACGGCTGCTCGGCCAGTGGCGGCTTGCCGATCCGCGCCTGGGCCTGCGCCACGTCGCCTGGTCCGACGATGGCGAACGCACGCTGCTGGGCATCGGGCTGCAGGCCGAGCACGAGCGCGCCGACGCGCGGCGCGACGCGCCGGCGCTGGCGCTGTGGGACGGCCGATCGCTGACACTGCCCTGCGCCGACGCGAGCGCCGCCGGCTACGTGGGCGACATCACGTCCGCCCCTGGCGGCGGCTTCGTGCTGAGCGCGCAGAAGGCCGGCCGCAGCCTGTGGTGGAGCCCGGCCGCGCCCGAGCGCCTCACGCGGGTCGCCGACCTCGCCGAGCCGTGCGCGCTGACGCGCGAACCCGACAGCGGTGCCGTGCTGATCGGCGCCGGCCGCGGCATTGCACGCTGGCGCGCCGCCGCCGGCGGCCAGATGCTGCGCTGGCCGCTGCCGATGGCACAGGACCACCACGCGGTGCTGCTCGGCGCAGCTTGAGCACGGCCGCATTCGCGGAGCCGGCGCGCAAGCCGCGGGCTGCGGCCGCGGCCCGCTCAGAACGACGAGCCGGGCTGCTTCAGGAACTCGATCTCCTCGGGCGTGCTCGCCCGCCCGAGGGCCTCGTTGCGGTGCGGATAGCGGCCGAAGCGCGCGATGACGGCGGCGTGCCTGTCGGCCCATTCGAGTGCCGACGCCAGCGACGGCGCCTCGGCCGCCAGCGCGCCGAACAGGCGCAGCGATTCGGCCTGCGCGGCGGCGTCTTCGGCGTGCTCGAAGGGCAGGTAGACGAACCAGCGCTGCAAGGGCGCGAGCCGGCGATCGGCGCCGCTTGCGACAAGCGCGCGCGCCGCAGCCAGCGCCAGCGCGTCACCGGCGAAGGCGCGCGCGCTGCCGCGATGGATGTTGCGCGTGAACTGGTCGAGCAGCAGGATGCGCGCCAGCGCCGTGTGCGGCGCGCGCTCCCAGGCGACGAGCTCGCCCGCCAGCGCACGCTCGACCAGCGCACCGAAGCGCGCGCGGATGCGCTCGTCGAAGGCCGCGTCCTTGCGGAACCACTCGTCGCGCGGCGCGTCCGCGGCGCCGAACCAGAAGTCGAGGATGGCCTGCGCTTCGTCCATCGCACGAGCATACGCCGCAGGCCGGGCCCGCGGCGTCCCCGTGCGGGCGCCTCGTGCCGTGCCCGCCCGGTTCCTCCGGCGCGCCCGTGGGCAACGCATGGCGCGCGCTCGCGGCGAGCACGCGTGGCTCGCGCATGACCCGCTCGGCACGCGCTCACGGCGCGCTCACAGCGCGCTCACGGCGCGGCTCACAGCGCGCTCACGGCGCGCTCACGGCGCGCGCGCCCGGCGCACCGGCCGACGTTGCGACGCGGCGTCCACGCCAGCGCAGCAGCGCCGCGCGCAGCCGCTCCATGTCGATGGGCTTGGTGAGGAAGTCGTTCATGCCCGCGGCCAGCGCGGCGTCGCGCTCGCTGACGAGCGCCGCCGCCGTCAGCGCGACGATCGGGCGGTCGTAGCCCGCTGCGCGCAGCGCGCGCGTCGCCTCGTAGCCGCTGATTCCCGGCATCTGCACGTCCATCAGCACCACGTCGTACGGCGTGCCGGCGGCAGCAACCTGCGCCACCGCCTGCTGCGCGGCGGCGCCGTCGGCCGCCTGCTCGACCTCGACGCCCCAGCGCTCGAGCATGGCCACGGCGATCATCATGTTGACCGGGTTGTCCTCGACCAGCAGCACGCGTGCGCCGTCGAGCGTGCGAGCGCCGGCGGGCTCGGGTTCGCTCGGCGCGGCGGAGGCGGCAGGCAGCTGCAGCTCGGCCCAGAAGAGGCTGCCTTCGCCCAGCCGGCTGTCGACGCCGACCTGGCCGGCCATCAGCGTCGCCAGCTCGCGGCAGATCGACAGCCCGAGCCCGCTGCCGCCAAAGCGCCGCGTCGTCGACTCGTCGGCCTGCGTGAACGGCTTGAACAGCCGCGCCAGCACGTCGGCGGCGATGCCCTCGCCGCGGTCCTGCACCTCGATGCGCAGCATCGCGTCGCCGCGCGGGCGCGTGGCGCGCAGGACGACCTCGCCGCTCTCGGCGAACTTGAGCGCGTTGCTGAGGTAGTTGTTGGCGATCTGGCGCACGCGCAGCGCGTCGCCGAGCGCCGGCCCGCGCACTTCGGGCGCGATCTCGAAGCGCAGGCCCAGGCCATGCACCGCGGCCTGCGGCGCCCAGGTCCGGGCGAGCGTCTCGAACAGCTCGCCCAGATCGAACGTCGCGGTTTCGAGCCCGAGCTTGCCGGCCTCGATCTTGGACAGGTCGAGGATGTCCGAGATGATCGCCGCCAGCGATTGCGCGCTGTCGGCGATCTGCGTCAGGTAGGCGGCGCGCGTGCCCTCGTCCAGCTGCGGGTCGCGCGCCAGGTGCGCCAGGCCGATCATGCCGTTGAGCGGCGTGCGCAGCTCGTGGCTGGTGTTGGCGAGGAAGGCGCTCTTGGCGCGGTTGGCGGCCTCGGCCTCGTCGCGCGCGCGCGCCAGCGCCAGCTCGGCGGCGCGGCGCTCGGTGATGTCGTCGACGATCCACACGGTGCCGCCGTCGACCGGCCGCTCCGGATCGATGGCGTGCGCACGCACGCGCGCGAGGAAGTCGCCGCCGCTGCGCCGTGCCATCGAGGCCTCGAACTCCACCGACTCGCCGCGCGCCAGCACGGGCCCGTACAGGCTGCCCATGCGTGCGTAGTCCGCCTCGGACGACCAGACGACGCTGCCTGGCTGGCCGATCAACGCACCCGGAGCGCAGCCGCAGATCGCCTCGAACCACCGGTTGGCGAGCACGAAGCGCCGATCCCGCGTGACGGCAATGCCGACCGAGGCGTTGTCGAGGATGGCTTCGCGCTCGAGCCGCGCACGCTCGACGTCGGTCACGTCGCGCGCGTTGATCACCAGATAGTCGCGCCGATCCATCGCGAAGCGCGCCGCGGCGACGATCAGCGCCACTTCACGGCCGTCCTTGGCGCGAAAGCGCGTCGGCAGATCGCCCACCCGGCCGCGCTCGCGCACGAGGGCGTGGAAGTCCTCGCGCTCCTGGTGGCTGCACCACAGGTCGAGGTCGATCGACGTGCGACCCACGGCCTCGGCCGACGTCCAGCCGGTGATGCGCTCGAAGGTCTGGTTGACCATCGCATAGCGGCCGCTGGTGAGGTCGGTGAGCATCACCAGGTCGGGGCTGGTGGCCACCAGGTGCGACAGCAGCGCTTCGGAGCGGCGCACCATCTCCTCGGCCGCCAGGCGTTCGGTGTCGTCGACGAAGATCGACAGCACGGCCGGGCCGCCCTGCGCATCCACCGTCACGCCGGTGGCACGCACCGACAGGCGCCGCGAACCCGCGCGCATCCTGAAGTCGGCCACCGGCAGCGCCGTGCCGGGCGGCTGGCCCTGCAACTGGTCGTAGCGCCGGCGCGCCCGCTCGCGCGAGTCACCGGTCTCGAAGGAAGCAAAGATGTCGCTGGCCACGATCGCGGCCAGCGAGTCGTGGCCGAACAGATCGAGTGCCGCCGCATTGGCATCGAGAGGATGGCCGCCACGGTGCAGCACGAGCGGCGTCGGGATGCGCGCGAACAGCGCGCGGTGGCGTGTCTCGGTGGCGGCGAGTGCATCGCGCGCCGCGACTTCGGTCGTCACGTCGCGTGCCACGCCCCAGTAGCCGGTGAACAGGCCCCGATGGTCGAA
>JAFECX010000186.1 GCA_018241895.1 Pseudomonadota bacterium
CGCGCGGCGCTGCGCGCACCCGGCGGCGGCGACGCGCCTGCGGCATGCCGATGGCGCGTGGCGTGCCCGCTCGTGCCGCGCGGCCGCCGTGTGTCGATGCGCAGCCTCTCACCGCGCGACCTTGCCCCATTCTTCCTCGAAGGTCGAAACCAGCACCTGGTTGGACAGGCGGTTGGGCTCGGCCGGCACGCGCGCCATGTCGGGCGGGAAGTCCAGCAGCGCGGCCATGCCCTGCGGCGTGAGAAAGCGCAGGCCCGGCGGCAGCGTCGCCAGCCCGGGCCAGGGCCGGTGCCCGGCGAGCACGAAGCCCCACTCGCCGAAGCTGGGCACGTGCACGTGGTACGGCGTCGTCCTCAGGCCCACCGCCTCGAGCGTGGCGACGACGGTCCAGAAGCTCTTGCGCGCGACCAGCGGCGAGGTCGTCTGCACCACCATCCAGCCGCTGGCGGCCAGCGCCTGGTCGGCGCGCTGGTACAGGCTCGTGGTGTACAGCTTGCCGAGCGAGAAGTTGCTGGGGTCCGGGAAGTCGATGACGATGACGTCGAAGCGCTCGCGGTTGGACTCGAGCCAGGTGAAGGCGTCGGCGTTGACGATCGTCACCTTCGGGCTGCCGAGCGAGCCGCCGTTGAGCGCCACCAGCGCCGGGTAGGTGGAAAACAGGCGCGTCATGTGCGGGTCGAGTTCGACCAGCGTCACGTGCTCGACGCCCGGATAGCGCAGGATCTCGCGCAGCGCCAGCCCGTCGCCGCCGCCCAGCACGAGCACGCGCCGCGGCGAGCGGCCGGCGGCGAAGGCGGCCATCGCCGGGTGCACCAGCGCCTCGTGGTAGCGGTACTCGTCGCGCGAGTGGAACTGCAGGTTGCCGTTGAGGAAGAGGCGCACGCCGGCGCTCCCCGCGGTGACGACGACGCGCTGGTACGCGCTGCTCTCGCGCAGGATCACCGAGTCGCCGTAGAACTGGTCCTCGGCCCAGGTGGTGAGGCGTCCGGCGCCGGCCATCGCCGCGGCGAGCACGGCGACGACGCCGGCGCAGGCCAGCGCGTGCGAGCGCCAGCGCCGCAGCTCGCCGCGAAACAGCAGCAGCGCCCACACCGCCACCGCGGCATTGAGCAGGCCGAAGAAGACGCCCGTGCGCACGAGGCCCAGGTGCGGCACGAAGACGAGCGGAAACGCCACCGCCACCGCCAGCGCGCCGAGGTAGTCGAAGGTCAGCACCTGCGAGACCAGCTCGGCGAGCGCGTAGCGCGCGCCGAAGTGGCGCTTGAGGATGCGCATGACGAGCGGGATCTCCAGCCCCACCAGCACGCCGACGACGAGCACGAGGCCGTACAGCAGCACCCGGAAGCCCGCGCCGTGCCCGGCCGGCAGCGCGCTGTGGGCGACGAACAGCGCCGCCGGCATCAGCCCGCCCACCAGCCCCACCAGCAGCTCGATGCGCAGGAACTGCGCCACCAGCTGGCGCTCGACGTGGCGGCTGGCCCACGAGCCGATGCCCATCGCGAACAGGTAGCTGCCGATCACGGTGCTGAACTGCAGCACCGAGTCGCCGAGCAGGTAGCTCGCCAGCGCCCCGGCCGCCAGCTCGTAGACGAGGCCGCAGGCGGCGACCACGAACACCGAGGCGAGCAGCGCCACCTCGGCGGCCGAGATGCCCGCGCCGGCGTGCGCAGGCGCGCCGCCTTCGCCCGCGCCGCCGCCCTCGGGCCTGGCCGCCGCCGCCATCGCGCGCTAGCCGTGCACGGCCGCGGAGACGATGAGCCCGATGGCGATGCACATCGCGCCGACGACGATCGCCAGCGCGACGTTCTTCTTCTCGACGATCTCGGCCCACAGGTCGTAGGGCGTGAGCTTGTCGACGATGACGAAGCAGACCCAAAAGATCGCCACGCCGATCAGTGCGTACAGCATCGAGCCGATCAGCACGCCCGGTTTGAGCCACTCGATTCCCAGCATGGGTCACCTCCAGGTTGGTTGCATGTTCACTTGTGGCCGCCGCCCGTGCCGAAGCCGCCGAAGCTGCCGCCGCTGGTGCGCGCGCGCGTGCCCGAGCCGCGCTGCGCGAGGCACTGGCGGTACTCGGCGCTCGACTCGCCGAAGCTGCTCTTCACGTCGGCGCATTCGTCGTGGTCGCAGCTGCCGATGGCCGCGACGACGAAGACGAAGAGCACGACGAGCCACAGGATCGTGCGCAGCCCCTTGCCCGACGGCGTGAAGCTGCCGACGTCGTGCACCGGTGCGGCCCCCTCGTCGGGCGCGATGCCGAAGGCCCGGCCGATGTCGGCTGCCGCCAGCGTGGCGCCGGCCGACCACACGACTTCGCTGGCGCCCTCGCCGTGCGTGGCCTCGCGCGACAGGCGCTTGTCGCGCCCGGCGCCGGTGCCCTCGTAGTCGCTGACCCGGGCCCGCTCTTCGCGCTGCACGCGCCAGTAGAACTCGCCCAGCACCCAGGTCACCTTGGCGTCGTAGGTGGCGCGGTGGCGAAAGCTCGTGTCGTCGTAATCCGCACGCTCGCCGCGTACCGTCGGTGCGCCGGTGATCGGGCGCACCCAGCTCCAGCCGTCCTCGGCGTCGACGAGGAAGGCGAAGCCCAGCGTCGCGTGATAGAGCAGGTACTCGCGCCAGTACGTCGTCTCGTCGTCGCCGCTTGCGGGCAGCTCGCAGCGCTCCATGTAGCCGACGACCTGCCAGCTCTCGGCGGCACGACCGGGCGTGAGCGCGGCCAGCACGCCCGATCTGCCGAGCGGGATCTGCGGCTCGAGGCCGCCCGGGCCGGCGTTGTTCTGCGTGAAGTGCGCGAGTTCGGCGCCGACGCCGCGCGAGATGTCGACCACCGAGCGGCACTGGCTGCAGGTGAGGCTTAGCGTCGTCGCCAGCCTGGGCTCCAGCGCGGCGCCGCAGTTCGGGCATGCGAGGGTGCGGCCGGCGAGCGTCTTCTCGCTCGTCTCGGCCAGCCCCTGCAGGCGCAGCTCGGCCAGCAGCACCGAGCGGCCGACGCTCCAGGCCGGCCGCGCCGCGTCGCTGCCGTCGAGCGTGGCCACTTCGCCGGCGGCATTGCGCAGGTCGGCGACGAGGAATTCGCCCTCGAGCCGCGGCGGCGCCGGCAGCTCGCCTTCGGCCGAGAGCAGCCGCGCGCGCGTGAGCGAGGCCACGTCCCAGGCGCGGCCGTCGGCCTGCACGTGCTGGCCGGCGCGCAGCGCATCGAGCGCCGGCGCGTCGGCCGGCAGCGGCGCGTCGAACGCCAGCACGTAGGCGCCGTTGTCCTCCGACAGCCATGCCGAGCGGCCGTTGTCGAACAGCGCGTGCCACTCGTTCCAGGTGCCGCCTTCGTAGGCGTACTGCAGCCGCCCGACGAGCGTGAAGGCGATGCCCTGGCGCGTGCCGCCGGCACCCAGGCGCAGCGGCGAATGGTCGTCGAACAGCTCGGCGACGACGCCGATGCGCCTGAGCGCGTCGCCGTCGCGCACGAGCGTGCTGCGGCAATAGCTGCAGACGGCGCTGGCCGATGCCGCCGAGGCGAACTCGACCGGCGCGCCGCAGTTCGGACAGGCGGCGCGGTAGACGCGCGACGTCACCGCGGGCCCCCAGGCTTCGCGCTGCGCGTCTTCGCCATCCGCTGCGGGGGCTGGCCCGGCTTGGGACGGCCCGGCGCCGGGCCGCTGGCCAAGGGCATCAGACGAGCTTCTTGAGCAGCTCGGCCTTCTTGGCGGCGAACTCGTCGTCGCTGAGGATGCCCTTGGTCTTCAGCTCGGCGAGCTTCTCGAGCGTGGCCATGATTTCGTCGGGCCTGAGCGCGGCCGCCGCGGCGGTCGCGGCCGCGGCCGCCTGCGCCGCCGCTGCGCCGCCGCCCTGCAGCCC
>JAFECX010000187.1 GCA_018241895.1 Pseudomonadota bacterium
CAGCCGCGCACCGAACCCGCTGCCGCCGCCGCGCCGGCCGCCGCGGCGGCCCCGGCGACGGTCGCCCATGCCGGCGGCCAGCATCTGGCCTTTCGCCTCGGCGCCGAGGAGTACGGCATCGACATCCTGCGCGTGCAGGAAATCCGCAGCTACGAAGCGCCCACGCGCATCGCTGGCGCGCCGGACTGCGTCAAGGGCGTGATCAACCTGCGCGGCGCGATCGTGCCGATCGTCGACCTGCGCCTGAAGCTCGGCTGCGAGACGGTCGAGTACGGCGCCGCCACGGTGGTCATCGTGCTCAACGTGGCGGGGCGCGTGGTCGGCGCCGTGGTCGACGCGGTATCGGACGTGCTCGAACTGCAGCCCGGGCAGATCAGGCCGGCGCCCGAACTCGGCGCAGGCGGCGACAGCGGCTTCATCACCGGCATCGGCTCGATGACGTCCGGCCAGGGCGAGGGGGCCGCCGAGCGCATGCTGATCCTGGTCGACATCGAGGCGCTGATGGGCGGCACCGAGCCGGCGGCGGCCTAGGAGCGCGGGGCTGGATTTCTGCCGCCCACGCTCCCAGGAGCGCGGGCCGGATTTGCGCCGCCCGCGCTCTTGTCGGTGCGTCCGGTCCGGCCACTGCGCGAAGGGCAGCGGCGCGCCGGTGCGTGGGGAGTTCTTGTCGGCGCGCCCTGGACGAGTACCCAAGTGCCGATGGCTATCTATCATGACCCCGGCCCTTGTGTCGCGGTGGTGCAGGGGCGTCGACGCCACCCTTCGTCTGCCGGATCACGCACAGGATGACCGCACTCGAACCCGCCCCCGGCGCAGCGGCTGCCTCGCCGCCTGATGGGTCGCGCCACGGACCGCCCGACGAGCCGCCCGAGGATACGCCCCACGATTCGCCCGACGGGCCGGCTGCGCGGTCGCACCGGCGTCCCCTGCGGTCGCTGCGCGGCTACCTGGCCGCCTTGCTGCTGCTGGCGCTGCTGCCGCCGATGGCGCTGGCGATCTGGCTCGGTGCGCACATCGTCGCCGCGGAGCAGCGTGAGCTCGAGCAGGGGATGCGCCTCGCTGCGGACGAGCTGGCCGACAGCGTCGATCGTCTGGTGCTCTCGCAGCAGCGTGCGCTCGCCATGCTGGCCGAAATGGAGGCCGGCTCGATTCCGGATCGGCCGCAAGAACTGCGGGCGCCCGCTGCCGGCTTCCTGAAGAGGTACGAGGCGCACGTGCTGCTGGCCAGCCCGGGCGGGCAGGTGCTGATGGATACGCGCAGCACGGAGGCGGCCGCGCTGCCGCGGCTGCGCGGTGCCGGCGGACGTGCCGCGGTCAGGCTGGCGGCCGGCACCGGCAGGCCTGCCGTGAGCGATGTCCTCGACGACCCGCGCTCCGGGGCGCGGCTCGTGGTCACCGCGGTACCGGTGTGGCGCGAGGGCCGCGTCGTCGCCGTCCTCGCCGCGGTGCAGGACGTGTCCGCACTGCAGCCCCTGGTGCAGGCGCGAGTCCTGCCGCGGGGCTGGGTGCTGTCGCTGCGCGACGCTACCGGGCAGCCGATCGCCAGCAGCGCGGCCGAGCCGACCGCGAAGGAGGGCGCACCGGATGGCGTTGCCGTGCTCTCGGACGCCTCGGGCTGGAGCGCCCGCGTCGACGTCGCGCCCGAGGTGGCTGCCGCCCCGCTGCGCAAGACCGCGGCCGCGCTCGCCGGCGTCCTGCTGCTGATCGGCGCCACGTCGCTGACGGGCGGCATCGTGGTGGCGCGCCGCCTGGGGCTGGCGGTGGCCGCGCTGGCCGATGGCGCCGAATGGCCGCAGGGCGCCGAGTGGCCGAAGGGCGCGGCCCGCGTCCGGGAACTCGAGCGCGCCCGCGAGCGGCTGCAGGCGAGCCGGCGCGAGCGCGCCGAGGCGCTCGATGCGGCGCTCGCCGCGCACGACCTGCTGCACGAGACGCTGGCACGCGTGAGCGACGGCTTCGTCGCGCACGACCGCGCGTGGCGCTTCACCTTCGTCAACCGCGTCGCGGCCCAGGCGATGGGCGTCGAGGACGAGACGACGCTGCCCGGGCGCCTGGTATGGGAGGTGATGCCCGAGATGCGCGGCCGCCCCTGGCATCGAGCGGCCGAACTCGCGCTCGCCAGCGGGCAGCCGCAGCGCGTCGAGAGCTTCGACGCGCCGAGCCGGCGCTGGTTCGAGGCGCGCATCTACCCGTCGGCCCGCGGGCTGTCGGTCCACTTCCTCGACACCACGGCGCAGCGGCAGGCGCAGGAGGCGCTGCGCGCGAGCGAAGAGCGCTATCGGATGCTGTTCGCGACCAATCCCATCCCGATGTGGGTGTTCGACCACGCGTCGCTGCGCTTTCTCGACGTGAACGACGCGGCGCTGCACGACTACGGCTACCGCCGCGAGGAGTTCCTCGCGCTCAGGGTCACCGACCTCCGTCCCGCGGGCGACGTGCCGGACTTCCTGGCGCTGGTCGGGTCGGCGCCCGATTTCGAGCGGCACCCGGTGCGCTCGATGGGCGTGCACCGCCATCGCACGAAGGAGGGCCGCCTCATCGACGTGCAGGTCACCGTGAGTGCCCTGGCGTGCGACGGGCCGCAGGCGCGACTGGCCAGCGCCGTGGACATCACGGCGCGCGTGGCGGCCGAGCGCGAGCGCGCCGCGGCCACGCGGCGGCTGCGCGAGCTGATGGAGCGCGTGAGCGACGGCTTCGTCGCGCTGGATCGCGAGCTGCGCCTGACGTATGTCAACGACCGCGCGGCGGCCATCTTCGGCGCCGCAGCGGCCGACGCGATGCTCGGCCGGCCTTTCCATGCCTGCTGGCGCTCCGAGGGCGACGACGCGCTGGGCGTCGCCCTGCGCGAGGCGCTGCAGCGCGGCGCGCCGCGCGTCGTCGAACACCGCTCGCCCGATGGCGCCCGCTGGCTCGAGAGCCGCATCTATCCGTCGCTCGAAGGCGTGTCGGTGCTCCTCGCCGACGTCACCGAGCGCCGGCGAGTGGCCGACATTCAACGTGCGAGCGAGCAACGCTACCGCGAACTGTTCGACGCCAATCCGAATCCGACCTACGTGCGCGACAACAAGACGATGCAGTTGCTTGCGGTCAACGACGCCGCGCTGCGCGTGTATGGCTACAGCCGCGAAGAGATGCTTGCGATGACGCTGCTGGACCTGCGGCGCCCGGATGCGCACGATCGTTTGCGTGCAGATCTGGCCCGGGTGCGCTCGAACCCGACAGCTCTTCACTCGACGGCGCCGCGGCTGCACCGGCGCAAGGATGGCAGCCTGTTCGAGGTCGAGATCGCCTCCAGCCCGATCGACTTCGAGGACCGTCCGGCCCGGCTCGTCGTGGCCACGATCGTTACCGAACGTGTGCGCGCCGAGGCCGAGCGCGACCGCGCTGTGGCCGCACTGCGCGAGCGCGAGGAGCGCCTGCGCCTGTTCGTCGAACAGGCACCGGTTTCGCTCGCCATGTTCGATCGCGAGATGCGCTATGTCGCCGCCAGCCGCCAGTGGCTGGCGAACCTGGGCCGCGAGGAAGACGACGTGACGGGGCGCAGGCATCACGACGTCTTCCCGGGGCTCAAGCCCGAGTGGCACGCCGTCGAACAGCGCGGCCTGGCCGGCGAGGTGGTGCGCGCCGAGGCCGACCGCTTCGTGCACCCCGACGGCCGCGTGCAGTGGCTGCGCTGGGAGGTGCAGCCCTGGATCGACCCGGCGAGCGGCGCCGTGGGGGGCATCCTGATCTACAGCGAGGACATCACCCGGCGCGTCGCCGACGAGCGGGCGCTGCGCGAGGCCGAGGTCTACCAGCGCAGCCTGTTCGAGGCCATCGGCGACGGCGTGCTGCTGCTCGGTGCGGATCACCGCGTGCTCGATGCCAACCCGAAGGCGCTGGCGATGCTGGGCTGCGCGCGCGCCGAACTGCTGGCGTGCCGGCTGGACGACCTCGTCGCGCAGCGCGACCGCCTGCGCGTCGAAGAGACGCTGGGCGCGCTGTCGGGCGCCGGCGCGGCCGACGCGCGGGTGCATCTGGTCGAGTGGGAGCAGCGGCGCTGCGACGGCGCCAGCTTCCCGGCCGAGGTCAGCGCGCGCGCGGCCGGGGAGGGGCGCTTCGTCGCCGTGCTGCGCGACATCTCCGAACGCCGCGCCGCCGAGCGTGCGCTGGTGGCCTACCAGATGGACCTCTCCGAACTCGCCCGGCGGCTGCTGACGCAGGAGCGCGAGACCACCCGCCACGTCGCGCAGACGCTGCACGACCAGCTCGGCCAGAGCCTGGCCACGGCCCGGCTGCGCCTCGATGCGGCCACCGCGCGCATGGGGGCGGCGATGCCCGAGGCGTTGCGCGAGGAGTGCGAGCGCGTCGGCGCGGCCCTCGAGCGGGCGATTGCCGACGTGCGCGTCGTTCTCGGCGAGCTGCGCCCGCCGATGCTCGGAGAGCAGGGCTTCGTTGCCGCGCTCGACAACGAGATCCGCAGCCGCGTGCAGGATGCGGCCAGCGTCGATGTGCTGCTCGAAGTCGAGGAGGGGCAGTTCGCGCTGCGCTGGCCGGGCGAGGTGGAGTACGCGGCCTTCATGGTGGCGCGCGAGGCCATCGTCAACGCGCAGTTGCACGCCGGCGCGACGCTGGTGCGGGTGATCGTCGAGGGCGACGCTTCGTTGCTGCGGCTCGAGGTCGTCGACGATGGACGCGGCATGCCCGATCTCCTGCGCGGCGAGCGCGCGGGCCATCTGGGCATCGTCGGCATGCGCGAGCGGGCGATGGCGATCGGGGCCCACTTTGCCATCGAGCAGCCGGCGGGGGGAGGCACGCGGGTCGTGCTGTGCTGGACGCGCAGCGCGGCCGAAGGCGCCTGATGGCGAGCCTCTATCTCCTCGACGACCACGCCATGCTGCGCGACGGTCTGGCCGCGGTGCTGCGCGCCGCCGGCCACCGCGTCGTCGGCGAGGCCGCCGATCCGACGACGGCGCTGGCCGAGATCCAGCGCCTCGCGCCGCACATCCTGCTGCTCGACCTGCATCTGGGCGAGCGCTCGGGCTTCGAGCTGCTGGAGGAACTGCAGCGCAGGCGCATCGCCGTGCGCACGGTGGTGCTGACGATGTCCGCGCAGCCGCGCCACGTGGCCGAGGCGCTGCGCCTGGGCGCCGCCGGCTACCTGCTCAAGGGCGCGCCGTCGGCCGAGCTGCTGCGCGGCATCGAGGTCGTGCTCTCGGGCCGGCGCCATCTGGGCGGCGAGGTCGCCGACCTGGCCGTGCAGGGCTTCACGATACGCGACGAGCAGGCGCTGCTGGCGTCGCTTTCCGTGCGCGAGCGCCAGATGGCGGAGCTGGTCGTGCGCGGGCGCTCGAGCGCCGAGATCGGCGCGCTGCTGCACCTGTCGCCCAAGACCGTCGACTCGTACCGCAGCCGCCTGATGGCCAAGCTCGGCGTGGCCGACGTGACCGCGCTCGTGCGCTTCGCGATCCGCGTCGGGCTGATCGGCGTCGACGAATGCTGAAAACCTGCGGGCGAACCGCTCGCACGGGTTTCAGCGGCGGCGTGAACGCCGCCATGGCGAGCCCGTGCCGCGGCCGCGCACGGCGCGGCTCCCCGACGCCGCCCATCCAGATTTCCCCGCAGACCGCCGGGCGCACGCTTCCTAGAGTCGGCGCAGCCGGTCGACGAACGGGCGCGCGGTGCGCCGCTGTCGCCGGTGCCGCCCGAATGAACGTCGCATCGCACCACCTGCCGCCCGCGTCGCCGCACGCCGCCCCCGCCTTGCACGGCGCGCCGCGCGTGCTGCTGGTGATCGAAGACGGCGCGCGCCGCCAGGCGCTGCGCCAGCTGCTGCAGGCGAGCGCACCCGAGTGCCGGCTCGTTGCCGAGGCCGACGCCATCGACGCGCTGCTCTCGGCCGCGCGCATGCAGCCCGATCTGGTGGTCATCGACGGCTCGCTGGCCGTGGGCGCCGCGGCGCTGACGCGGCACCTGGCGCATCTGACGCCGCGCGCGGCGGTGCTGGTCTTCGACACGCCGGCCGCGCCGCGCGCCCTGCCCGGGGCGATGGTCTGGACCGAGGCGCCCGCCGCGTGCGCGCGCTGGGTCGATGCCTTTCATGCCTTGCAGCGCGCCGCCGCGCGCGACAGCGAAGGCGGGAGCCCGGCATGAAGCAGCCGGCACGCGCCGGCCGCACGCTCGGCGGTGTCGCGCTCGCGCTCGGCCCGCTCGCGGCGCTGGCGCTGATGCTGCTGGGGCACGATGTCGGCGACGCGGTGCTGCCCTCGACCGTGCTGCCGCCGGTGCTGGCCTGGGTGCTGGCGGCCGCGGCCGTGGTGGCGACGGGCTGGTTCGCGCGCTGGCTCGTGCGCGCCCGGTCCGCCGGCGTCTGGGGCCCGGCGCGCGAGCGGCGCCTGACGCTGGCGCTGCTCGAGACCTTCATCGAGACGTCGGACGCCCCCATCCTCGCCAAGGATGCGACGGGGCGCTACGTGGCGATGAACCCGGCCGCCGGCGCGCTGCTGAACGTCGACCCGAAGCTCGCGCTGGGCCGCCGCGCGGGCGACATCTTCGGGCGCGAACTGGCCGCGCGCATCGAGGCGCTCGACCGGCGCATCCTCGCGCACGGCGGCTGCGAGTCCTTCGAGGAGGAGTTCGACACGGCGCAGGGGTGGCGCCTGTTTCGCACCACCAAGGGCGCGCTGCGCGACGGCGGGCGCATCGTCGGCGTGTACGGCATCACGCGCGACATCACCGCCTTGCGCGAGCAGCAGGAGGAACTGGCCCGGCTGCAGACGGCGGTCGACCGGAGCCCCGAGAGCATCGTCGTCACCGACGTCGAAGCGCGCATCGTCTACGCCAACGCGGCCGCCGAGGCCATCAGCGGCTATCGGCGCGACGAGCTCGTCGGCTGCAATTCGCGCCTGCTGCAGTCGGGCAAGACGCCGCGCGCCACCTACGCGGCGCTGTGGACGGCGCTCGGCCGGGGCCAGCCGTGGCATGGCGTGTTCTTCAACCGGCGCAAGGACGGCAGCGAGTACACCGAGGAGGCGACGATCACGCCGCTGCGCATGGCGCACGGGCGCATCACGCACTACCTGGCGATCAAGAAGGACGTGACCGAACAGCAGCGCATGGCCGCCGAGCTCGAGCGCTACCGCGCCGGCCTCGAGGACCTGGTGGCCGAGCGCACGGCCGAACTCGAGCAGGCGCGCCGCGCCGCCGAGACGGCCAACGAGAGCAAGAGCGCCTTCCTCGCAACCATCAGCCACGAGCTGCGCACGCCGATGAACGGCGTGGTCGGCCTGGCCGAGGTGCTGGCGCGCTCCGACCTCAACCCGTACCAGGGCGACCTCGTGCGCACGATGCGCGAATCGTCGTTCGGGCTGCTGGCGCTGATCGACGACCTGCTCGACCTGTCCAAGATCGAGGCCGGCCGCCTCGACCTCGAACGCCGGCCGGTGGAGCTGCGCGAGCTGGTCGAGGGCGCCTGCGATGCCCTGCAGCCGGGCGCGGCGGCGCGCGGCGTGCTGCTGCAGGTCTACGTCGCGCCGGCACTGCCGGCCCAGGTGCTGCTCGACGCCGTGCGCTTTCGGCAGATCGTCGACAACCTGGCGAGCAACGCGATCAAGTTCAGCGGCGGCCTCGAGCGCGCCGGCTGCGTGCGGGTGCGCGTCGACGGCGTCGACGGCGCCGATGGCCCGATGCTGCGCCTGCAGGTGGTGGACAACGGCATCGGCATGAGCGCCCAGACGCTGGCGCGGATCTTCGAGCCCTACGCGCAGGCCGATGCCTCGACCGCGCGCCGCTACGGCGGCACCGGCCTGGGCATGCCCATCGTGCAGCGGCTGGCGCACGCCTTCGGCGGCCGCGTCGAGGTGCGCAGCGCGCTGGAGCAGGGCTCGACGGTCACCGTGTGCATCCCGCTGGCGGCCGCCGGCGCCGAGGCCGAGGCGCCCGGCGCTGCATCGCTGCGCGGCCTGCGTTGTCTGGTGTGCGCCGACGACCCGCAACTCGGCGCCGACTGGGAGGCGTATCTCGCGGCCGCCGGCGCCGCGGTCGACCAGTGGAGCGATCCGCTCGCGCTGCGCGCCGCGCTGGCCGCGCACGCCGGCGCCGCCCGCGTGGCGGTGGTCGGCATCGACTGGGCGGCGGCGCTGGCCAACGATCTGCGCAGCGCCGCGCAGCTGGGCAGCGCCGGTCTCGTGCTCGTGGGGCGCGGCCAGCGTCGCAGGCCGCGGCGCGCCCACGGCGGCGAGGTGGTGCTCGATGCCGACGCGCTGCACCGTGCGGCACTGGTCGACGCGGTGGCGCTGGCAGCCGGGCGACGTGCCACGTCGGCGGTGGAAGACGTGCCCGTCGGACCGGAGCCGGCGGAGCCCGACTTCACCCTGCCGCCGCCGCTGCCTGCCGGCACGCGCGTGCTGGTGGCCGAGGACAACCCGATCAACCAGGAAGTGATACGGCACCAGCTCGCGCTGCTCGGCGTCGAGGTCGATCTCGCCGCCGACGGCGAGGCGGCGCTGGCGCGCTGGCGCGAAGGCGGCTGCGCGATGCTGCTCACCGACCTGCGCATGCCCGGCGTCGACGGCTACGAACTCGCCCGGCGCCTGCGTGCCGAAGAAGGCGCGGGCGCGCGCACGCCCATCGTCGCGTTGACGGCGGCCGCCCTGTACGGCGAAGCCGAGCGCTGCCGCAGCGCGGGGATGGACGACTACACCACCAAGCCGCTCACGCTGCCGCGGCTGGCGGCGATCCTGCGGCGCTGGCTGCCGCCAGGCGCGCTCGGCACCGGCACCGGCACCGGCACCGCTACCGCCATCGCTACCGCCATCGCTACCGGCACCGCTACCGGCACCGCTACCGGCACCGCTACCGGCACCGCTACCGGCACCGGCACCGGCACCGGCACCGGCACCGGCACCGCCATCGGAACGGGTACCGGCACCGATGACGGCGACATCGCGCCCGCCGACGTGGCCGAAGGTGCATCCGCGTCGCTGCCGCCGGTCTACGACGCGCAGGTGCTTGCGGCCGCCGTGGGCGAGGACCCCGAGCTGCAGGATCGGGTGCGACGGACTTTCGCGCTCGCCGCCGAGCAGGATGCGGCGGCGCTGCGCGCGGCGCTGGCGGCCGCACGCCACGGCGAGGTCGAGGCGCTGGCGCACCGCCTGAAGGGCGCCGCGGCATCGGTGGGCGCGCTGGCGCTGGCTGCGCTGGCCGCTGCGCTCGAAGCGGCCGCGCGCCTGCGCGACGAGGCGGCACTGGCCGCCGCGGCCGAGGGCTTCGATGCCGCGCTGGCCGCTGCGC
>JAFECX010000188.1 GCA_018241895.1 Pseudomonadota bacterium
TCCTGCAGCGATGCGGGCAGCAACATTTCCTGTTGCGGTTCGTAGGGGCGGTAGCTCATGCTCGTTCAACGCTCACCAGCATGCTGCGCTGTCAGGGACTTCCCTTCTGCCGCCCACGCTCCTAGAGCCACGCCGAGCCGTGCCGCTCGATCAGCGCGCGCCGCGTGATCGCGCTGTCGAGCTGCGCCAGCCACCAGCGCAGCGCCGGCCCCGCTGCGCCGGGTCCGCGCCCGGCACGCCAGGCGTAGTGCACGCGCGCCGCCAGCGTGCTGGAGACGGTCTCCTTGCGCACCAGGTGGCCGGCCTCCAGGTGGCGGCGCGCCATCGGTTCGGGCAGGAAGCCGCAGCCCAGCCCGCGCAGCTGCGCCTCGAGCTTGGCGCGCATGTGCGCCACGGTGAGCACGTCCTGCCCGGGCAGCAGGTTGACGGTGAGCGGCGCCAGGCGCTGCGCCGTGTCGGCCACGGCCACCGCGCGGTGCGCCACGAGTTGCTCGTCGGCCAGCGGCTCGGGCAGCGCCGCCAGCGGATGGTGCGGCGCGACGCAGAACACGAATGCGATCTCGCCCAAGGGGCGCAGCTCGATGCCGCCGGGGTTGACGTGCTCGCCCGAGACGCCGATGGCGAGATCGACCTGCCCCGTGACCAGCGCTTCCCAGGTGCCGGCCAGCACTTCCGAGCGCAGCCGCAGGCGCGTCGGCGCCGCCTGGCCGCCGCCATGCGCATGCGGCTGCGTGCAGGCGGCGTAGAACGCCTCGACGAGCTCGAACACCGTCGGCACCGAGAGGACGTCGTCGACGCTGATCGCGAGCGTCGCTTCCCAGCCCCCGGCGACGCGCCGCACGCGGTTGGCGATGGCGTTCATCTCCTGCAGCAGCCGCCGTCCCTCGGACAGCAGCTCCTGGCCGGCGGCCGTCAGCTGCGCCTGGCGCGAGCTGCGGTCGAACAGCAGCGCGTCGAGCGCCTCCTCGAGCTGACGCACGCTGTAGGTGAGCGCCGAGGGCACCTTGCCGAGTTCGCGCGCGGCCGCGGCGAAGCTGCCGGTGCGCGCGATGGTGTCCATCATCACCAGCGCGTCGGGGGTGAGGGCGTGCAGGCGATCGCTCATGGGCGAATTCCGAGCCTCGGCCGAGCGGCGTTCGCTGTCATCGTCTGCCTGCAGCGCCGCATGAGGCGCCGCATGCGGCGCCGCATGGGGCGCCGGGCCGGCGCTTACTTGCCGGCATCGATCGCCGCCTTGTCCTCGACGCGGTAGCGACGGTTGCCGCAATCGGCAACCCACGCCGTGCGTTCGCTCTCGAGGCCGGCGGCCTCGTCGTTCCACGCCGTGTTGCGCCTGTTCCAGTCATCGGCACGCGCATCGAGCGCGCGCGCGCGGGCGTTGTAGTCGCGCACGGCGTTCTGGGCGTCGTCGACGATGCGTGTGCGCTCGGCCTCGAGCGCGTCACGCTCCTTCTGGATCTCTTCGCGCTCGGCGTTGATCGCCGCACGCTCGCCGTCGGCGCCGCCGCCGCCCGGCCTGTCGTTGAAGGCCTTGACGCGGGCGTTCCAGCCCTCGACGCGTTCGCGGTGTGCCTTCACGCGCGCAGCCAGTTGGTCGACCGCCTGCCGCTTGGCGTCGAGCGCCGGGCGCTCGGCGCGCAGGGCCTGTTGGTCGACGCCGATCGCGGCCTTCTCCTGGTCGAGCGGCGTGCGGCGCGCCTCGATCGCCTGGCGGCGCGTGCGCAGCGTCGCCTCCTGCGTCAGGCAGGCGCGCAGCGCGTCGCGCGTCAGGACGGGCCCCTCGCCGTCGCCGGCGCCGAGCGCGCCGATCGCGCCATCACCGCCCGCCGACGCCGCAGCCGACGCAGCGAGCGGGGCCTCGGCAACCCGGTCGGATGCGCGCGGCGCCGTCTGCGACCACAGCGGTGCCACGAGCAGCGAAAGCGCGACGGTGACGCCGATGCTGCGGCCGGACAGGAGCTTCATGCGAGATCTCGGACACACGGTCATGCGAACGACCAGGCGCGCGATCGGCTCAGGCCGTCCGCGCAGATCGACGGGGCGGCCGATTCTGCCAGCTTGCCCGCGCCCCACCTCGTCGCGCGCGGCGCTGCATCATGCCGACGGTGCGGGCTTGAACCGCGATGCTCCGGCACCCAACTGCAAGGCGTCGCCGTCGCGTGCGCTCGGCGCGGCACGCGGGCCCACAGGGCCTGCAACGGTCGCGAAGGCACGCGTCATCGCCTCGGCCGCACCTGCGTCGTGCGACGCGGCTCGTCTCGGCCTTCGTCCTGCTCCAGCCCACCATGACCCTCTCCCCACCCGCCGACGATCCCTACCTCTGGCTCGAAGAAGTGCAAGGCGAGCGCGCCCTGGCCTGGGTGCGCGCGCGCAACGCCCAATCCGAGCAACTGCTGGCCGGCACGCCCGAGTTCGAGGCCAGCCGCGAGCGCATCCTCGAGGTGCTGGACTCGCGCGAGCAGATCCCCTACGTCGCGCGGCGCGGCCAGTGGCTCTACAACCTGTGGCAGGACGCGGCCAATCCGCGCGGCCTGTGGCGGCGCACGACGCTTGCCGAATACCGCAAGAGCGCACCGGCATGGGAAACCGTGCTCGACGTCGACGCGCTGGGCCGCGCCGAAGGCCGCAACTGGGTCTGGAAGGGCGCTGCCTGTCTGGGTCCGTCCTACCGCCGCTGCCTCGTCAAGCTCTCGCTGGGCGGCGCAGATGCCGTCGTGGTGCGCGAATTCGACACCGTCGACAAGCGTTTCGTCGACGGCGGCTTCATGCTGCCCGAGGCCAAGACCGACGTCGTATGGCTGGACGCCGACACGCTGCTCGTGGGCACCGATTTCGGCGCCGGCTCGCTCACCGACTCGGGCTATCCGCGTCAGGTCAGGCGCCTGCGCCGCGGCCAGCCGCTGGCCGAGGCCGCGCTCGTGTTCGAAGGCGCGACGAGCGACGTCGCGGTGGGAGCGCACGTCGATCGCGCGCCCGGCTTCGAGCGCACGGTCATCGTGCAGGCGCTGGACTTCTACCGCAACCGCGTTTTCCTGCTGCGCGGCGACGTGCCCGTCGAGGTGCCCAAGCCGGCCGATGCCCAGCTCGAGTTCTGGCGCCGGCACCTGCTGATCGCGCTGCGCAGCGACTGGGAGGTGGGCGGCCGGCACTACCGCGCCGGGTCGCTGCTGATCGCGGACGCCGAAGACTACCTGCGCACAGAGCGCCGCTTCGAGCTGCTGTTCGAGCCCGGACCCGGCCGCTCCTACGACGGCCACGCGACGACGCGCAGCGCGGTGCTCGTGCAGTGGCTCGACAACGTGGCCAGCCGCGTCGACATCCTGCAGCCGGCCGCCGGCGGCCGCGGCTGGCAGCGACAGGCGCTTGCCGCGCCCTACCCCGGCACGATCGCGGTGGCGTCACTGCACGATCCGCTGCTGGCCGACGATGCGCTGGCCGAGCACTTCCTGCTCAACGCCGCGGACTTCCTCGCCCCCGATTCGCTGCGCCTGGGGCGCGTCGGCGGCGAGCTGCTCGAGACGCTGAAGTCGCGCCCCGGCTTCTTCGACGCGGCGGGCATGCGCGTCGAGCAGCACTTCGCCACCAGCGCCGACGGCACGCGCGTGCCCTACTTCGTGCTGTGGCCGCGCGACGCGCAGCCCGACGGCGACAACCCGACGCTGCTGCACGGCTATGGCGGCTTCGAGGTCGCGATGCAGCCGCACTACTCGGGCGTGATCGGCCGCGAATGGCTCACGCGCGGCGGCGTCTACGTCGTCGCCAACATCCGCGGCGGCGGCGAGTTCGGACCCGCATGGCACCAGGCGGCGCTGCAGCGCCACCGGCAGAAGAGCTTCGACGACTTCATCGCCGTGGCCGAAGACCTGATCGCGCGGCGCATCACGCGTGCGCCGCGCCTGGGCATCGAGGGCGGCAGCAACGGTGGACTGCTGGTGGGTGCGGTGATGGTGCAGCGGCCGCAACTGTTCGGCGCCGTCGTCTGTCAGGTGCCGCTGCTGGACATGCGGCGCTACCACAAGCTGCTGGCCGGCGCCTCGTGGATCGCCGAATACGGCAATCCCGACGACGCCGACGACTGGGCGGCGATGCAGCGCTGGAGCCCCTACCACAACGTGCCGGCGGCCGCCCGGCGCCGGCTGCCCGCCGTGCTGTTCACGACCTCGACGCGCGACGACCGGGTGCACCCGGGCCACGCGCGCAAGATGGCCGCGCGCATGGAGGAGCTCGGCCACGCGCCGCTGTACTGGGAGAACACCGAGGGCGGGCACGGGGGTGCGGCCGACAATGCACAGCGCGCGACGATGATGGCGCTCGAGTTCTCCTTCCTCTGGCGCATGCTGCGACGACCCTGACGCGATGCTCACCTGGCTCGACGAGACGACGCCGCTGCCGCCCACCTCGCGCGCGCTGGGCCGCGGCAGCGAGGCGCCCGGCCTGGTGGCCGCCGGCGGCGGCATCGATCCGAAGCGCCTCGAGGAGGCCTACCGCAAGGGCATCTTCCCCTGGTACAGCGCGGGCCAGCCCGTGCTGTGGTGGAGCCCCGATCCGCGCATGGTGCTGCCGGTGGCCGAGTTCAGGCTCTCGCGCTCGCTCAGGAAGACGCTCGAGCGCTTTCGCGCCACGCCCGGTTGCGAGCTGCGCATCGACAGCGCGTTCGAGCGTGTCATCGAGTCGTGCGCGCTCGCACCCCGCGCGGGCCAGGACGGCACCTGGATCGTGCCGGCGCTGCTCGAAGCCTACGTGCGCTGGCACGCCGTGGGCCGCGTGCACAGCTTCGAGACCTGGATCGA
>JAFECX010000189.1 GCA_018241895.1 Pseudomonadota bacterium
AGCTGGCCGTCGAAGACCACGCGGCCCGAATTGGTGCCGTGCACGCCGGCGACGAGCCGCAGCAGCGTCGTCTTGCCGCAGCCCGAGCTGCCGAGGATGGCGGTGATCTTGCCGCGCTCGAACGCGAGCGAGATGTCGTCGAGGATCAGCCGGCTCGCGTCGTAGCCGAACGTGACGTGGTCGATCTCGATGAAGGCATCGGTGCTCAAGCGGAGAGGGTGCGCCGAACGGCGCCGAGCGAATGCGAACGAGGCGATTCTCTCATGCACCCTCGCGGCCTGGCCGCCCACGGGCCACCGGCGCCGGGCAGCCGGGCAGCCGGCTCAGGCACGCCCGGCAGGCCGCGCGTGCCGTCGCCCTCAGTTCTTCACCGGCCGCCAGTAGATGCGGCGCCACTGCGCGCCGGCTGCGGTCGGCTCGGGCACGTCGGGGGCCTGCACCGTCTTGTCCGACATGCGGATCAGCGCGCGCTTGCCCTTGGCCGTGGTCACGATGACGGTGCGGCTGGCCAGCGCGTAGCCGAGAAAGTAGCCGGCGTCGTAGTAGGTGTTGCCGCCGACGTTGCGCAGCACGGCGCCGCCGCTGGCGGAGTCGATGGCGAGGTACCAGCTGCGCCCGCCCGGGTCGCACTGGACATTGGTCGGGACGTTGACGGTCAGCGCCAGCGTGCCGGCGGGCGTCAGCGACGGCTTGCTGACGATGCGCCCGTTGGTCAGGTTGGCATCGGCGGGCAGGTCGATGTACCAGCCGCGGCGGCTGGCCGGATTCACCGCGTGGGTGGTCGCGGCGTAGGTCGGGGTGCCGTTGTACGTGTTCGTGGTCAGCGCCAGCGACTGGCACACGAGGTCGCCGTTGCCGCCGCCGGCCGGGCAGATGGTGCCGTTGGCGCCGCGCAGGTCGGGCAGCGTCGGATTCGCCTGCGTGGTGTCGTCGAACAGGCCGTACAGCGTCTGGCGCTGCGTGGCCCAGGCATTGGCGCCGGCGCCCGGCACGTCGGCGTCGGACAGGTAGCGGCCGGTGCCGAGCATGACGACGAACTTGGTCGTGCTGCCGTTCACCAGGCCGACCTCGGGCGGCGAGGTGACCGGCTGCGCCGTGCCGCTGGCGTCGCCGAGCGCCGCGATCTTGACGACCTGGTTCGTGTCGAGGTCGAAGCGCCAGACGTTGCCCAGCAGGTCGCCGCCCCAGACGTAGCGCACGATCGCATCGGCCGGGGTGTTGGCGAGCCTGCTCACGTGGGCGAGTCCGGCCGGGTTCGACGTCGAACCGGCTCCGGTCGCCAGCGTGGCGACGACGCTGCCGTCGGCCGGGTTCAGCACCCACAGATGGCCTTGTCCGTCGGTGCCCAGCGTGCCGTCGTCGTAGCCCGAGGTCACCAGCACGCGCCAGCCGGCGGCGGTCTTGACGATCAGGGGGCTGCCGAACGAATAGCCCATGTCCTTGTGGGCGAACTCCCACATCACCTTGGCCGCCGCGGCGGCCTGCGTCGCGGCGGCGTAGCTCGAGATGTCGAGCGCGTAGTAGCCGCGGCCGCCCTTGCCCAGGCTGCCCACCAGCATGCGGCTCGTGCTGCCGACGCCGCTCACTTCGGCGGTGGCCGGCGTGCCGTCGATGTAGTACTTGTGCGAGTAGGAGGGGCTGGCGAGGTCGGCCAGGCTGCCGTGCAGCAGCTTGGGCACATAGGCCCAGAGTTCCTGTCCGCGCGTGCTGGCCGACCCATCGGTGCGGCCATCGACGACGTGCAGCATGCCGTCGTTGGCGCCCTGGAAGATGATCGGCACGTTGCCCGGGTAGTTCACCACCACCGGCTCGGCGTTGACGATGTCGCCGAGCACCGACTGGCGCGCGCGGTAGGTGCTGCCTTCGCCGCTGCGGTTGCCGCGCAGGTAGCCGATGACGGCGTCGGTCAGCGCGGCAGGCTTGCCGGCATAGGCAAGGCCGGCCGCGAAGGGCACGCCGACGCTGCCGTCGAAGGTGGCGATCTTGCGGCTGGCGCTCGCCTGGGCATCGAGGTTCACGCGCAGCGACCACAGATCGGCGCCGGTCTGCAGCGCGGTCGTCGTGTCCAGCGAGTACGCGACCAGGTCGCCGTACCAATAGCCCGAGTTGTAGCTCGAGGCGTAGCCGGTGTTGTTCAACGTGATCTGCGCGTTGGCCACCGCCACCGCCGCCGCCGCCGCGTCCTTGGAGAACGAGTCGGCCAGCACCTTGCCGAAGGCATTCGTCAGCGCGATGCCGTCCTCGGCCATCAGGTACAGGCCGCCGCCCTGCGCCGCCGTCGCCGCCAGCAGCGCCGAGTTCTTGACCTGCTCGTCGGCGAAGCCGATGACGTAGCTGCGCACGTTGTTCTTCTTCGTGCGGCCTGCCGGCGCAGCGAGGTCGGGACGCAGGTCGATGTCGAACAGCGCCTTGGCGACATCGTCGAGATAGTCCGAGCCGCTGGCGTCGTACAGGCGGTCGAGCTTCTTGTCGTAGCCGTTGGTGGCGCCGTTGTTGACGCAGTTGGCGGCCAGCGCGCCCTGGCAGTCGCCGTCGTAGTCGCGCAGCCAGGGGTTGTTGTTGAAGACGCGATCGCCGTTGGGGATGCCGTCGGTCACGAGGTAGGCATACGAGCGCTGGCACCACTGCTGGATCGGCTGCGCCGCGCCGGCTGCCGTGCAGGACTCGCGGTTGCCGCCGAACAGCAGGCAGGCGTTGCGCGGTCGTGGCTGGTCGGTGCCGTCGAGCTTGAAGAAGGTGTCGATGTTGACGTTCGCCCCGCTGGGCAGCTTGATGTTGCCGCCGTAGCCGGTCGCCAGATAGCGCCCGAGGTCGGCCAGCGTCGAGGCCAGCGGCGTCTCGCCGCCTTCGCTGAGCGTATCGACCTGGTTGTTGAAGGTCGTCGCGCCGATCGTGGTGGCGGTGTTGGTGTTGGCCGGCGCCACCAGATCCTTCATCGGCGAGAGCAACGTGCCGCCGTCGCTGTTGGCGCTCGAGTAGGTGCTCAGGCCGATGCGCATCGCGACCTGCGCGGTGCCGGTCACCGAGGTCGGCAGGTTGGCGACCACCGACTTGGTGACGCGTCGCGCCACCTCGATGCGCTTGTCCACCGTCTGCCCGGCGGCCTGTGCCCCCGCGCTCAGCAACTTGCGGTCGACCCAGCCGGTGGCCGGATGGCCGTCGGCATTGCCGAAATACCAGTTCAGGTAATTGCCGTCGTAGATGCTGTACGACGAACCGAAGACGTCGCGCGGGAACGCGCTGCCGGTGACGACCAGGCGTGCCTGGTAGCTGGTCCCCGGCGCGAAGCACCTGCGGTCGTTGCCGGCGGACGCCAGCGACCAGTGCTGGTACTGGTTGCTGCCGACGACGAAGCGCGGCACGCCGCCGGTGATCACGCGCGCGTTGACGATCGTCCCGTTGCCGAGCACGTTCGCACCGGTGCAGCCGGCCGGCTTGTAGCTCGCGGCCGGGTTGTACGGGGCCGAGGGCACGATGTGGCGCATCGAGCCCGAGTTGTCGATCATGAACATGAAGTTCGGCGGCACGTTGTTCTTGACCGCCATCGGCACGTCGCTGATGAGCTGTGCCCCGCTCGACGCCGCGGCGCCGATGGCAGCGGCGGCAACCGCCAGCCGCACGCCGGCGCCCAGGCGATTGCGCAGGCGTTGCGCGAACCTCGTCATGACCTCGCTCCTTGGGTAGCTCAGGGCTCGTCGCCGTGTCTCAGCTCGTCGCCGGGCCCGACACCATGCCTTCGAACCATTGTTCGGTGCCGCGCGGCCCGCGCACGCGCACCATCACGCGGTAGCGCAGTGCGATCGCGAACGCCGATGGCGCGTTGCTGGCCTCGTATTCGCACTTGGCGCGCACGTCGTTGATGTTCGTCAGGTCGGGGCTGGCGCTGCACAGGCGCTCGATCACGTACTGGACGCGGTACTCGCCGCTGTCGACGGCGCAGTTGCTGACCAGCATGCCCGACGGATCGACGCAGGTGACGCCGTTCCAGTCGATGGCCGCCGGGAAGCCGCGGCTGTCCAGCGGCGACTGGCGCGTCGCGTAGTAGCGGTTGGCGACGTCGTTGTTGCCGCCGCCGGCGGGCACGCGCGCCGCGGCCGTGTTCAGAGCGTCGGTGAAGGCGCGGTCGGCGGCCTGCATCGCGGCCTGCTGGAACGAGAAGTTGCCCGAGATGACGTTGCCGGTGTCCACCGAGCGCATGGCGCCGGCGCCGGCCAGCAGCATCAGCGCGAGCACCACCAGCACCACGAGCAGCACCATGCCGCGCGCGCGCCGTTGCGGCAGCCGGGTGCGGGGCCGGGAGGCGAGTGGGTTGTGCGGCATCGTCAGTGGCCCCAGATCACGTTGCGCAGCGGGATCACCGCCTGGTGCACGCGGTAGCGGTAGTTGCGCCAGCTGCGCCCGGCCGGCACGGCGACGCCGCTCAGGTCGATCGCCGGCGCCTGCGCGTCGTCGAACGAGCAGGGTCCGGTGTTGACGACGCCGCCGCCGTTGGTGCAGCTGGCCGCCGTCACCAGGTCGGAAGCGGGCTCCTTCGAGCGCGTGACCAGCACGACGCGCACCGCCTTGATGCGGGCGATGTCCCCCGCAGCGGGTGCAGCCCAGTTCACGCCCGCGACGGTCTTTGCATCGACCCAGTCGGTCACGATGTTGTCCGTGGCGGCCGAGATGCCGTACTGCGCATGCATGAGCACGACGTCGGAGGCGAGCGCGTTGGCGCCGCCGCCGAAGCCGAGCGGAGCGGCGCTGCAGCTCGGGCTGTCGACGAAGGCGTTGTACGAGACCAGCGTGTTGCACAGCACGCGGTAGCCCGGCTGCCGGAACGCGCTGCCCACGCGCATCACGACCGCGGGCCCGACGACCGGAGCGACCGCCTCGAAGCCGTAGCGCGGCTCGGTGGTGAAGGTGCCGCCCGGGGCGTTGAAGTCGCCGCCGCTGGCATGCGCCAGCGTCTGGCACTGCGATGCGTTGCTCCCGCAAGCCGCCGCGCCGGCGCCCGCACTCGGGGCCGCGCTGAGCTGAAACAGCGTGCACGGCACCGTGCCATCGGGCACGCCGACGATGGCGAGGTCGCTGGCCGCGAGCGCGCCGGCGTCGGGGACGACGATGCCGTCGGCCGGGTTCGCCATGGCGGTGAGCACGGGCAGGCCCGAAAGCGGCCCGACGGCATCGAACGAACTGAACACGAGCCGGTCCGAAGCGCCGGCCGCGCCGCCATCGACGATGCGCGCCGGCATCAGGGGGGCGCCGTCGGACTTCACGCTGCCCGCGTGCCAGGCGTTGAACGAGCGGCAGATCGGCTTGCCGCTGTTGAAGAGGCCGGCCCCGGCGGCACGGGCCGACAGGTCGATCAGCGACAGTGCCAGTTGCGCGTTGACCTGCGCCGACGAGTTGGCGCTGACGACGCGCGACTGGCGGCCCATCTGCAGCATCGACAGGCTGATCACCAGTGCGAGCACCAGACCGATGGTCATCGCGACCATCAACTCGACGAGCGTGAAGCCGGCGACAGGCCGGCGCAGGCGGCCGCATGCCGCGACAGGCCGCCGCAGGCGGCCGCATGCCGCGACAGGCCGCCGCAGGCGGCCGCATGCCGCCACAGGCAGGGGGGTCTTCATGGCAGTTGCCATTGCACCTGGTTGGTGACGGTGAGGTAACGCGGCGCCTCGTTGCCGTTCTGCCAGCACAGGCGCACCGTGACGAGGCCGGTGGCGGCATCGACCCGCACCTGCTGCTGGCCCTCGGGGGCATTGGGCAGCTGGGCGGCCACTTCGCCCAGCCAGCCGCTGACGACCGCGTTGCTCGAGGGCGGACCCGAGGGGCTGCAGGCCGTGCTGCCGCTCGGTCGATGGTTGAAGTCGGCGGCCGCGTGCGGATCGGAGATCAGCATGCGCGCCAGCAACTGGTCGGCGAGGAAGGTGGCCGTGGAGCGTTCGCGCGCGTCGGTGGCCATGCGCGTTGCCGTGGCCTGGATCGCGACCAGCGCCAGCACGCCGAGCGAGAACACGAGCAGCGAGACCAGCACCTCGAGCAGCGTGAAGCCGCGGGCAGGGGCGGCAGCGGAGGACGGCCGCCGGCGCATCAGCATCTCCTCGGATCGTCGGCTGCCGTGAGCGTCGGGTCGCACACGCGGATCAGGCCACCGCCGAAGATGTCGATGCGCCGGCCGTCGGTGCGCGGCACGGCGCTGGCGAGCGTGACGGTGGTGAGGCGGGCGGCAGAAGTGTCGACCTGGCCCGTGGGCGTGAAGGTCAGGGCGAGTTCCCCGTTGCCCGACGTGGCGCTGACGCCGGGAGTCTCGCCGCCGGCGCGGCTTTGCAGCGTGGCGTTGCCCTGCTGGGCCTTCCAGCCCGGCCCGCTGGCGTCGAGCGTGAAGGTGACCGGAGTGTTGCGCCGTGCCGCCTCGGCGCGCGCGAAGTTCAGGCCGTCGACGATGCTGGCCGACGCGCTGCGCACGCGGTAGTTGGCGATCTGCTGCGTGAACGTGGGCGCTGCCAGCGACAGGCTGACCGCGAGCACGACCAGCGTGATGAGCAGTTCGATGAGCGTGACGCCCCGTGCCGGGCGCCGCGGATCGCGGCGGTGCGTGATCAGCATGTGTCACCCGCTCGCTTGAGCCAGCACGAAGCCGGCAGGCTGTCGGCGCCGACGAAGGCGGTCGTCTTCTGGGCGTTGTTGTGGTCGACCGTGAAGGCGTAGCCCGCCATGCCGGCCGCGGCCTTGCCGCTGGCCGTGAGCAGGAAGCCCTGGCTGGTGGCGCCCGGCCCCCAGTTGCAGCCGTAGGTGAAGTAGTCGCCGCCGGGCATCGTGACGCCGCAGGCGGCGGCGCTGGAGCCGTAGTTGCGGTTGTCCTGGTAGTACTGCTCGAGCCGCACACGGGTGGTGGCCAGCACGCCCGTGGCTTCGGCGATGCGGCTGCGCTGCACGTAGCCCGCGTACGACGGGTACGCGACGGCGGCGACGATGGCGACGATCGCCACCGCGATCATCAATTCGATCAGTGTGAAGCCGGCCTGGCGGGCACGCCGCGACGCGGCGGCTTGCCGATGCGGTGGCGGAAGCGGAACGAACGCGGTCACGAAGCACCCCGGCTACTCGGGACTTGCCGAGTCTGACGTGGGCTATCGACGCGCGTGCGCGGGAATTGAGGGTGCCGCTGGCGACAATTTCCGCGCCCGGCAACAAGGCGTGACAGGATGCGCGCGACCCGCCGGCCGGCGCGACGCGCTCAGACCTGACTTTGACAGTTCAAAGTGACACGCCTTCGTAAGCCCGCGCAGCGCAGTGCATTTCCGGCGGCGAGCCGCAGGGCTGTGTATCTATGGGGTTTGCCCGAATTAGGTGAGGCGCAGGATCGGCGGCGGCGGCTTGATCTGAAGGGATTTCAAGCACTTGGCCGCTTCGGGCGTCGGGTCGGTGACCTGCCAGACGGTGCCGTGGGGGCCGGACAATTGCGCGAGCTGAACGCGCCGCAGGCGGTCGCTGACGTTGCGCCAGGTGTCGCCGCAGGCATGCTCGACAGTGCGCTCCAGCAGCAGCGACAGCACCGTGATCGCCACATGCGCGTGGATGCGGTGCGCCGCCCAGTGGAACACCGGGCGCATGTCCAACGTGCTCTTCATGTCGCGCCAGGCCTGCTCGACGCGGATCATCTGCTTGTAGCCCAGCGCCATGTCCTCGGCACTGAGCGTGTCGTCGTTGCCATGGACGAGGAACTTGCCGTCGTAGTGTTCGGCTGCCTTGATGGCCTTGGCATCGAGCTGCAGCCCCTTGGCGCCCAGCGTGAGGTACTTGCCGAAGCGGCTGGAGCTGCGCAGCGCGGCCACGCGCTTGCTCTGCAAGTCCTTCGCGGCGTCTGCCATCGCTGCCAGTTCGGCTTCGAGGTGGTCGAGCAGGTGGCGGCGATGCGCTTGCTGCCTGGCAGCCTCCTCAGGGTTGAAGCACACCACGTAGCGCAGGCGACGCTCGCCGTCGCCGATGACGACCTCCTTGATCTGCAGCCGCTCGCTGACCGTGCGGTAGCGGCCCGCGCGCGAGAGCACGGCTCGAGTCAGCGCATCGCCTCGTCGCATGGGCATGCACATGAGGTACTTGCCGCCGCCGGCGCCCAGCGCCTTGAAGTTGGCCGCCGAGACCATGCCCGCATCACCGACGAACAGGCAGCGCGTGAGTTGCCAGTCGCGCAGATCGCGCTTGACCTGCGCAACGGTGGTCACGTCCACCGTGTTGCCGGGGAACACCCAGTGCCGCACGGGAAAGCCCTCGCGCGTGACGGCCATGCCCACGACGATCTGCGGCGCATCGCCGCGCCCGTTCTTGCTCAACCCGCGCTTGCGCGGCGCGCGGTAGGTCTTGCGCCCTGCGGCCAGGCTGCCATGCACGGTGTCGTCGGGTCCGACGCCTTCGTCGTCCTGATCGATCTCGAAATGCAGCGACGTGGTGTCGTAGAACAGCACCTCGACATCGAGGTTCAACAGATCCGCCACCCGATGGAAGATCTCCCGCTCGATGGGCTCCTTGTTGGCCTCCAGGAAGTCCATCGCGCGGTACAGATGCTGCAACGACAAGCCCTGCGTGCCGGGGATATGCACCTCCTCCTTGAGCCACTGCTCCCAGCAGTACAGCTTGGAGCACGGCGCGCAGGCGCGGTTGGCCACCATCGCGAACAGCGCACGTTCGACATCAAAGCCCAGGCGGCGAGATTGCGCCTGGGCATGGATGACCTTGTCGATACCCAGCCGCTGCCACAGCGCTTGCAGCACGTACGTCTCGCCGTAGGGCCAGGCGCAGACCAGACGCAATTCGCCTTTGGCAGCGCCGACGATCTCCTCGGGCGAGCAGCGCCGCAGGATGCTGGCGGCGAGCTTGCGCAGCCGCTCCACCACCGCCGGGTCGTCGGCGCGACCGCAGTTGTAGACCACGTGGGTCTCCGAGCGGCGACGCTCGGGAGCCCACGCGTTCTCCGCCAACTGCAAGTACGACACCGTGCTGCCGTCGGCTCGTCGCTGCTTGGATTCGCGCAGGTACATGTGCCCAAGCGTAGGCACACATGGCAAGGAAAAGCAAGGCCCGCGAGCCGATCCATGTATCTAGGAAACTGGCGCGATTCGGCCCCGCCGACTCTCGTCAAATCAACCACTTACGCCAACTCGACGCGCCAGGGACGGGTCTGTGTGCCCCGGAACTGTCAAAGTCAGGTCAGAACCTGTGAATGAATCGGTCGCGCCCGAGTGGCGCGACAGGACGGCCCTGATCAAGGCGCAAAGCGCAGCCATATCGCGCGATATGGCGAGCATTTGCAACGCCGAGCGCGGGCGTCAGGGCGCGTCGAGCGGGCGTGAGTGGTTCGTTCACAGGTTCTCAGGGAGCGCCCGGCGGGCGCCGCGAGCCGGAAGCGCGGCGCGTGCCGAAGCGGCCGCTTCAGCGCGGCAGCAGGCTCGTTCCCATCAGGTATTCGTCGATGGCGCGCGCCGCCTGGCGGCCCTCGCGGATCGCCCAGACGACGAGGCTCTGGCCGCGGCGCATGTCGCCGGCAGCAAACACCTTGTCGACGCTGGTGCGGTAGCCGCCGACGATGCCGGTGCCGGCCCTGGCGTTGCCGCGGGTGTCCTTGTCGACGCCGAAGGCCTCGAGGACGGTCGGCACCGGGTGGGCAAAGCCCATGGCGAGCAGCACGAGGTCGGCCGGCCACGTCTTCTCGGTGCCGCTCAGCTCGCTCATGCGGCCGGCGCTCCATTCGAGCTCGACCGTCTTCAGGCCGACGACGCGGCGCTTGTCCTTGCCGCTGCCGGCCACGAACTCCTTGGTCGCGATGGCGAAGCTGCGCGCGCAGCCTTCCTCGTGGCTGGAGCTGGTGCGCAGCTTGTGCGGCCAGTAGGGCCAGGTCATCGGCCTGTCCTCGTGCTCGGGCGGCATCGGCAGCAGCTCGAACTGCGTGACGCTGGCCGCGCCGTGACGGCGGCTGGTGCCGACGCAGTCGCTGCCGGTGTCGCCGCCGCCGATGACGACGACGTGCTTGCCGGCGGCATGGATCGGCGTCTTCGGCTGCTCGCCGGCGACGACCTTGTTCTGCCGCGGCAGGAACTCCATCGCGAAGTGCACGCCGTCGAGCTCGCGGCCCGGCACCGGCAGGTCGCGGCTCGTCTCGCTGCCGCCCGCCAGCAAGACGGCATCGAACGCGCCCAGCAGTTCGCCGGCGGCGATCGTCTCGGTGGCGTCGTTGACGATCTTCGCGTTCTTCGGCAGCGCGCCGACGAGCACGCCGGTGCGAAAGACCACGCCTTCGGCCTGCAGCTGCTCGATGCGGCGCTCGATGTGGCTCTTGGCGAGCTTGAAGTCGGGAATGCCGTAGCGCAGCAGGCCGCCCGGGCGCGCGTTCTTCTCGAACACCGTCACTTCGTGGCCGGCGCGCGCGAGCTGCTGCGCGGCGGCCAGGCCGGCCGGGCCCGAGCCGACCACCGCCACGCGGCGGCCGGTCTTGACGCTCGCCGGCTGCGGCCTCACCCAGCCCTCGGCCCAGGCGCGGTCGATGATCGCGTGCTCGATGCTCTTGATGCCGACCGGGTGGCCGTCGATGTTCAGCGTGCACGCCGCCTCGCACGGCGCCGGGCAGATGCGGCCGGTGAACTCGGGGAAGTTGTTGGTCTGGTGCAGCACCTCGATGGCATGGCGCCAGTCGTCGCGGTACACGAGATCGTTGAAGTCGGGGATGACGTTGTCGACCGGGCAGCCGTGGCTGCAGAACGGTGTGCCGCAGTCCATGCAGCGTGCGCCCTGGATGCGTGCCTCGTCGCTGCCGAGGCCGGCGATGAACTCGTCCCACGTCTTCAGGCGTGCGGCGACGGGTTGTGCGCGCTCTTCGATGCGCTCGTACTCGAGGAAGCCGGTGATCTTGCCCATGGCGGTGTCTCGCGTCGTCGGGTGTCAATGGCCGCCGGCGACGGCGGCGGCGCTCGCCTTGGCGCGTGCGACGGCGGCGTCGACGGCACCGTGCGCCGCGTCGGCCGCACGCGCCGCCAGCACGCGCCGGTATTCGTGCGGCATGACCTTCACGAAGCGCGCGCGCGAGTCGGCCCAGTGGTCGAGGATCTCGCGCGCGCGCAGCGAGCCGGTCCAGCGGTGGTGGTCCTCGACGAGCCGCCTGAGCAGCGTCTCGTCGGGCGTCTCGCGGTGCCAGCCGACCGCCACACCGGTCTGCTCGTCGTGCGGCACGACCTTCTCCAGGCTCACCATGGCGCCGTTGCAGCGGCGCGCGAAGCCGCCGCCTTCGTCGTAGACGTAGGCCACGCCGCCGCTCATGCCGGCGGCGAAGTTGCGTCCGGTGCGCCCGAGCACGACGACGGTGCCGCCGGTCATGTATTCGCAGCCGTGGTCGCCGGTGCCCTCGACGACCGCGGTCGCGCCCGACAGGCGCACCGCGAAGCGCTCGCCCGCGACGCCGCGCAGGTACGCCTCGCCGGCGGTGGCGCCGTACAGCGCCGTGTTGCCGACGACGATGTTCCTGGTCGCGTCGCCGCGAAACTCGATGCCCGGGCGCACGACGATGCGTCCGCCCGACAGGCCCTTGCCCGTGTAGTCGTTGGCGTCGCCGATCAGGTGCAGCGTGATGCCCGCGGCGAGAAAGGCGCCGAAGCTCTGGCCGCCGGTGCCTTCGAGCTGCATGACGATCGTGTGGTCGGGCAGCCCGCCGGGGCGGCGACGCACGAGCTCGCCCGAGAGCATCGCGCCGACGCTGCGGTGCACGTTGCGCACCTCGTCCATCAGTTGCACGCGCTCGCCGCGCTCGAGCGCCGGCTGGCAGCGTTCGATCAGTTTGTGGTCGAGCGCGCCGTGCAGACCGTGGTCCTGGACCTCGACCTGCCGGCGCGGCACGTCGGGTGCCGGCGCGCCCTGGTGGAACACGCGCCCGAAGTCCAGCCCGCGCGCCTTCCAGTGCGCGATGCCCTTCCTCGTGTCGAGCAGCTCGGTGCGGCCGATCAGCTCGTCGAAACGGCGCACGCCCAGCTGCGCCATGATGCTGCGCGCTTCCTCGGCGACGAAGAAGAAGTAGTTGACGACGTGCTCGGGCTTGCCGGTGAACCTGCGCCGCAGCACCGGATCCTGCGTCGCCACCCCGGTCGGGCAGGTGTTGAGGTGGCACTTCCTCATCATGATGCAGCCCTCGGCCACCAGCGGCGCGGTGGCGAAGCCGAACTCGTCGGCGCCGAGCAGCGCGCCGATGACGACATCGCGCCCGGTCTTCATCTGGCCGTCGGCCTGCACGCGGATGCGGCCGCGCAGGCGGTTGAGCACCAGCGTCTGCTGCGCCTCGGCCAGCCCCAGCTCCCACGGCGTGCCGGCGTGCTTGATCGAGCTCCAGGGCGACGCGCCGGTGCCGCCGTCGTGGCCGGCGATCACGACGTGGTCGGCCTTGCACTTGGCCACGCCGGCGGCGACGGTGCCGACGCCGACCTCGCTCACGAGCTTGACGCTCACCGAGGCGCGCGGGTTGACGTTCTTCAGGTCGTGGATGAGCTGCGCCAGATCCTCGATCGAGTAGATGTCGTGGTGCGGCGGCGGGCTGATGAGGCCGACGCCGGGCACGCTGTGGCGCAGGTAGCCGATGTACTCGCTCACCTTGCCGCCGGGCAGCTGACCGCCCTCGCCGGGCTTGGCGCCCTGCGCCATCTTGATCTGGATCTGCTCGGCGCTCACGAGGTACTCGGCGGTGACGCCGAAGCGCCCCGAGGCGACCTGCTTGATGCGGCTGCGCAGGCTGTCGCCGTCGCGCAACTCGTAGTCGGCCTCGATCACCTGCGCGCCGATGACGTCGCTCACCTTCGTGCCGGCGGCGATCGAGCGGCCCTCGAGCTCGTGGCGGTAGCGCGCCGGGTCCTCGCCGCCCTCGCCGGTGTTGCTCTTGCCGCCGATGCGGTTCATCGCGATGGCCAGCGTCGTGTGCGCCTCGGTCGAGATCGAGCCGAGCGACATCGCGCCGGTGGCGAAGCGCTTGACGATCTCGGCCGCGGGCTCGACCTCGTCGATCGGGATCGCGCGTGCCGGATCGACCTTGAACTCGAACAGCCCGCGCAGCGTCATGTGGCGGCGGCTCTGGTCGTTGACGATCTGCGCGTACTCCTTGTACGTCTCCCACCTGCCGCCGCGCACGCTGTGCTGCAGCTTGGCGATGGCGTCGGGCGTCCACATGTGCTCCTCGCCGCGCACGCGCCAGGCGTACTCGCCGCCGGTGTCCAGCAGCGTGGCCAGCGTGGGGTCGGCGCCGAAGGCGGCGCGGTGCATGCGGATCGCCTCCTCGGCGACTTCGAACACGCCGATGCCGCCGACCTGGCTCGCGGTGCCGTGGAAGTACTTGCGCACGAACGCTTCCTGCAGGCCGATGGCCTCGAAGATCTGCGCGCCGCAGTACGACATGTAGGTGCTGATGCCCATCTTGGACATCACCTTGGACAGGCCCTTGCCGATCGCCTTGATGTAGTTGTGCACCGCCTTGTCCGCGTCGACGCCGTCCGGCAGCTGCTCGTGCAGCGCCGCGACGCTCTCGAGTGCGAGGTAGGGGTGCACCGCCTCGGCGCCGTAGCCGGCGAGCACCGCGAAGTGGTGCACCTCGCGCGCCGAGCCCGTCTCGACCACCAGCCCGGCCGTGGTGCGCAGGCCCTCGCGCACCAGGTGGTGGTGCACCGCCGACAGCGCCAGCAGCGCCGGGATGGCTAGCTGGGTGCGGCTCATGCGCCGGTCGCTGACGATGATGATGTTGTGGCCGCTGCGGATCGCGTCCACCGTCTCGGCGGCGAGCGAGGCGAGCTTGGCCTCGATGCCTTCGCGGCCCCAGGCCAGCGGGTAGGTGATGTCGAGCTCGTAGCAGCGGAACTTGCCGCCGGTGTGCTGCTCGATCGCGCGCAGGCGCGCCATGTCGTCGAAGTCGAGCACCGGCTGCGTCACCTCGAGACGCATCGGCGGGTTGACGGCGTTGATGTCGAGCAGGTTCGGCTTGGGGCCGACGAAGCTGTCCAGGCTCATGACGATGGCCTCGCGGATCGGGTCGATCGGCGGGTTCGTGACCTGCGCGAACAGCTGCTTGAAGTAGTTGTACAGCGGCTTGTCCTTGTCCGACAGCACCGCGAGCGGGCTGTCGTTGCCCATCGAGCCGATCGCCTCCTCGCCGTTGGCGGCCATCGGCGCGAGCACGAACTTCAGGTCCTCCTGCGTGGTGCCGAAGGCCTGCTGGCGGTCGAGCAGCGTCTCGTCGAACGACGCGCGCTCGCCGTCGGCCGGCACGTCGTGCAGCCGCACGCGCACGTTCTCGATCCACTGGCGGTACGGGCGCGCGTTGGCGATCTGGTTCTTCAGCTCCTCGTCGGTGACGATGCGGCCCTGCTCGAGATCGATGAGGAACATGCGCCCGGGCTGCAGCCGCCACTTCTTGACGATGCGGCTTTCGGGCACCGGCAGCACGCCGCTCTCGCTGGCGAGCACGACCAGGTCGTCGTCGGTGACGATGTAGCGCGCCGGACGCAGGCCGTTGCGGTCGAGCGTGGCGCCGATCTGCTTGCCGTCGGTGAAGACCATCGCCGCCGGCCCGTCCCAGGGCTCGAGCATCGCGGCGTGGTATTCGTAGAAGGCGCGCCGGCGCTCGTCCATCGCCTCGTGCTGCTCCCAGGCCTCGGGAATCATCATCATCACCGCCTGCGCCAGCGGGTAGCCGGCCATCACCAGCAGCTCGAGCGTGTTGTCGAAGGTGGCGGTGTCGCTCTGGCCCTCGAAGGTGATCGGGTACAGCTTGGCCAGGTCGTCGCCCAGCACGG
>JAFECX010000018.1 GCA_018241895.1 Pseudomonadota bacterium
GACAGCCGCGACTCGCCGCGGTGCACGGCGCGGATGGTCTCGAGCACCTCGTCCTCGTCGGCGTCCTTGAGCAGGTAGGCGCGCGCGCCGGCCCGGATCGCATCGAACACGAGGTCGTCGTGGTCGAAGGTCGTCAGCACCACGATGCCCACCGACGGCAGCCTGGCCGTGATCTCGCGCGTGGCGACGACACCGCTGGCACGCGGCATCTGCAGGTCCATCACGATCACGTCGGGCACCAGCGCCAGGGCCTGCTCGATCGCGTCGACGCCGTCGACCGCCTGGCCGACCACCTCGACATCGGGCTCGGTGCCCAGCGTGAGCGCGAGCGCGCGCCGGATGAGCGGCTGGTCGTCGGCGATCAGCAGGCGCAGCTTCGCCGCGGCCGGGTTGTCGGCCACGTCAGTTTCCCGGCGGTGGCGTGGACGCGATCGCGCGCGTGCCCAGCCGCTCGTGCAGTTCGCCGACCAGCGCCGACGGCAGCCGCGCCGTGAAAAAGCGCAGCACCGCCGCGACGGCCAGTGCGGCCTGTTCGGGCGCGAGGCCCGCCGTGCGCGCGACCTCGCGGGTCAGTTCATCGAGCATGGCATGATCGACCGTACCGACCGAATGTACGGCGCGCGTGCGCAACAGGCACAGTGACGATCGCCACTCCGCAGTCACCTTCGCCGGCGTCGGCGTCGGCCATCGCAGCGCCCGGTTCGTCGCGCTGGCGCGCATGGCGGGCCCGGCTCGATCCCAGGCGCCACCTCGCCGCCGCCATCGGCTGGGCGCTGCTGGTGCTGCTGCTGCTCGCATCGCTGATGGCCGGCCGCCTCGCGGCCGTGCAGGCCGAGCAGGCGGCGCGCGCGGGCTCGCAGCGCCTGCTCACGCAGTTCGCGATCCAGGTCAATCACGGCCTGGAGGCGAATCTGCAGACGCGGCTGGCGATCGTGCAGGCGAGCGCCGATCAGCTGGCCGCCTCCGGCGAGCTCGGCCCGCCGGCGCTGCGCCGCCACCTCGACGTCGTGCGCACGCGCTTTCCCGAGTTCGTCTGGCTCGGCGTCGTCGATGCCGCGGGCAAGGTCGTGGCGGCCACCGAGGGGCTGCTGCAAGGCGAGAACATCGCCCAGCGGCCCTGGGTCACGGCGGGACGCGCGGGCGCGTATCTCGGCGAGCTGCATCCGGCGGTGCTGCTGGCCGATCATCTGCCGCGCTCGGCCGATGGCCGGTCCTTGCGCATCATCGACGTGGCCGCGCCGATCCACCGCGGCAACGGCGACGTGCGCGGGGTGGTCGGCGCGTACCTGTCGTGGCACTGGATCGAGCGCCTGCGCGGCGAGCTGCAAAGCGCGCTCGATACCGACAGCCCGCTCGAGCTGCTGCTGGTGGCGCGCGACGGCACCGTGCTGGCCGGCGCACCGGCGTGGCTCGGGCGGCCTGCGGGCGCCGGTGCCGATCTCACCGAGCGCGGCCGCTACGTCGTCGGGCGGCACGACGCCGGGCGCAGTGCGGGCAGTGCGCTGGGCTGGTCGATCGTCGTGCGCCAGAGCAGCGAGGCGGCGCTGCGGCAGGCGCAAGCCCTCGGCCATGCGGTCCTGCTGACCGTGCTGGCTGCGGGCCTGCTGGCGGCGCTGGCGGCGCTCGCGCTCACGCACTGGCTGACGCTGCGCCTGGGCGGCCTGTCGGCGCAGGCCCATGCGATCCGCGAGGGCCGGCGCAGTTCGATCGAAGTGCCGCCGGGCCGCGACGAGATCAGCGCCATTGGCGCCACGATGGCCGCGCTGGTCGGGCAGCTGCAGCACGAGAAGTCGGCGCTGGCGACGTTGAACGCCGAGCTCGACGCGCGCGTCGCCGAACGCTCGGCGCGCATCGAGCGCATGGCCGAGGCGGCCCGGTACGCCGCCGTGACGCGCGAGCGGCTGCGTCTGGCGCGCGATCTGCACGACACGCTCGCGCACTCGCTGATGGCGCTGCTGCAGCAGATCCGGCTCGTGCGCAAGCTGCGCGCGCGGCTGGCGCCCGACGAACTGGCCGCGGAACTCGGGCGGGCCGAGGAGGTGGCCGCGCGCGGCCTGGGCGAGGCGCGCGCGGCCATCACGCAGATGCGCCACGGCGGCGTGCGCGACAGCGGCCTGGCCGCGGCGCTGCGCGATGCGCTGGCGCGCTTTGCCGAGCGCACGGGGCTGCAGACGTCGTTCGCCGCCGCGGGTGCCGCCGTCGATCTGGCCGACGAGCGCGCCGAGACGCTGTACCGCATCGTCGAGGAATGCCTGCGCAACATCGAGCGCCATGCCGGGGCCTCGTGCGTGGCGCTGACGCTGGGCGCGAGCGGCCCGCGGGCCCGGCTCGGCGTGCGCGACGACGGCGTCGGCTTCGACACGGCCGCCGCCCGCCCGGGCCACTACGGCATGCTGGGCATGCGCGAGCAGGCGGCGCTGATCGGCGCCACCCTGGCCGTCGACAGCCGGCCGGGTGCCGGCACCGAAGTGCAGCTCGAGTTCGAACCCTGACGTCGCGCCTAGAAGCGCGCGTGGATGATGCTGCCGCCTTGCAGCTGGCACTCGCCGTCGCCGCCGCCGGACATGCCTTGTGCCGGCTTGGCCAGGTGCAGCCGGCAGCGCATGTGCTTGCCGTCGGGCGTCGCCAGGTTGGCCAGCACCTTGCCCGAGTAGCGGGTGGCGAATTCGGTCCAGTCGTAGGGGCCGTAGGCGCCCCAGCCCCAGTAGGGCCAGTCCATCCAGCCCTCGCGCCAGCCGCCCCACAGCGGCGCGACGGCCTGCCGTTCGGTCTGCTGCGTGATCTGGAAGAACGGTCCGCGATAGGTCGCGTCGGGCAGCGTGGCAACCATCGTGCCGCTGATGCCGCCGTCGCGGCTCTGCCACGAGAACAGCACCGGCTGATCGGCCTGGCCCTTTTGCTGCAGTTCGCCGCCGCCCAGGCCGGTGGTGGTGCAGGCCGAAAGGATCGACAACGCCGCCGCGGCCGCAGCCGTCGCCGTGAAGCTGCTGGAAGGGTGTTTCATTGCGGGCACCTGTGGTCAGTTCGTCGCGCCGGTCAGGGCATGGCCTTGCACCTCGGTGGCGCCGGCCTGCTCGAGCCACTGGTGCACCTGCGCGACCTGGGCCGACGCGCAATGCACCGTGACCATGAACTGATCGGTCCTGATCGCCGTCTCGTAGCGCAGCACCGAGTCCTTGGGCACCCCGATCGTGCTCAGCGCGCCGAACAGCGCCGACGCACCACCGCCCAATGCGGCGCCCTCGATGCCGCCCACGAGGACCGAAGCCAGCGGGCCCAGCGCCGTCAGGCTGCCGATGAAGGGAACGAAGAAGAAGCCCGAGCCCAGCAGCAGGCCCGCGAGCCCGCCCCAGAAGGCGCCGTACTTGCCGTAGAACCTGGCACGCTCGCCGGCATTGACATAGCCGACGGCGTGCTCCTCGGTGTGGGGATTGCGCCCGACGATGGAAATCGCGCGCAGCGGCACGCCGGCGGCGGCAAGCCGGCGGATCGCGCTGTCGGCCGCGTCGTGGGTCGCGAACAGGCCGGCGACGAGGTGGTCGCCCAGTCCGGCGTCGGGGTCGGTGTCGCTGGATGAGGCCATGGCGCCCTCGGCGAAGCTGTTGTGAGGCTGTCGCGCGCAGCGTCTCGACCGGTCGGCCGCGGCAGCGCGCGGCGGTCGCGCCGGCGTCGTCGGCGCGGGCCGGCCGAGCGCGGCGCGCGCTACTTGTTGGTCTTCTCGGAGGCCATGCTGGTCTTCATGACGTGCTCGTAAGCGGACTTGGTCAGGTTCACCTTGCAATATTCGTCGAGTTCGGGCTGCACCTTGTCGGTGCCGATCACGTCCAGGACCGCCTCGCGGTCGCCCTTCTTGCCGTGGCCCACCGCGTAGTAGATGAACTTGGGCTTGATCGTCTCGTCCAGGGCCAGGTAGTCCTGGCAGGTCGTCTTGACGATCGACTTGCCGCTGGCGGCCGCCGGCGTGGCGGCCTGTGCCAGGGGCATGCCGGCAGCCAGGGCCAGCGCGACGATGCTTGCATGGGTCAGTGTCTTCATTTCGCATCTCCTCGGATCGGTAACGGACAGGGCCGCCTTGCGGCGGCGAGTGAAGGCGGGACGGCATCCCACTGGGTCAACCGCTCGGAACTCGGGCTGCGGCCCGATGCCCGGCACTGTAGGAAGCGGCCTGCCCTCGCGACAGTGCCGGCTGTCACCGCACGGGCACCATCCGGGGCCATGACCCCGGTGACGATCGTCACCGTCCGGCGCCCGCCATTGGGGCCGCGCCGAAGCTGCAGGCGCCGGCGCGCCGGCGCGCCTGCGGCTTGCCGTGAGCGCATCGAGCCCGAGCTAAGATTGCACCCACTGTGCGTGGGTGCAATGGACAACCGGTGGGCTCGCGCGCGCGCCTGCAGCGCGGTCGCATCCCGCATCGTCCGCAATCGATACCCGAGCGCGCCTTGTCGCGGTGCACATTGCCTGAGCTTGCTGCGGGGGGTCAGCGCCGCCCGTGGGGTCGGCGGGGCCTGCCGGGTGGCGCGGCTTGCGGCTCAGGCTGCACGCGCTGCCCCCGGCGCCGCCACCCGGGGTCGATCGAAGCGGCGCCGTTGCCGCACTGCGAGGCGGCAACATGAACGCGTGGGACCAGGCGCTCTTCCTGTGGCTGAACCTCGGGCCGGCTGCCCCGCACGTCCTGGTGCGCGCGGCAACGTGGATCAGCGTGCAGGGGCCGAACGGGCTGCTGGCCGCCACGCTGGCCGTCGCGCTGTTCGGGCGCGACCCGTGGCGCATCCAGTGCTGGCGCGTGCTGCCGAGCATGGCGCTGGCCGCCTTGGTGGCGACCGTGCTGCGCCCCGCGTTCCGGCAGCCGCGACCCTTCGACCTGCACCAGGGCACGCAGTGGATCGAGCACGCGTCGACGCCGGGTTTTCCCAGCGCGCACACCAGTGTGATGATGGCCCTCGCGGTGTCGCTGGCGCTGACGCCCGGGCTGCGAGCATGGGCGCGGCCGCTGCCGCTCGCGTTCGGGCTCGCCATGGCCTGGAGCCGCGTGGCGCTGGGCGTGCACTTCCCGTCCGACGTCCTGGCCGGCATGGTGGTGGGCGCGGTCTGTGCGCTGGCGCTGCAGCGCGTCGGCCACCTTCGCGGTGTGCGGCAGCCACCGCTCGTTCCATCGGGTGCCGGGGCCATGCCTGCGCCCGAGGCGGCCTCGGCGCCGGCGCCTGCGCGGCGGCGCGCCCCCGACGCCTGATCGGGGCGGCCTGCCTCGACGGCGCAGGCCGCGTCGCGCAGCGCGGCCACGCCGCTACTCGTGCCGCAGCGCCTCGATCGGATCGAGCCGGGCCGCGCGCCGCGCCGGCATGTAGCCGAAAACGACCCCGATGCCGGCCGAGAACAGGAAGGCCAGGCCGTTGATCGCCGGCTGCAGCTCGAACGGCACGGCGAGCACGTGCGCCAGCGCATACGAGGCCAGCGCGGCGAGCGCGAGCCCCACCAGGCCGCCGAAGGCGGCCAGCACCACGGCCTCGACGAGGAACTGCGCCAGCACCTCGCGCTCGAGCGCGCCCACGGCGAGCCTGAGGCCGATCTCGCGCGTGCGCTCGGTCACGCTGACGAGCATGATGTTCATGATGCCGATGCCGCCCACCAGCAGGCTGACCGCGGCCACGGCACCGAGCAGCGAGGTCAGCAGCCGCGTCGTGCCCGACAGCGTCTCGGCGATCTGCGCCGTGTCGAGGACGTTGAAGTTGTCCTCGCTGCCGGGCGCGAGCTTGCGGCGCTCGCGCAGCAGTTGCGTCAGGCTCGCCTTGACGCGCTCGGCGTCGCTGTCGGGGCGCATCGACACGAGGATCGTGTTGACGCGCGTGCTGCCGGTCAGCCGCCGCTGCGCGGTGGCGATGGGCACGACGATGGTGTCGTCCTGGTCCATGCCCAGGGCCGCCTGGCCCTTGGAGGCGAGCAGGCCGATCACTTCGCACTCGAAGCGCTTGATGCGGATGTGGCGGCCCAGCGGGTTGTCGTGGCCGAAAAGCTCGCGGCGCACGGTGGCGCCGATCACGCACACGGCGGCGCCGGCCTGCTCCTCGGCCGGCTCGAACAGGCGCCCTTCGGCCAGGCGCCAGTTGCTCACCTCGAAGTAGTCGTCGGTGCTGCCGGTGACCGTGGTCGACCAGTTGCGCCCTTCGGCCACGGCGGTGACGCCGGCCGTGGTGGTGGGCGCGGCCGCGGCCACGCCGCCGATCTGGCTGGCGACGGCCAGCGCGTCGGCGATCTTGAAGAACGGCGTGCCGGCCGCATCGCGGATCGGCCCCAGGCGCTGGCCGGGGCGCACCATCAGCAGGTTGCTGCCCAGGCTCTCGATCTGCGCGGCCACCGCCTTGGTGGCGCCGCGCCCGACGGTGACCATCGTCACCACCGCGGCCACGCCGATCACGATGCCCAGCGTCGTGAGCGCCGAGCGCAGCAGGTTGCGCCGGATCGCGCGCAAAGCCAGCAGCAGGGCGTTGCCGATCATGCGCCGGCCCGTGCGGCGAAAGCGTCGTCTTCGGCCGCGCCGGCGGGGGCCGCGGCCGCACGCGGCGTGCCGGGCTGGCGCTCGTCGCCGACCACGACGCCGTCGCGAAAGCGCAGCACGCGAGCGGCGTAGGCGGCCATGTCGTGTTCGTGCGTGACCATCACGATGGTGATGCCGCGCTCGCGGTTGAGCGCGACGAGCAGGTCCATGATCTCGACCGAGCGCTGGCTGTCCAGGTTGCCGGTGGGCTCGTCGGCCAGCAGCAGCATGGGCGAGGTGACGATGGCGCGTGCGATCGCCACGCGCTGCAACTGGCCGCCCGAGAGCTCCGCCGGCGTGTGGTGCTCCCAGCCGGCCAGCCCCACCTGCGCCAGCGCGCTGCGCGCGGCCGCGTGGCGCTCGCGTGCGCCGTGGCCGCGGTACACGAGCGGCAGCTCGACGTTTTCCTGCGCACTCGTGCGCGCCAGCAGATTGAAGCCCTGGAACACGAAGCCGATGTAGCGCCGCCGCAGCCGCGCGCGCTGGTCGCGCGTGAGCCCGGTGATCTCGACGCCGCGAAAGCGGTAGCTGCCGCGGGTGGCCTGGTCGAGGCAGCCGATGATGTTCATCGCCGTGCTCTTGCCGCAGCCGCTGGGCCCCATGATCGCGGTGAACTCGCCGCGCGCGATCTCGAGGTCCACGCCGCGCAGCGCGTGGAAGGTGGCGCTGCCGCTGCCGTAGGTCTTGGTCACGCCGGCCAGCGCGACGAGGGGCGGCTCGGCTGCGGCGACGGTGTTCATTTCGCCGTCGCCGTCTGGTCGGTGATCACCGCCAGGCCTTCGACGACGCCCTCGCCCGAGACCTCGGTGCGCCGGCCGTCCGAGAGCCCCTTGAGGACGCGCAGCTCGACCGCCTGGCTGCCGCGCAGGACCCAGATGCGGCCCTC
>JAFECX010000190.1 GCA_018241895.1 Pseudomonadota bacterium
CCATGCCGCGCCCACAGCGGTGGCGCCCGGCGCCGCCGTTGCGCGCGCGGCGGCTGGCGCATCCGCCGCCGGCGCATCGGCCGCCGGCCGCAGCGCGTGGACGACGCGCCTGGGCGAGGACGGCGCGCTGCTCCTGGGGCGCATCTGGGACGAAGTCAAGGGCCTCGTGCGCGTGACGCGCATCGATCACCCCGAGGCCATGCTGGCGGCGCCCGAGCAGGCGTTCTTCCTGCGCGAGAACCTGAAGCTGCGGCTGCTCAACGCGCGGCTGGCGCTGCTGTCGCGCCAGTTCGACACCGCGCAGGCGGACCTGCGCGACGCACAGGCGGCCATCGAGCGCTACTTCGACCGCAGCGCGCGGCCCACCGCGCTGGCGCTCGAGACGCTGCGCCAGGTGACGGCGCAGGCGCGCAGCGTCGTCGTGCCGCGCCCCGACGCCACGCTGGCGGCGATCGCCGCGGCAGCGGCCGGGCGCTGAGGGCAACGCGCACACGAGCGCCCGGGCCCGGTAGCGATGCGCGGCGTCATCTGGATCGTCCTGCTGTTCACCGTGGCGGTGGTCGCCGCCACCACGCTGGGCAGCAACGACGGCCTGGTGTCGATCTACTGGCGCGGCTGGCGCACCGACCTGTCGCTGAACCTGTTCATCCTGCTCGTGCTGGGCCTGTGCGTGATCGGGGTGGCCGCCGCGCACGCCATTTCGCGCCTCGTCAGCCTGCCGCGGCGCGCCGGCGAATGGCGGGCGCTGCGCCGCGAACGCGCGGCCCAGGCGGCACTGCGCGACGCGATGGTCGAGTTCCACGGCGCGCGCTACGGCCGCGCGCGCAAGGCCGCCGCGAAGGCATTGGCGCTGCAGGACGACGCGCCGGCACTCGGCGCGGACGGACGCTTCGGCGCACTGGCGCATCTGCTGGCTGCGGCGAGCCAGCACCGGCTGCAGGACGGCCCGGGGCGCGACGAGCAGGTGCAGCGGGTGCTGGACGCGGCGCATCGCGAGGCGGGCATCGACCGTGGCATGGACGACGCCGTGCGGCTGCTCGCCGCGGAATGGGCGCTCGACGACCACGACGCCGGCCGCGCGCTCGAGCTGCTGGCGATGCTGCCGCCGGGCGTGGCGCGGCGCACGCAGGCGCTGCGCCTGAAGCTGCAGGCCGCGCGGCTGGCGCGTCAGCCGCTCGAGGCACTGCGTACCGCACGGCTGCTGGCCAACCACCAGGCGTTCTCGCCGCTGGTGGCACGCAGCCTGCTGCGCTCGCTCGCTGCAGAGGTGCTCGACGACGCGCACGATCTGCAGCAACTGAAGACCGTTTGGCAGCAGCTCGACCCGGCCGATCGCGAGGACGTGCCGGTGCTCGCGCGCGCCGCGGCGCGCGCCGTCGCGCTCGGCGCCGCGGGGCAGGCGCGCGAGTGGCTGCAGCCGTGGTGGAACCGGCTCGCCGAACTCGATCGCGACGAGCGCGATCTGGTCGCGCTGGCGCTGTTCGACGCGCGCCGCGGCCTGGCCCGCGACTGGCTGCCGCGCATCGAACGCGTGCTGCAGACGCACGGCCTGGACAGTGCGGTGCAGGTGGCCGCGGGCGGCGCCTTCGTCGAGTGCGGCCTGTGGGGCAAGGCGCGCCCGCTGCTCGAAGCCGCGGCGCTCGCCACCGTGCTGCCCGCACGTACCCGCCGTGCCGCCTGGCGCGAGCTGGCCGCGCTGGCACGCCGCGAAGGCGACGACGCGCGCGCCGCCGGCTGCGATCGCGAGGCGGCGCGCATCGACTGAACCGGCCCGGCAAGCGGCGCGCCGGGCCTGCTAGAATGCACTGCTTTTTTGCCGCGCGGCTGTAGCTCAGTTGGATAGAGTACTTGGCTACGAACCAAGGGGTCGTGGGTTCGAATCCTGCCAGCCGCGCCAGATTCTTGTTCCAGATGGACGGGTTGGATGCTTCGGCACCTGACCCGTTTTTCTTTGCCCGGTGACTCGCCTCACCCCGAGTCACGCGCCCACGTCGGCAGCTCGCCGACTCTGATGCAGCCGGGGCCGCGTCGCCCCCGGTGACAGCCGGGGCCGCGAACTTCAGGGCCCCGTACGTGCCCTGGTCATCGGGGAGATCTTCGGTTCGCTGGGGCCTGTGTGCATCTCCTGCACCTTGTTGACCGCGTCCACCACACGCGCGATCGTGGCGGTGGCGTGGTGCTGCGGCATCCGGTTGATGGCGCGCCCCAGCGGCAGTGTCCTCTCGTCTTCTACAACCCTGGCGTCGCGCAATCGCTTCCTGCAGGTGCATGCCAACGGTGTGGCGAGGTGCCCAGCGTCAACCATCTTGGCCAAGCGCCCGAGCCAATTGTCGGCCGCCGATCCAAAGATCTCAGCGCGCAGCAGACGCGGCACATGTCGACTCCGAGGGCGTTTGAAACTAGCATTCGCTCGAAGGCAGCAAGACCGCCCAGAGTTGAGGGGAGCCATGAACGACCGGGTCGATATCGAGCACACCTTCGCATCGGACGGCGCCACGATTGTGGACAGAAGGATTGAGCCGGATTCGGCGGGAGCGGCGATCGAAGAGCCGACCCAGCACGTCGAGGGCGTCGTGATCGGTCGCTTCCTCGGGTTCGACGGCGAGACGCCGCTCGTCGTGTTTCCCGGGAATCCCGCGGAGTTGGCGTTGCGCGCCCGGACGCTCGCAGCCCTCGATCCCGCGATGATCGGTGCGGAGGTTGCGGTCCTGTTCGAGGCTGGTGATCCGCGCCGTCCGCTCGTCGTCGGGCGTATCGTCCATCCGGCCCGACAGGCCCCCGCGCTGGAGGTCATCGGCGACGGGAATGCGATGACGATTGCGTGCAGAGAGCGCATCGAGCTTCGCTGCGGTAAAGCGTCCATCGTGCTCGAGAAGAACGGTCATATCACTATCCGCGGCAGCCAGCTCACAAGTCAGGCCACGGGCACGAACTGGATCCGAGGGGCCGCAGTCCATCTGAACTAGTGCATTCATGGTCCTCCGGCGCGTCGCGGTCATCCCCGACATCGTCGTCCGCCACGCCGAGGAGGCGGCATTCCTCTGGCTGCGGCGCGGCCGCGAGATCGACGGCCAACTTCTCGGCGCGGACGACATAGGCCGCATCGACCGCAGGCTCGACGCCAATCTGGACGGGCTCGAGGCCGCCGGGTCTGCCGGCTGGGAGACGGCCGTGCAACGCTTCGCCCTCTTCCCCGAAGCGGGTGAAGCGTTCGTACTCGGGACGCTGGCGTTGCGCGCGGGCGACGACGAGCGCCTTGCGATCGCGGTGCAATCGGCCAAGACCCTCGGTGCTGCAGGCCTGAAAGCGCTCTCGGGGGCGGCGGCGAGAACGGCGCGGCAGCGGCTACGCGGGTGTGTCGCGCGCTGGCTGAATTCCGCCGACCCTTTCGAACGCACGCTGGGCCTCTGCGCCCTGTCGCATCATCGTGTGAATGCTGCGGCCTACGAATCGCGACTGATCGAGGATGGCGACGTTACCGTCCGCAGACGCGCCTGCCGGCTGGCGGGTGAACTCGGCAGCCGGGATCTGGCCGCGCGACTCGTGCATCACATGCAGGCGAACGACGTTGGTGAGGTCTTCGAGGCTGCCTGTGCGCTGTGCCTCCTCGGCGAGGACGCGCAGGCCGTGCCGGTGCTCGACCGGCTCGTCGGCCACGAAGCATTCGGCGCGCGCGCCGTCGAGTTGCGGCTCCTTGCGACCCCGGGAGTGACGGGTAGGCGCTGGCTGCAGGGACTTCTCGAACAACCGACGCTTCGCGCTGCAGCTACTGCGGCCATCGGCGTCGTCGGCGATCCGGTGATCATGCCCTGGCTGATACGTGCGATGCGCGACGCCGCTCTCGTGCGGCCGGCCGGCGTCGCGTTGCGCGATCTCTTCGCGGTTGACTTCAACGACACAGACCTCTTCTCGATCGATCCCACCCTTTTCCCCGACGATATGGGCCGACCGTTGGAGGAAGGCGAGCTCCCGGTCGCCGACCGCGTCGCGCAATGGTGGGATCGCACGCGCGGGGAGGGCATGACCGCGTTCCAGTCGATGCGCACGCTCCGACTCGGCTCGCTTCGCTCGGCAATGATCCAGCCTGGCCAGCCGCTCCACAACTGGCGGGCGACGCGATGCTTCCCCGCGTGGATGTAGCTCAGTGCCGGCTGATCTCGGAGACGATGGCCGCCGCCCGCAAGCCGCCCTCCGAGGAGATCTCGCACATCGCGACCGGTCCGGGCGCATAGCCGGAACACAGGCTGTCGGCCGCAAGCAGCAACGTCATTGGACCGCCGGCTGATCCCATGTCGCCGACCGTCATCGACGGATAAGCGGTGGGAAAGATCTTCCGCCGCGTCCGGAAAAAGCGTGGACGCGCGATCAACTGTTCCCAGGCCAGATAGCGTTCGCCGTTCGCGTTGCTGGCGATGAAGGAGATGTCGGCCTCGCGCAGGCCCTGCTCGTCGTTCACGGCGTCGCGGAAGGCGGCGAGTTGCGCGCGGCCCTGACTGTAGTTCTCGGTCAGCACACTGTCCTCTTCCTGTGCCGTGCCGTAGCTGCGAATGGCTGCGGCCGTCTGCCCTTCTACATCAGCATGCCGAGTGAGCCGCACGAACACCGCTCCCTCACCGGGAAGGACACCCTGCGCGTTGTCGTCGGATTTCAAACGACCCACACGGGCAAGGCGGGCCATATCGACCTGATTGACCAGGCTGTCGACCCCTCCGAGCAGCACTTGCGTGACCGTGGCGTCGCGCAGCAACTCGTCTGCGTGGCCAAGCAATCCGATCGCCGCTGCAGCACCGCCATCGATGGCGCGCGACGCGCAATGAAATGCGAACCCGCTCGCCCGGATGAGCGCGGCAAGGATATCGTGCGGCGGCACCATCCGATAGGCGGGGTGCCTGCGGAAGCTCTCGGGAGGCACTACGAGGAGAGCAGTCGCCTCGGCGGGCACCGATGACACCTCCATCGCTTCTCCGATGGCGCGCGCGGCCATGTTCTGCAACCACTCGCCGTCCGACCGCTTCAGCTTCCAGTGCGCGGGCACCATCGCGGCGACTTGCACTGCACCCGCAGGTTCCGAAAGTGCAAACGGGCCGAAGCTCGAGATCGAAGCGCGGATAGCCGCCAGCGTCTGTGGCGCGGAAAGGCCGCCGGGCGTCACAGCGCCGGCACCGCAGACGAAGAGTGGAGCGCTCAGTACTGCCAAGCTGATTTCCCCGCGAGCGTGCCGTCTCCGCCCCGCAGGTCGAGATAGGTCTTGCGCTTGCGTCGCGCGCTGACGAAGGCCGGTGTGACGTGGCCGAAGACCGCATCGCGGAGCATTGGCGCATTGCGACGCGTCGTGAAGCGGAGTCTGGCTTTCAGCGTAACCCGCAGGAGGTCGGGCTCTATGACGACCGTGTCCGCAGTGAATCGCCTCGCCTCGATCCGGTCATCGAAGATCAGAAGCAGCGGAGCCGTCACCCGCGGGATCCGGAAATCCCATCGGCCCGATGGCGTCATGCCGATGACGGTCGCGTCCTCGCCGCCGTCGAGACGCGGCAATTGCTGGTCCTCTGCCGTCGCAAGATGCGCGCGAGGGTCGAAATCCTTCGGCGGCAACGGCCACTGCGCGTCCTGCCACGCCTGGTCATAGGTTCCGGTGAGGCGCAGGCGGGGTTCCCATCCGCGACCGATTGCGCCGAAGCCGGCCGGCCGCAGTTCGCAGGAGGGCTTGTCGTTCGCATCGCTCGGATAGCTGATGTTCGGTGCATGCGTTCGGACGGTGGGGTCTGCGGAGGCCGCGCCGCGATAGCCCACGCCGACCGGGTTGCGCAGGTCGAGTTGGCCGTCGGGCAGCGTTCCGCCATACGCCCGTTCGTAGCGAATGGGCATCACAGTGAACGGTTGAGGCGCACTCAAACCTGCACCCTCGCGGACTCGGTCGCCGATGACTGCGAGCACCTTGCGGACGGAGCCGATGCTCAGTCCGACCTGCATGCGTTGGGTCGGTTTGCCTTCCGGGGCATGAGCGCTGCCATTCACGATGACTTCGCAGGCGGGCTTCTCCGGCGCGATGTCGGCCTCGTAGCGGGTCGACGACAGAGCGGGATCGCCGAACGGCACATCGCGCAGCATCACCGGAACCTGTTCGTCGGCCGGAGCGAACTGACCGTCGTCGCCCGAGGTGAAGCTTGCGGACAGCATGATGACCAGCCGCTCCTGGCCTTCGGCATCCACCTGCACATGCGTGGCGAGACGGAATGGCGTCCGGTTGTGCAGGGGTACCGCGAAAACCATCAGCACCACCTGCCTTCCGCATCGATGCCGAGCGGCCAGTACGGCATCGACGTGAGGATGCTGTGCAGGAGATCGTGGCCGGCTTCGGCAAGCCACGCGAGGAGGAGGCACTGAGGCGCAACGCCGGGCCTCGTACTGCCGGACTCGTTCAGCGCGATGGTCTCGAGCCAGTAGTCGCGCACGACGAAGACGACCTCCGGCCGGGAGGCCACTGCAGCAGGGCGCGCTTCGTAGTTGGCGCGAATGGCCGCGCTCTCCTCGAGCGGCGCGGCCATCGAGCGCCGCACCATGCCGTTCCACCAGTCGATCGCGACGGTGGCCGCGGCCTCGAGGTCCGTCACATAGCGGTCGAAGAGATCGCGATACCCCGGCGGCGCCTGCTCTAGCGGCATCTCCGCGACGTCTCCGAGAGGCAGGTCGCGAGGTTGCGCCATCAGCCTGCTGGCGCCCAGCGCCACGTCATGGAAGATCAGCGGACGGTCCACTTGGCCAACCGTCAACGCCAGACGCCGTCGCGATCGAGCCCGATCGGGACGAAGACGAAATAGCGCATGAAGTCCTGCAACTCCGGGTCGCGGGCGCCCAACCCCTCGAAGAGCAGGACCGCCGGCTGGGAGACGAGTCCCTCCTCTTCGTCCGAGTCGGCCTGCTCCAGCCAGAGGCTCGGATCGTTCAATCCGCGGTCGGGATCTTCCTGCTCCAAAAAATCTTCGTTGATCGAGCCGATCGCGAAGAAGTGCCGTCGATAGACCGCGATGACACGTGGGTGCGAGGTTGGCCCCATGGGCCAGCGCATCCGGCAGCGATGTTGCGCCTGGGCCCCGTCGTGCCCGGCCCCGATTTCGCGGATGACGAGCTCCGCCCACCACGTGAGCGCAACCGCGCGTGCGGCCGCGAGTTCGGTCGCGTAGCGATCGAGGATCTCGTTATAGAGCGCCTGCATCGACATGTCCCGTCATCCCGGCCACGCCATTGCGAGATATTCGAGGACGCTCTTTCCCTGGTTGTCGCGCATGACCTGGCCCTGGTTATTCGAGCACGTCGTGCAGTGCGGCTTCACGGCCGCGTTGGACTTCTTCCACGCGTTGAACTTTTCCTCGTTGTGGCATCCGCCCATCGCCCAGACCGCCGACTGCGGCGGCTGGTGATCCGCAACGAACCGATCACCTTTGTCGAACTTCCCGCCTGACTTGTAAGTCCCCTTGTTGATCTTCGCTCCGCAGGACCAGCACGGTCCTCCGCGGACGCTTTCCCGCTGCTTCTCGTTGGTGGCCGTCTGCGGAGCGTTCTTCTTCTCCTCGGGGCACGGCTTGCCGAAATCGTCGCCCACGATCACGGCGATATCGACGATGGCGCTCGGATCGATTATGCCGGAGGGGGTTGACGCGCCAGCTTGCCCGAGCGTATCGCCATTGCGGCAGACGCCCTTGCCTTCGAACTTCACGTCGAACGACCAGAGCTGGAACGTGCCCTTGCCCTTGGTCTTGTGGGTGACGACGTTGCCGCCCTGGGTGCCAGCCTCGTCGCCGGTGCTGCTCGCGATCTCAGAGGTGTCTTCCAGTGCGGTGGGGTTGCCCTGCACCTTGACGCTCTTGCTGCCTTTCGTGAGGTCACTCGCCGAGAGCATGTTGACGTAGGGGACCGGCACGGGGCCCGCCGGCGGCGGCGGTGGACTGAGGCAGACGTCGCCGGGCGCGATTCCCTGCCCGCCACTTCCCTTGTGGAACAGGCCCATGGCGTTGGCGTAGACGCTGTTGGACATGTCTAGCTCGCGACGGGACGCTCGGCGCGCATCGTCGGCAGTGCGTTCGCCACTAGATCGTGAATGTCCGCGAAGGCGACCTCCATCACCTCCCAGTCGTCGAGCCAGAAGCTGATTCGGCCGGTCTCGCAAACGCTCGCCGCCTGCAGCCGGGCGATCTGTCGCGCCGCCCAGTGCGGCGTCTCGAAGCGAGCGACTGTCCCTTCGACGACTCCGGCGATTTCCTCGAACCAGGGGTCCGAAGGGTCGGGTGGCGTTCCGAGGCCCGCGACGACGAACGGAAACCGCCGGCCGCTGCGGTCGCGGCTCATGCGCCAGACTCCGCTCGCTGCCTGCTCACAGAATATTCCCGTGCGCACACTGAAGCGCCAGGCGCGTGAATCGAAATCGCCCTCATCGGGCCGCGCTTGGAACTCCATCGCCATCCAACGGCCCCACCGTTCGATGAAGATCGTCGGGAGGTTCCAGCTCACGAAATCGTCGGCCGCCGGAATCTTGCCGAAGAAGCCGGTCGTCAGGGGTTCTCTGGGCATGCCGAACGCGCGAAAGCCCCGCGATTTTACGGATCCTGGGCAGGGTCGCGTCCTCCCCTTCCACCCTGTCCTGGGACGCGCCGTGGCGGCACGAGATGTTCACGCCCGTCCCGATGCCGCAGCGCGTGGGCTCGCGCGAGGAGGCGATGCGGCTGGCCAACGGCAGCGATGCCGGCCTCACGGCGGGCTTCTACGGCAGCGCCGGCGAGGTGGCGTGGTTCTACGAGCACATTGGCGCCGGCGCCGGCGCCGCCTACGCCGACCGCGCCCAGGGCGCCGCCACCGGCGCCTGGCCTGGCTGCCGGCCCTTCGGGGGCTGGAGCGGCTCGGGGTCGACCGGCAAGGCGATCGCGTCCTTCTGCACGCTGCCGCTTCATCTGCGCGAGCAGTCGCGCACGGTCGTCGTGCGCTGAGGCGGCGACGCGTAGCGCCGCGCGCGCCGCGGCGCACGCTCCCAGCGCCGCTCCGCCGCGGCCGCCCAGCGCGCCGAAGGCGCCGACGCCTTCAGCACGCGCGCAAGGCGTTCTCGAGGTCGGCGATCAGGTCTTCCTCGTGCTCGAGGCCGATCGACAGGCGCACCAGGCCGTCCGAGATGCCGAACTGCGCGCGCACCTCGGGTGCCACGACCGAGTGCGTGGTCGACGCCGGATGGCACACCAGCGACTCCGTGCCGCCCAGGCTGACGGCGGACCTGAACAGCGCCAGCGCGTTGATGAAGCGAAACGCTGCCTCGCGCCCGCCATCGAGCACGATCGAGAAGGTCGAGCCCGCGCCGCTGCACTGGCGGCGGTACACGGCCTGGTACGCCGGGCCACCCTCGAGCTGCGGGTGCAGCACCTGCACCCTGCGCACCTTGTTCTCGGCCAGCCAGTGCGCGACGCGGCTCGCCGTGGCGGCGGCGCGGCGCATGCGCAGCACCAGCGTCTCCATCGAGCGCGCGATCATCCACGACGAGTGCGGGTCGAGCTGCGAGCCGAAGGCGCCGCGCGTGGCCTTGAGCCGGCGCACGAGTTCGGCCGAGCCGCTCACGCCGCCGGCGACGAGGTCGCTGTGCCCGCCGACGTACTTGGTGAGCGAGTAGACGGCGAGGTCGATGCCCTCGCGCACCGGGTGCTGGAAGATCGGCCCGAGCATCGTGTTGTCGCACGCCGAGACGGGCCGGTAGCCGTGGCGGCGCTCGAAGCCGGCCAGCGCCTGCCCGACCGCCTGCAGGTCGACGAGCGAATTGGTCGGGTTGGCCGGCGTCTCGAGGTACAGCAGCGAAACCTTGCCGCGCGCCGCCGCCGCTTCGAGTGCGGCCTCCATCTGCGCCGCGGCGAGGCCGTCGGCGAACGGCTCGCTGCCGATGCCCCACTCGGGCAGGATCTTGCGGATCAGCGTCTCGGTGCCGCCGTACAGCGGCGTCGAATAGACGATCTGCTCGCCCGGGCGCAGCAGCGTGAGGAAGAGCATCGAGATCGCGGCCATGCCGCTCGACGTGACGGCGGCCGCCTCGGCGCCGTCGAGCAGCGCGAGCCGGTCCTCGACGATCTCGAGGTTGGGATGGTTGAAGCGGCTGTAGACCAGCCCCGCGCCCGCGTCCTGCGGCTGCGGCTTGCGGCCGGCGACGACGTCGAAGAACTCGGCGCCATCCTCGGCGCTGCGAAAGGCGAACGTCGAGGTCAGGAACACGGGCGGCTTGACCGACCCCTCGGAGAGGAACGGGTCGTAGCCGTACGACATCATCTGCGTCTCGGGGTGCAGCTCGCGTTCGAGGAGCGACTTCTTGTGATAGGCCGAGTAGGACATCCTGCTCTCCGGGTGTGGATGGCGCGACCGGATGGCCGCCGAAGATGGCGCAATGATGCTCCGATTCGGGCGCCGCAAGGGCTGTGCCCGGCCTCGCGGGCGCACGGGCCTTTGCAGGGCATCCGCGCTCTGATGTGCCGCGGTCGAATGTGCCGCCGAACGGATCGCGCAACGCGAGCTGGCCGTGCCCAGCACCGCTCGCCGATGCGCCGCGATCGAATGCGGCTCGGGCGCGCGCTCGACCACCCGCCGCCGTCGCGCGCCGCTGCGCTGGAGCGCTGCGCCGTTTGTCGCGCGTGCGGGCGTGCGGCCTTCGAGCACGCGCGACTGTGCCGCATTGCTTGATCCCGCACCGGGGGCGCGCAGGGCGCAGCCCGGCCCGCGGGGGCATCAGAGCTGGCTGGGCGGCGCTTCCTCGCGCGGCTCGCGCTGCGCATCGCGCAGCCGGTGCAGCAGTTGCTCGGCCGGCAGCCGGCTCTCGCTGCCGTTGCGCTGCGCGCGCGAGCGCGCCAGCGCATCGCGCAGGGCACGCGTGTCGGCTGCGGCCAGGTGCCGCCACAACGAGGCAACGAGCACGCCCTGCACGAGCGCCAGCGCGGCGAGCAGGCCGAGCAGCATCGCGCGCTGCCTGGTGATCGAGGCCTGCGCGTCGGCCAGCGTGGCGTCGAGGGCAGCCAGTGCACGCTGGGGCCAGTCGCCGGCAGCGTCGTTCAGCCGTGCGGCCGCGCGCTCGAGCGGCGCCGCCTCACCGGCATCGAGCGCCGCGAGGTAGCTTGCGAGTGCCTTGCGCACGGCGTCGTGCGTGCGCGTCAGCGCCGCGGCGTGGCCGGGCATGGCGCGCGCCGTGCCGGCGGCCACGGGCCCGCGCGCCGCCCACTGCAGCCGCGCGCGTGCCGCGACGAGTTCGGCGGGTGTCGCGTCCGCTCGTGCGCTCTCGAGCTCGGCCAGCGCCAGCGCGAAGAGCACCGCGCGCCGCGGCTCGCGCAGCACCGAGGCGGCCATGCCCGCCGGCGCCGCGCTGGCGGCGTCGCCCACCAGGTCCATCACCTGCAGCACCTGCTCGATGAGCAGACGGTGGGACGCGTCGCTGCCCCGGGCATCGGTGCGGCGCGCGACGATGCGCTCGACCAGCGCCGTCCAGTCTGCGCGCAGCGCGGCATCCTCTTCGAGCGCCAGCGCGTAGCGCCCGCGTGCGAGGGTGTCGGTGAGCGCGGCCAGGCGGCTGTCGACCTCGGTCTCGCGCGCGCGGCGCTGCGGCTCGGCGTCGACGTGGCCGCCGAGAACGAGCGCAGCCGCTGCGCGGTGCACGATCAGCGCGCGCTGCACGTCGAGCGCGCGCGCCATCGGCTCGAGCCCGGCGCGCGCACCGAGCAGCGTCTGCAGATCGGCCGCTTGCCGGCGCACGACGTCCACCAGCGGCGTGACGACCATCGCCACGCCGAGCACCGCGAGCAGCGCGAACTTGTGGCGCGCGTGCAGCGACTGCAGCGGATGCGCGTACAGCCAGCGGCGCAGCGTGGCAAGCAGGGAGCGGGCAGGGGCGGGCATGGGAGGCGTGCGCGCGCCGCACGCGCCGGGTGTGCCGGACGTGCCGGGTTCACTGGCTGCACCGGGCGCGCGGGGTCGGGCCACCGCTGGGTATCGGCCTCGGGCCGCCGGTGCTTGAGAGGTGCTTGGGCACGCGCGCCGAAGGCCTCGAACTGCGTCACCGCAGGCGCGGATTTCCAGGCCTGGCGCCGGGCGCAACGCTGTAGGCTGGCGACGCCGCATCCGATCTCGCCCTCATGAATCCGTTCCTGCCGGACTACGAACCGCCAGCCGCGCGCCGCGCGACGCTGGCCGCGGGCGCCGCGCCGCTCGTGGTGCTGGTGGCGTTCACGCTGATCGTGTTGCGCTGGCTCGATCCGATCGCCGGCGTCGCCTGGTGCGGCGCCTGCACGGTGTGGGTCGTGCACGAGATGTCGGTCTTCCAGCGCCTGCTCGATGCCTACAACCAGGGCTATGCGAGGCGCCATCTCGAGTGGCGCAGCAGCGAGGCGCTGAGCGCACTCGCGCTGGCGCCGGGCGTGACTGCCGCCACGCGCGAGTTCGTGCAGCGCTTCGTCGAAGCCGATCGCCGCGTGCTGCGCGACGGCCAGGTCGCCCGGCTGACCTGAACGGGCGGCGTGCGCCGGCGCGTCCGCGTCCGTCCGGCCTGAGAGTCTGTGAACGAACCACTCACGCCCGCTCGACGCGTCCTGACGCCCCCGCACGGCGCTGCAAATGCTCGCCCTATGGCGCGACAGGGCTGCGCTTTGCGCCTTGTTCGGGGCCGCCCTGTCGCGCCGCTCGGGCGCGACCGATGCATTCACAGGTTCTGAGCGGGCGGGGTGCGCGCCACCGCGCGCGGTCGTGCCCGGCCGCGGCGAACGCGCAGCCTACACTGGGCAACAATGGCGCCGAGCGCTGCCACAAGCCATGACCGCCGACGACGACAACGACCGCACGGTGGTCCACGCCGGAGCCGCCGGTTCGCTTCGGCCCGGCGTCGGCGCGGCGCTGCCGGCGCCCGATCTGCGGCCCGATCCGGCGTCCGATCCGGCGTCCGATCCGGCGCCCGATCCGGCTCGCATGGCGCCGACGCTGCCGGCCGAAGGCGCCGGCGCCGCGGCGATTGCCGAGCTTGCTGCGGTTGCCGTGGACGCATCGTCCGGCGCCGACGCGGGCGACGAACTGCCGGTGGGCACGCGGCTCGGCGAGTTCGAGCTCACCGCGCTCGTGGGCCAGGGCGGGTTCGGCATCGTCTACGAGGCGACCGACCATTCGCTGGGCCGGCGCGTCGCGCTCAAGGAGTACATGCCCTCGGCGCTCGCAGCGCGCTACGCGAACAGCCAGGTGCAGGTCAGGAGCGCGCGCTACCGCGAGGCCTTCGAGGCCGGGCGCAAGAGCTTCGTCAACGAGGCGCGCCTGCTCGCGAGCTTCGACCACCCGGCGCTGGTCAAGGTGTACCGCTTCTGGGAGGGCAACGGCACGGCGTACATGGCGATGCAGTTCCTCGAGGGGCGCACGCTGCAGCAGATGCTGCGCGAGCACCGTCGCGCGGGGCTGCCGCCGCCCGACGAGGCCTGGCTGCGCTCGGTGCTGGCGCCGCTCACCGAGGCGCTGCTGGTGATCCACGCCCAGCAGTGCTACCACCGCGACATCGCGCCGGACAACGTGATGCAGCTGACGAACGGCCGCTGGCTGCTGCTGGACTTCGGCGCGGCGCGGCGCGTCATCGGCGACCTGACGCAGGCGCTGACCGTGATCCTCAAGCCCGGCTACGCCCCGATCGAGCAGTACGCCGAGGCCCCGGGCATGAAGCAGGGCGCCTGGACCGATGTCTACGCGCTGGCGGCGGTCGTGTACTACGCCATCGTGGGCAAGACACTGCCGCCGTCGGTGAGCCGCATGCTCGACGACACCTACGTGCCGCTGGCGCAGGCGATGGCGGGGCAGTACAGCGACGCGTTCCTGAGCGCGATCGACCGCGCGCTCGCAGTGCGGCCCGAGCAGCGCACGCAGAGCATCGAAGAGCTGCGACTCCAGCTCGGCCTGGGTGAGCCCACGATCGATCCGTTCGTCACGCATCCGCTGGCGCAGACGGTGGCGGCGCCGGCGCAGGCGGGCGTGTCGGCGCCTGCGCCGCCATCTGCGCCGCCATCTGCGCCGCCATCTGCGCCGCCATCTGCACCGCCATCTGCGCCGCCATCTGCGCCGCCATC
>JAFECX010000191.1 GCA_018241895.1 Pseudomonadota bacterium
CAAGGCGTCACGGTGCGCCCGCGCCCATGGCGGCGGCGATCGCGTGCAGCGCATCGGCCACCGCGGCTGCGTCGGCGGCGCGGCGCGCGCGCTCGCGCTCGAGCAGCCGCGCCAGCAGCGCGTCGAGGGTCGCCGGCAGATCGGGGCGCAGTTCGGCCAGGCGCGGCGCCGGCTCCTGCGCGGCGCGGCGCAGCCACTCGCCCATCGTCGCGGCCTCGTGCGGCAGGCGGCCGCTGAGGAGCTGGTACAGCGTGACGCCGAGCGCGTACAGATCGGTGCGCGCATCGGGCAGCGCGCCGGCGAGCTGCTCGGGCGCCATGTAGGCGGGCGTGCCGGGCACGACGCCGGTGGCGGTGGCCTCGGCATCGGCGCCGCGCGCCAGGCCCAGGTCGACGAGCATGACGCTGTCGCTCGCCCAGTGCACCCGCACGTTGGCCGGCTTGAGGTCGCGGTGCACGAAGCCCAGCGCGTGCGCGTGCGCGAGCGCGCGCGCGATGCGCTCGCCCACGCGCAGCACGAGCGCTTCGGGCAGCAGGCGCGCCGGCCCCGTGTAGCGCGTGAGCTCGACGCCGGGCGCGAGCTGCATCGCAAGCCAGCCCAGATCGCCTTCGACGCCGGCGCCGAGCAGGCGCACGATGTCGGGGTGCACGAGGCGCTGCACGGATTCGGCCTGGCGCAGGAATCGCGTGCGCGCATCGGCGTCGCCCGCATCCAGCACCACCAGCTTGAGCGCCACCGCGGCCTCGTCGACGCGCGCGCTCGCGGGCCGGGCGAGGAAGACCTGCCCGTGGCTGCCTTCGCCCAGGCGCCGCTCGAGCCGCCAGCCGGCGATGGGCTGCCCGGGTGCGAGGGGCCTGCGCATTGGGTGTTGCCCGTCCTGCTCAGCGGGGCGCATCAGCCGCGTGCATCGGCCGCGTGCATCGGCCGCGCGCATCGGCCGCACACATCAGCCGCACACATCAGCCGCACACATCAGCAGCGGCGCGGCGCTTGAACAGCCGCGCCAGCGCCAGCACCAGCAGGGCGGCCGCGAGGCCGGCGCCGTAGCGCACGCTGTCGATCGGCTCGGGCAGGCCCTGCGGCCGGGCCGGCGGCGTGGTCGGCAGGTACGGCAGCACGGCCGGGTCGGTGACCGCCATCACGCCGGCGATCCACCCCAGCAGCATGCCGCCGGCGGTGACGATGGCGGGAAAGCGCCCCATGAGCCGGATCACGAGCTGGCTGCCCCAGACGATGATCGGGATCGAGACCACGAGCCCGAAGACCACCAGCAGCATCTTGTGTTCTTCGCCGGCACCTTCGGCCGCTGCGGCGATGGCGATCACGTTGTCGATGCTCATCACGAGGTCGGCGATGACGACCGTCTTCACGGCGCCCCACAGGCGGTCGCTCGAGCGGATGCCGCTGCCGGCGTGCTCGTCCTCGGGCAGCAGGAGCTTGATGCCGATCCACACCAGCAGCGCTGCCCCCACCAGCTTGAGGTACGGGAGGGTGAGCAGCGCGAGCGCGAAGAAGATCAGGACCACGCGCAGCACGATCGCACCGGCCGTGCCCAGCACGATGCCCCGGGTGCGCAGGCCGGGCGGCAGCCTGCGGCACGCGAGCGCGATGACCACCGCGTTGTCGCCACCGAGCACGAGGTCGATGACGATGATCTGGCCGACCCCGACCCAGAAGTGCGTGCTGGCGAGGAAGTCCATGGCCCGGACTCTAGGCTGCGCTCATGTCGGGCGGCGGTTACGTCGGGCGGCGGTCATGTCCGGCAGCGCTCACGCGGCAGCGCTCACGCGGCGGCTCCGGGGCTGCGGTCTGCCGGCCTGCGGGGGGGGGCTCGGGCCGTGCGCGGTTCGCCGAGCGGCCCGGTGGGCCCGAGCGGGGCGGGTGCGCTCGCGCACCCCCGGCGCGCTGGGTTCTCAGAGCAGGCTCTGCAGCAGCCGCCCCATCTCGCTCGGGTTGCGCGTGACCTTGAAGCCGCACTCTTCCATGATGGCGAGCTTGGCGTCGGCGGTGTCGGCGCCGCCCGAGATCAGCGCGCCGGCGTGCCCCATGCGCTTGCCCGGCGGCGCGGTGACGCCGGCGATGAAGCCGACGACGGGCTTCTTCATGTTCGCCTTGCACCAGCGCGCGGCGTCGGCCTCGTCGGGGCCGCCGATCTCGCCGATCATGATCACGGCGTCGGTGCCGGGGTCGTCGTTGAACATGCGCATGATGTCGATGTGCTTCAGCCCGTTGATCGGGTCGCCGCCGATGCCCACCGCGCTGCTCTGGCCGATGCCCAGCTCGGTGAGCTGCGCCACCGCCTCGTAGGTGAGCGTGCCCGAGCGGCTGACCACACCCACGCGGCCCTTCTTGTGGATGTGGCCGGGCATGATGCCGATCTTGATCTCGTCGGGCGTGATGACGCCCGGGCAGTTGGGGCCCAGCAGCAGCGTCTTCTTGCCGCCGCCGTCCTCCTTGGCGCGCATCTTGTTGCGCACGACGAGCATGTCCTTGATCGGGATGCCCTCGGTGATGCAGACGACGAGGTCGAGGTCGGCCTCGACCGCCTCCCAGATGGCGTCGGCGGCGCCCGCCGGCGGCACGTAGACGACGCTCACGTTGGCGCCGGTGGCGGCCTTGGCCTCCCTGACGCTGGCGTGGATCGGGATGCCCTCGAAGCTCTCGCCGGCCTTCTTCGGGTTGACGCCGGCGACGAAGCAGGCCTTGCCGTTGGCGTAGGCCTGGCAGCCGCGGGTGTGGAACTGGCCGGTCTTGCCGGTGATGCCCTGCGTGAGGACGCGGGTGTTCTTGTCGATCAGGATGCTCATGTCGGATGCTCCGCGCTCACTTGACGGCCGCGACGATCTTGGTGGCCGCTTCGGCCATGGTGTCGGCGCTGATGATGGGCAGGCCCGACTCGGCCAGCATCTTCTTGCCGATGTCCTCGTTCGTGCCCTTCATGCGCACGACCAGCGGAATCGCGAGCTGCACCGCCTTGCACGCGGCGATCACGCCTTCGGCGATGGTGTCGCAGCGCATGATGCCGCCGAAGATGTTGACGAGGATGCCCTTGACCTTGTCGTTCTTCAGCATGATCTTGAAGGCCTCGGTCACCTTCTCGGCCGAGGCGCCGCCGCCCACGTCGAGGAAGTTGGCCGGCTCGCCGCCGAACAGCTTGATGGTGTCCATCGTCGCCATCGCCAGGCCGGCGCCGTTGACGAGGCAGCCGATGTTGCCGTCCAGGCTGATGTAGCTGAGGTCGAACTTGCTGGCCTCGATCTCGGCCGCGTCCTCCTCGTCGAGGTCGCGGTAGGCGACGATCTCGGGGTGGCGATAGAGGGCGTTGGAGTCGAAGTTGAACTTCGCGTCCAGCGCCTTGATGTGGCCGTTGCCCTCGAGGATCAGCGGGTTGATCTCGGCCAGGCTGGCGTCGCTGGCCATGTAGCAGGCGTACAGCTTCTTGAACACCTCCACCGCCTCGGCGCGGCTCGCCACGGGCACGCCGATGCCGGCGGCCAGTTCGCCGGCCTGCGCGTCGCTGAGGCCGGCCAGCGGGTCGACGAAGACCTTGATGATCTTCTCGGGCGTCCTGTGCGCCACTTCCTCGATGTCCATGCCGCCTTCGGAGCTGGCCATCAGCGCCACCTTCTGCGTCGCGCGGTCGGTGAGCGCGGCGGCGTAGTACTCCTTCTTGATGTCGGCGCCCTCTTCGACCAGCAGGCGGCGCACCTTCTGGCCCGCGGGCCCGGTCTGGTGCGTGACGAGCTGCATGCCGAGGATCTGGCCGGCGAGCTGCTCGACCTCGGCCTGGCTCTTGGCGAGCTTGACGCCGCCGCCCTTGCCGCGGCCGCCGGCGTGGATCTGGGCCTTGACGACCCAGACCTTGCCGCCGAGCTTCTGCGCCGCCTCGACGGCCTCGCGCACGCTGAAGGCCGGGTAGCCGCGCGGCACCGGCACGCCGTGCTCGCGCAGCAGTTCCTTGGCCTGGTATTCGTGGATCTTCATCGGGATTCCTCGTTCGTTCGCCCCGGGTGGCCGGTGGATGGCGGTCTTGTGGGCAACGCCCGCGAATCTAGCATGCGGACTGCAGGGCGCCGCTGGCGCCGGCAGGGCCGGGCGACGGCCACGGGTCCGGGGCGCGCGTGGCGTGACGCGAAGCGCCCGCGGTGCGGCGAGCGCGACACGAAGCGCCCGCGCCACGGCGAGCGCGACACGAAGCGCCCGCGCCACGGCGAGCGCGGCGCGGGCGCAGCAAGCACGGGGCGTGTGCGCTGCGCAGGGCAGCCGGGCGGCAGCAGGATCAGTCGCCGTCCATGCGCCCGCCGGCACGCCGCAGCACGCGGCGGATCACGTCGCCGTCGAAGCCGCGGCCGGCGAGAAAGCGCGATTGCCGCGCCTGCCCGGCCCGATCTGCCGGCGCCGCGCCGTAGCGCCGCTGCCAGAGCGCCCATGCGCGCTCGAACTCGGTGGCGCGTGCTTTGGCCAGGGCGTCCTCGACGAGTCCGGGCGCGAGCCCCTTGGCCTGCAGCGCCCACGCGATGCGGCGGCTGCCCAGACGCCGGCCGGCGACGGCGAGCACCGACTCGGCGGCGCGCACGTCGCTGAGCAAGCCCCGCGCCGCGAGGTCGTCGAGCACCGCGCGCACCTGCTCGGCGGCGCTCGCCTCGGGCGTGTCCTCGGCGCGGGCGACGAGCTTGCGCTCGAGTTCCGCGCGCGAATGCTCGCGCCGTGCCAGGTGGCGCAGCGCGCGGCCTTTCAGCGAGAGCGCGCCGAGTGCCATCGCGACGGCGGCCGTGCCCGGTGCCCGCGCCCGGACGCATTCGGGCCGGCGGCGGCCTTCATCGATGAGGCGTGCCCACGCTGCGGGGGGGTGGCTGCACCCGCGCTCGCCTGCACGCCGTGGCTGCAGAATCGCATCGCGTCACTCGCTGGCGCTCGTGGCGCCGGCCTCGCCGCCCAAGGGGGCGATGCCGACCGCTTCGCGGATGCGGTTTTGGCGAAACCGCATGGCGTCACTCGCCGGCGCTCGTGGCGCCGGCCTCGCCACCCAAGGGGGCGATGCCGACCGCTTCGCGGATGCGGTTTTGGCGAAACCGCATGGCGTCACTCGCTGGCGCTCGTGGCGCCGGCCTCGCCGCCCAAGGGGGCGATGCCGACCGCTTCGCGGATGCGGTTTTCGATTTCGCGGGCGAGGTCGGGGTTTTCGCGCAGGAACTCGCGCGCGTTGTCCTTGCCCTGGCCGATCTTCTCGCCGTTGTAGGCGTACCAGGCGCCGCTCTTGTCGACGATGCGCTGCGCGACGCCCATGTCGACGATCTCGCCCTCGCGGCTGATGCCCTCGCCGTAGAGGATGTCGAACTCGGCGGTCTTGAACGGCGGCGCGACCTTGTTCTTCACGACCTTGACCTTGGTCTCGCTGCCGATGATCTCGTCGGCCTTCTTGATGTTGCCGATGCGGCGGATGTCCAGCCGCACCGACGAGTAGAACTTGAGCGCGTTGCCGCCGGTGGTGGTCTCGGGGTTGCCGAACATGACGCCGATCTTCATGCGGATCTGGTTGATGAAGACGACCATGCAGTTGGTCTTCTTGATCGTGGCCGTGAGCTTGCGCAGCGCCTGGCTCATCAGGCGCGCCTGCAGGCCGGGCAGCGAATCGCCCATCTCGCCTTCGAGCTCGGCCTTGGGCGTGAGCGCGGCCACCGAGTCGATGACCACGAGGTCGACCGAGCCCGAACGCACCAGCGCGTCGACGATCTCGAGGGCCTGCTCGCCGGTGTCGGGCTGGCTGATGAGCAGCTCCTGCAGGTCGACGCCGAGCTTCTGCGCGTACTGCACGTCGAGCGCGTGCTCGGCGTCGATGAAGGCGCAGGTGCCGCCCAGCTTCTGCATCTGGGCGATGACCTGCAGCGTGAGCGTGGTCTTGCCCGAGCTCTCGGGGCCGTAGATCTCGACCACGCGCCCGCGCGGCAGGCCGCCCACGCCGAGCGCGATGTCCAGGCCGAGCGAGCCGGTGGAGACGACCTGGATGTCCGCGATCTTCTCGCCTTCGCCCAGACGCATGATCGAGCCCTTGCCGAACTGCTTCTCGATCTGCGCCAGCGCGGCTTGCAGCGCCTTGGCCTTTTCGGTGTTGAGGGCTTTGACGGGGGCGTCCATGGGGGCTCCTGGCGGGGGGTTGACGGTCGGTGGCACGTGGGTCCTCTGGCCGGGCATTATGGGCTACAAGCTGGATATCTGTACAGCCCGTTCGGGGGCTGGCGGCGCCGAAGTCGTGGGCACCCGTCGGAGGGACGCGCCCTCCTAGAATCCCGTGCCACCGGCCGGGCACCAGGGCCACGCGGCGGCCCCGGCACGCAGGGCCACAGAGAGGAGACCGGTCATGCGCATCCTCATCGCCGAAGACGACCAGGTGCTGGCCGACGGGCTGCTGCGCACGCTGCGCGCCAGCGGCTACGCGGTCGACCAGGTGGCCTCGGGCAGCGAGGCCGACGCGGCGCTCTCGGCGCACGAGTTCGACCTGCTGATCCTCGACCTCGGGCTGCCGCGGCTGCACGGCTTCGAGGTGCTGCGCAAGCTGCGCGGCCGCGGCTCGAGCGTGCCGGTGCTGATCCTCACCGCCGCCGACAGCGTCGAGCAGCGCGTCAAGGGGCTCGACCTGGGTGCCGACGACTACATGGCCAAGCCGTTCTCGCTGCAGGAGCTCGAGGCGCGCGTGCGTGCCCTCATGCGCCGCGGCCTGGGCACGGCGTCGAGCCTGCTCAGGCACGGGCCGCTCACGTTCGACGCCACCGGGCGCGTGGCCTATCTGAACGACCAGATGGTGGAGCTGTCGGCGCGCGAGATCTCGCTGCTCGAGGTGCTGCTGCAGCGCGCCGGGCGCCTGGTGAGCAAGGACCAGCTCGTCGAGCGCCTGTGCGAGTGGGGCGACGAGGTCAGCAACAATGCGATCGAGGTCTACATCCATCGCCTGCGCAAGAAGATCGAGCATGGACCGGTGCGCATCGCCACCGTGCGCGGCCTCGGCTACTGCCTCGAGAAGATCGCGGGCTGAGCGGCGCGCCCGCCGGTGCCGGCCCATGCGCTGCGCCCGCCCGCTCGCGCGCTGCGCCCGGCCGCTCGCGCGCGGCATCCGCCTGCTGGCGCGCTGCACCCGCCTGCTGGCGCAGGGGCCGCCG
>JAFECX010000192.1 GCA_018241895.1 Pseudomonadota bacterium
AGGCCATGCGCAGCCGCGTCGGCACGTGGCGCACGCCGAGCCGCGGGCGCGCGGCGCCGAAGCGGCCGGCCAGCGTGGTGCCGCAATGCCCGCAGCGGCCCAGGGCGTCGAGGTCGTAGCGCAGCAGCCGGTGCCAGTCGCGCTCGACGAGCGCGCGCTCGCAGTGCGTGCAGCAGGTGGTGCCGCCCGGCGCGTCGTGCACGTTGCCGGTGTAGACATGATGCAGCCCGTTGGCCAGTGCAATCGCGCGTGCGCGGCGCACGGTGGCCAGCGGCGTCGCGGCGACGTCGGTCATCCTGTAGTCCGGGTGGAAGGCCGTGAAGTGCAGCGGCACCTCGGGCCCCAGGTGCTCGACGATCCAGCGCGACATCGCCTCGAGTTCGGCATTGCCGTCGTTGTGTCCCGGCACGAGCAGCGTCGTGATCTCGAGCCAGCAGCGCGTCTCGTGCACGATGTGCTCCAGCGTCTCGAGCACGGGCGCCAGGTGTGCGCCGGTCTGGCGAAAGTAGAACGCGTCGTCGAAGGCCTTCAGGTCGACGTTGGCGGCGTCCATCTTCGCGAAGAATTCGCGCCGCGGCCCGGCGTGGATGTAGCCGGCGGTCACCGCCACCGCCTGCACGCCGAGCGCGTGGCAGGCGTCGGCGGTGTCCATCGCGTACTCGGCGAAGACGACCGGGTCGTTGTAGGTGAAGGCCACGCTGGTGCAGCCGGCGCCGCGCGCCGCCTCGGCGATGCGCGCGGGCGACGCCCGGTCCGTCAGCCGGTCCATCTCGCGGCTCTTGGAGATGTCCCAGTTCTGGCAGAACCTGCACGCCAGGTTGCAGCCTGCGGTGCCGAAGGACAGCACCGTCGAGCCGGGGTGGAAGTGGTTGAGCGGCTTCTTCTCGATCGGGTCGACCGCGAAGCCCGAGCTGCGGCCCCAGGTGGTGAGCACGACCGCATCGCCCTCGCGCTGGCGCACGAAGCACAGGCCGCGCTGGCCGTCGTGCAGCCGGCACTCGCGCGGGCACAGGTCGCACTGGATGCGGCCGTCGGGCAGGGCATGCCACCAGCGAGCGCGGTGGTGCGCGCCGGCGTCGCCGCGCGGGCGTGCTGCGGCAACGTCCGCCGACATCACGCGGCCCGTATCGAGCACGCCTGCGCGAACTGGCGCACCTCGTAGCGCGCCAGCCGCAGGTCGGGAGCCCAGAAGTCGGCCGCCAACCCCGCCTTGCGCCTGAGCTCGGCCAGGAAGCGCGCCGCCTGCGGCAGTTGCTCCCAGACCTGCGGCAAGAAGGTGGCGCGCCGGCCGCGCCACTCGAGGATCACGCCGTCGCGGCCGCGGCGCAGCAGCGCCAGCGCCTGCGCTTCGCTGCCCGCGGCCAGCGGCTCGGCCTCGCCCAGCAGCGAGACCTCGATCTCGAGGCCGTCGTATTCGGCGCGCGCCAGCGGTGCGAAGCGCGGATCGTCGAACGCCGCGGCGCGCGCATGCCGGCGCACGTCCTCGTCCAGCGGCCGCTCGGCGCGCAGCGTGCCGATGCAGCCGCGCAGCGCCCCGCTGCGGCGCAGCGTCACGAAGGTGGCGCCCGGCGCGTGCAGCGCGGGGTGCGGCGGCTCGGGCAGTGGCGCTTCGCCCCAGGTGCGGGCGATGGCGTTGCGGGCGCGCGCCAGCAGCGCCGGACCCAGCGTCGCGTCTGCGCCGAGTTCCGCCGCGCTCACGCGCGCCGGCCGTCCGCGGCGCCTTCGCGTGCCGCGGCGGCGGTGCCGGCGGCTCCCGGCACGCTCGGCGCGCTCGACGCCCGCGCGG
>JAFECX010000193.1 GCA_018241895.1 Pseudomonadota bacterium
CACCACCACGCGGGTTCGCCGCACAGACTCAACGGGCCGCCATCGCGCAAGCACCGTTCACGGCGCGCATGCATGCTGGGCCGCTACTCCGGCACCGTCAAGGTGGGGCCGCCGGACGCTCACGCCATGGAAGCGCTTTCTGACGCGCATCGACGTGCCCGACGACGTGTGGGGCTCGCGCGTCCAAATCGCGCGGCCGCCGCCAGTGGGCTGGGACGCCATCCCGGAGGGGCTGGTGTCGCGCCAACAGGGCTCGACCTGGTTGGCTACCGGTGCGAGCCTCCTGCTGGTCGTCCCTTCGGTGATTGTCCCCGAGGAGGACAACGTGCTGGTGACTACTCGCGGCCCTAAAGGACCGAGCTTCTCGCAGGCCGCTGTGGCCCGCTTGACCGCGTCGCCGCGGCCCGTTTCCTGCCTTGCGCGTGGAGAAATCCTCCCCGCTTGGGACAGGCCTGCGCCGGAAGTCCTCCGGTCGTTTGCTTTTCATTCTGCTTCTTCTTGAAGCTGCGCTTGGGCTTGGCCTGCTGCACGAGCAGTAGCGCCGTGCTGCTGGCGACCTCGCCCTTGGCCGCGCCGCCCCATTTGCCCAGCGCACGGTCGCGGATGTTGCACGCGGCATTTGCGTCGGCATCCGCGGTGTGTCCGCAGACCTTGCAGGCGAACACGTCTCGGCTGGGCCGGTTGCCCGCCTCGGTGTGCCCGCACGCATTGCAGCGCTGACTCGTCAGCGCCGGCGGCACCAGCAGCAGCTGGCCGCCTGTGGCGGCCAGCTTTTGCCCCAGCCGCACGCGCAGCGCGCCCGGTGCCACGTCCAGGATCGAGCGGTTCAGCCCCGCCTTGGCGGCGACGTTGGCGCCCGGCTCCTCGACAGTGCCGCGTGCGCTGGCCGTCATGTTGCGCACGCGCAGGTCCTCCATCGCCGCAACGCCGTGGTTCTTGGCGATGTGCGTGGTGGCTTTCTCCATGGCGTCGCGCCGTTTGCGTGCCTGAGCCACCTTGAAGGCGGCCAGGCGCGAGACTGCCTTGCGGCGATTCTTCGACCCCTTCACTTTGTTTGCCACACGCTGCTGCAGCCGGGCCAGGTGCGCCGCGGCGCCGGCGCTGGCGCGCGGCAGCGCATAGACCTCGCCCGTGCTGAGCACCGCCGGCTGCGTCACACCCAGGTCGATGCCGACCACCGGCTCGCTGCTGCGGTCCGCTGGCTCGGGCGCATCCCGCTCGGTGAGCACCGAAGCCGCCCACCGGCCCGCCTCGCGCGACACGGTCACCGACAGCAGCCTGGAGCCGGCCGGAATGGCCCGGTGCAGCACGCAACGCACCGCGCCGAGCTTGGGCAGCGACAGCACCGCCTGCTTGATCGAGCGCGTGCGGCGCTTGTCCGTCACGTGCAGGTTGCCTGACAGCGTGATCTGCGCCGGGTCGGGAAAACGAAAGGAATCGTCACGCCCACGCCGGCGCGGCTTGGGCGCTCCGGTGCGGCCGGCCCAGAAGTTCTTGTAGGCCGTCTCCAGATCCACCAGCGCTTGCTGTAGACAGTGGTACGGTGCTTCACCGAACCAGCGGAACTCGGCCTTGAGCTCGCTGATTTCGGCGGCCTGGCTCGCGTAGCTCACCGATCGGCCGGGCCGGGCGAACCAGCGCCGCTGGTCGAGCGCTACGTTGCCGATGGCGCGGCAGCACCCGGCAATGCGCTCCATGAGCTGCGCCTGCTGCGTATTGGGCAGCAGCCGAACGCGCAAGGCTTGCCGAATCAGCATTCCTGCATTATCTTTGGCCTTCCTATGGCTCGCAAGTGGGAACGCACAGAATACCGTAGGGGTAGAAGCGTCGTATCGCTGCTGCACGTGCACTTGGTCTTCGTAACGAAATACCGTCGCGGCGTGCTCAGCAAGCGTGCCCTCAACGTCATCCGCGAGGCCGCGGCGAAGGTCTGCGAGGACTTCAGCGCCAAGCTCGTGGAGATGGACGGGGAAGACGACCACGTGCATCTGCTGGTCGAATATCCGCCCACGGTGGCGCTGGTGCGGTTGGTCAACAGCCTGAAGGGCGTGAGCAGCCGGCAGTTGCGCGCGATGAAGTTCCCGGAGGTCGCCTCCAAGCTCTGGGGCGAGCACCTGTGGAGCCCGAGCTACTTGGCCTCCAGTTGCGGCGGCGCCTCGATCGACATCGTGCGCCAGTACATCGAAGACCAGCGCCGCTGATCTCACCCGCGCCCACTATCCCGCCCGTGAACGAGCGGGTTTGCGCAGGCGAACAGCCTGGATCAAACGGCTGCAGTCCGGCACCGGCCTGTCGCTCGCCGATGCCGCTGCCGAGCTCGGCGTCGAGGTCGGCTGGGTAGCCGCCCGCGTCGAGGACGGAACGATCAGGCTTACGCTCGACAAGTGGGGCTCGCAGGAGCCGCGCGTGACGGCGCCGATGCTGGCGCGGCTGCGCGGGGCGCTGGGCAGAGTCGAAGGCCAGCGCCTGGAGCCCGAGGGCTGGTACGGCCTGGGCGAGGCCACCGCCGATGCCGGCGTGTCGCCGGCGACGCTGATGAAATGGGGCGAGGCGGGCGAGGTCGAGCGGCGGCAGGTCAACGGTCGCTGGCGCTACCGGCGCGAGTCGCTGCGGGTGCGGGCGGCGCGCTACTGGTCGGCGTGCCGGTTCAAGCGAGCGGCGGCGCCGGCGTGGCTGAACGCGGGCTGAGGATCGAGAACGGAGGCAGGCACTGCGCTGGCCGTTGACCGGCCGCGGTTGGATGGGATCATGGGTCCATGAACACCCTCCTGCAATCGCTGCTGGCGCGCGAACAAGCCCAGCGCAATGCCGAGCGGGCCGCGCGAGGCGGCGAGCTCGCCGAGGCGGCGGACATCGTGGCCGCGCTGCATGGCGCCTACGCCCCGTTCCACGAGCAAGTCCAGTCGCTCAAGCTGCGCGGCGACTACGGTGCGGCCGTCACTTTCGGCGATCGCGCCGAGTACCTGTGCCGCGTGGCCACCGAGAACGGCCTGGAACTGCGCCTGGGGGCGAAGATCCTGCCGGCAGTGCTGCGCTTGAGCGTTGTGGCTCGCCGGGGCGCGACGCCGGCGAGCATTCGACTGTTCATCCAGCACCGGCACGCCGGCAACGTCGAGGAACTGGCCAGCTTCGGTGCCGGCCACAGCCCCGAGGACATGGTGCGGGCGCTGCTCGAGCAACTGATGCGCCACGTGCACGACGACAGCCTTGCGGAGGCAGCGTGAACGCCCCGTCGCGCCGGGAGGCAGTGTGCGCGCTGCTGCGGCAGCACGGCTGGGCGCTGGAGGAAGGCGGCACGGCGCTCGCAACGAAGGTCTACCCTACGGCGGTGAGGCCGAAGGAAGCGCAGGTCTACCTCTCGCGCAGCCGCGACGACGATCTCAACCAGATGCTGTCCGGCCAGTACTACAACGAGGGGCGCAACATCATGTCGGCGGGCGTGCTGCTGCCGAAAGCGGCTGCCGCGGCGGACGTCGAGCGGCTGGTGGCGCAGTTCGCGCGCGAGGCGGATGCCGCCGTGGACGCTTCGTATGCGCGAGGGATCTGGCTGCGAGACCAGCGCGTGGCCGCAGGCCTGCCGCGACTGGCTTGAAGTCGTTCGGCAGCCATCCCGATAAGCGTGCCTGGGTCGCCTCCGATGTGGCCAGCGCCACGGTTCGCGAGTTGCAGGCGCACGGCGAGGTCAGCGTCGGCATGTGTTCCGGCTGGGAGTTCGTGGAGCTTTGAGCACATGGGCCCGTGTCGTCCTGCACGCGATTCGTAGTCCGCGTGCGTGTATATACGCGCGTTGACACGCATCCAAGAGGTTGATACGATCGTATCAACAATGGAGGTACTGTCATGACCGCCGTTCCCGCTCAGATCAGCGCCTGGGGCAATGGCCTCGCGCTGCGCCTGACCAAGCCGGTTGCCAAGGCCGCCGGGCTCGCCGAAGGCACCCGTGTCCGCGTGAGCGCCAAGCCTGGTCGGATCGTGATCGAGATCGACGTCGAGCCCACGCTGGATCAGATGTTGGCGGCCTTCGACCCGAAGCGACATGCCGGCGAGGCCATGGCCGACGCTCCGATGGGCCTCGAGGTCATCCGCTGATGGCTTCCCGGCGCTCGCCGCTCTGGGTGCCGGAGCGGGCGGAGATCATCTTCATTCAGCACAACCCGCAGGTCGGCAAGGAAATGCCGGATGACCATCCGATGCTGGTGCTGTCGACCAAGGCCTTCGCTGAGCGAACCGGGCTCGTGGTTGGATTTCCGATGACGCATTCGGAGCAGCATGCGGACAACCCGTTCGCGATCGCTGCGCACGGCACCAAGGGCGAAGTCGGCTACGTGCTGATCCATCAGCCGAAGTCCTTCGATTGGCGCGCCCGCAATGCGCGCCCGCACGGCTGGGGCGTCGGGCACACCAAGCTGCTCACGGCGGCGCTGAAGCGTTTCGACTCCATCTTCGCAATCTGCGACCACTGATCCGCGCGCGCGCCGGCGCCCTCGCCGCGGAAGCGCACCAGCGTGGCGAGGATGCGGCGCGAGCGCGCGATGCGCCGTAGGTGGGAGGGCCGGTCGAGCAGCCGGACGGTGTTGAGCGCGCGGCTGACCAGGCTCGCCAAGCGCGGGAACAGAGGTGCGCGGCGCGCGCGGCACGGTGGCGGGCTGGCTGGTGCTGCGGAAGGACGGCGGCGCGAAGGAGCGGAGCGCGTGGCTCATGTCGTGTCTCCCCGCGTCAGGCCGCGGTCGTGGGTTCGGGGGCCGCCTGGTCCGCGGCGGCGAGCTGCCGAGCGCGGGTGTGGGCGAGGCTGGGGCCGAGGTATGCGTTGCTCACCACGGGGCGGCCGTGGCCGAGCTCGTGCGCGATCGCGAGGCGCGCGTCGCGCTTGTTCGGCGCCTCGCTCGTGCCGCCTCGCACCGGCGAGGGCTCGCCCGCGAGTTCCTCGTAGCGGTCGTTGGCGTGCTGGTGGCGCAGCCCGTGCGCCGTCACGCCCAGGGCCGCCTTCGTGATGCCGAAGCGCCGCAGGGTGTTGTAGAAGCGGTTGGCGTTCTGCGTCGCGGTCCGGCCCGGCTCGCCGACGTAGTTGCCCTTGGCGACGATCTTGAGGAGCCGGTCGATGAGCTCGATCTGCGCGGGGGTCTGGATGGGAATGTCGCGCGGCCGGCCGCCTTTGGTGCCGCGGTGCACGCGCAGGAAGCGCTCGCAGCCGGGGAAGTGCACCGTGTCCCGGAGGTTCGCCTCGTCTCGGCTCTTCACCGCCTCGTGCGGCCGGAAGTGGCGCGCTTCCTTGGCGCGCAGGCCGAAGCGGTAGCAGATCTCGAGCTGAAGGCCGACCCACGGGTCGTGGGCCCGCACGTCGGCGATCTTGGCCTCGACGCCGACGCACCTGGCGATCCAGCTGCGGTCGGCACGTGCGCTGCGGTCACGGTGCACGTAGTGCGAGTCCTCGCCGAAGTAGTGGGCCACATCGCGCACGAGACCGGGCCGGCCGATCCACGCGGCGTAGGTGCGCAGGAAGCTCAGGTAGTTGTGGACGGTGGCCACCGACAGGCCACGTTCGGCCCACAGGCGCGTCACCGCCAGCACCTGGCGGTTGGTCAGGTAGCGCGGATCGGCATCGGCGAAGCGGGTGGCGAAGCGCAGGTCATCCCAGAACTTGAAGTAGAAGCGCTCGCGGTCGAGGGTGGTCTTGTCGGCCACCACCTTGATCCGCTTGGCGTGCTGCTTGTTGTGCACGCGCAGGACGGCGTCCAGGACGCGCTTCCAGTCCCGGGTGCCCTTGGGGGCGTTGGCGATGATGGTCTGGGGGTCCGTGGCAGCGCCAGTGGGCGGCCGCCGGCGGTAGCCACCAGCCTTGGGCGAACAGGTCTCCTTGTCGAGCGACATGTGAGTCTCCATCGACGGCCGCCGAGCCACTTCGGCCGAGTCACAGAGCGCGGACGCAGATCTCCAGCGCGCATGGGCGTCCAAGGCCACGCGCACAGGTCGAGGGTCTTCGACCAACGCGCTGCTGACCCTCGTGCGCAGCGCGTCGCTTCCGTCGTGTCGGCCGCGCTCGCGCGCAACCAGGCGGTCGTTAAAAGAATCCAGTCCCAAGACCTGGCGGCGTATTTCCACGCCGGCAAGCCTCTTGGCCCGCGCACCTCATCGGATGCGCAGCGCCGAGCCCGGTCCATGCCGAGGCTCATCAGGGAAGTTCGTGGGTACCGTGGCTCCCGCCGGAAGACAGCTCCTGCCAACGGAGCGTCGCGGGGTCAACGTCTTGAAGCCGGTCGCATGACCTCATCGGGGCTGAGGCGACGGCTAACCCTCGAGGGGTTGGCGACATTGACAACGGTGTAGCCGCGCACAGCTCGAAGGCCGCACGCAAGGGGGCAACTGCGGCGCAGGCGCTCGCAGAAGCCGTTCAGACGAGTCCGCTTGGCGGATCGAAGATGGGTATCAAAGACGGCACCGCGCTGGGCGCGGCAGGGCTCTTGAAGAGCCGGGGATTGAAGTGCAGGTCACGACTGCAAACGGTGGCTTGCGGGCACCACATTCCCGGCCTGCTTGCAAAGAGAGCTGTGGCAGGCAGCACAAGCTCAGGCGCGAGTTGAACTCATCGGCGGTGCGGCTGTCAAGTGCGCGTGGTTGACGAATGAACTGCGGTCTAGCAGTGAATAGCCTGTCAGCGACTTCAAAGCGCCCAGTTCGCGCGGGGTTGACTGCAACCATTGCACGCGTCTAGTTGGCTAAGCCTAGTGCGTCTGCTCAAATTTGCAGCAGCCGAGTCCGAGATCGACTCCGACTGAGCCGGCATGCGGGTGGCGTTCCGACGGGCGACGTCGTGCTCTCGTCGAAGTCTCGGGCCGCAGAAGTGGCCGCGTGGCGCGGCATGTCGTGCTCTCGTGCCACGAGAGCACGACATCGGAGGGCGCGAGCGGCACTTTTCGGGGGTCGTGGCACCCGCCTTTCCGTTGGCGCGATTCGTTGCGGGTCTGGATCATCGGCCAAGCGTCATTCGCGTTTGGAGACCGGAGCACGACCATGACTCACACCCGCTTGGCAGTCATCGACCAGGGAGAGGCCAACGAGCGCATCCTGAACAAGGAGGAATACCGCGCCGACTTCCGCAAGGTCGAGGGCGCGTCGCTGAAGCGCAAGACGCAGCTGGCCAGCCCCGAAGCCAAGCGCATGTTCGCCCGGTGCTTCTACTCGTTCCAGGCGTCGATGTACTTCATCACCCAGCTCGGGCGCACGAAGCTGGACCACTCCGTGGTCGAGCGGCTCGAAGAGGACGTGAGGGCCGCGCTCGAAGCGGGCACGCAGGAGATCAACGAGGCCATCGATCACGCCGAGGCGCTACTCAAGCACCACCAGATCGAGACCATCGCGTCGTACGACACCAAGCCTCTCGTCGAGGAAATCGGCATCACCTCGTCGTTCGGGCGCCGCTACTTCGACATGATGCACAAGCTCGACATCATCATGCCGCTGATGGAGACGCTGGCGATCGAAGAGGTCATCACCGAACGCGAGCACGAGATGCGACGCTCTCGATACAAGCGCATCGTGCTGGCGATCTCGACCAAGGCGCGCAACTTGTGGACGGGCGTGCGCCGTCGCATGAACGAGCACGACGCGAAGCTCCTGGCCGAAGCCGCCAAGGGCAAGGGCACGGGGCGGCCCGCAGTGGCAGCGAAGGCTGCGGAGGCAGCGAGCGATCAGACCAACGGTGAGGCTGCCGTGCCGCAGGCAGCGGAGTCGGTCGCCGAGACCGTCGAGCCCGTGACCACTGCGGCGGACACTTCGGCGCAAGCCACAGAAGTGCCGCAGCCCGCCGGCGCCACCGCGGCAGCCTGAGCAGGCTCTGCCGGAGCGGCTTCGAAGCGGCCGCCGGCCACAGGGCGCAAGAGGCACTGGCGAAGGCGCGCCTTGCCATCGGGCTCTGCGAGGGCCGCCATGGAGCTCTTGCCGTCGAGATCGGGACGGGGCTGTGCGATCCACAGCGGCAGAGGGCCGACGCGGCTGTGCAGATCCTCGGGGCTCGGCACATGGCCGAGCTCGAGCAGCAGGCGCCTGAGCGGCACGATGGCCACCCGGTCCTTCATCGCGATGCACGCCGCCTGACCTGTGCAAGCGGCGCCGCGGCGCTCAAGCGGCTTCCTCGTAGCCTTCGAGCACGCCGCGGTAGCGGTCCATCTCCTCGAGGTTGGCGATGCCCATCCAGCGGGCCACGTCCTCCACGCTGCGCTTGCGGCGCAGCTGACGCAGTGCGAACGTGTGGCGCAGCCTGAACGCGCCGCCCGAGCCGGAATCGGGATCGTCGACGCCGGAGGCCTCCATGACCTGCTTGATCGCCTCGTAGTGGGCCATCTTGCCCCACTGCTGACCGCTGCGTCCGGGGAAGAGGAAGGGGCCTTGCGAGCCGCCCTTGCCGTCAGGATGGGGCGCCGTGCGCAGACCTGCATCGGCGCGCGCGCTCAGCCATTGGCGCAGCACCTGGCCAGCCCACGGGGCGATGGGCGTCTCGCGCGCCGGGCGATTGCCGTTGCCGGGAACCTTCAGCTTCCAGGGCACGCCTTTGTAGCGCCCGCCGGCGACGACGGGCGCGCAAAGCGGTAGCTCGCGCAGATCGCCTGGAGTCAGGCCTGCGCCCAGGTGCATGGCCGCTGCGGTGAGGTTGCGCAGCTCCTGCCAACTGGAGACCAGGCGTCGCTCACCGGCACCGGGGCGCGCCGCGCTGACGTAGGTCACGAGGCGGCGCGCTTGATCTGCATCGAGGTAGGCGAGAGCCGGCCGCTCGCTGATGTTGGCCCGCCGGATGTCGTCGCTGTGCTTGATGTACTCGGCGGCCGCTTCGTTCTTCGGTTGCTGCGTGTCCAACGCATGCCGGGTGAGCACGCGGTCCACCAGGCTGAGCAGCCGCCACGCGTAGCGTGGGCTGAGCTCGATGTTCTTCTTCGCCCGCCGGAATTCGAGGAAGTGCTCGAGGTCTTCTTCCGTGAGGTCTTCCAAGGTCACCAGGGGCGATTGCCCCACGCACCACTCGGTGAACGCGCCCCACATGTCCGCGTACACCTGCAGTGTCGAGTCGCGCTGGAGCCGATCGGCGGCGACGGCGGCCGTCTTCCACGACTCGAACGCGCGCCCGAACGAACCGAGGACGCCCGGGCGGGCGTCGGCTACGGCGAAAAGGTCGGGGGTGTAAGCCATATCCAAATCTTACTAACGCCTTGCGGCTAGTCAAACCCTTCGGGCCTGTGGCTCGACGACTTCGAGCCATGAGAACACTCACGCCGGAGCGTTAGTCTGGTTCGACAAGACATCGGTCCAGGGGCGGTCGATCTGCGGCCACGGCGGCAGCACCTGATGGCGAAATCGCGTCGAGTTCGACGGGATTCATCGTGGCGTCGCAAGCCACCGCGGCCGAAGCTCCAGCCCGACAGGAGGGGCCGTTCGATGACCGCTGTGAACTACACCAACGAGCCGCACGAAGCACCGGCGCGCGGGCTGTTCCTGCCGTCGATGAGATGGACGACGTCGCCGGTGTCGAATCAGGCTGGCGGTCGTAGGAATCCAGCGCGTGGGGCCGCACCGGAGCGTCACGCCTGGCCACGTGCTCTGGCAGCACCAGCGCGGTCGGCGGAGGGTGGCCGGCCGCCTCGCGCCGGCGTTCCAGGGCCAACCGCACGGCGTTGGGGTGCGGCACGCCGCGCTGCAGCGCCTCGACGATGGCCGGCTGCAACGCCCAGGCGCCGTAGCGATCGAGCAACCGCAGCAGCGCCGCCGTGATCGAGCCCAGGTTGTCGCCGCGGGCCGCGGCGCGCTCGAGCAAGGTGGCCGCCGCCGGCGCGGCGCGCGCCAGGCGGTCACAGCCCCGGTGGGTCCTGGCCGCACGCTTGTGCTCGAGCAACTGTTGCAAGTGGGCCGGGTTCGTAGTTCCTGGCGCGCCGGCAAGTTGTTGTTTCACAAGGGGTTGTTGCCGTCCGTTCCAATCCATCCTGCACTGTCCTGCACTGTCCTGCACTGTCCTGCACAGGAAAGTCACCCAAATCTCACCCACGAATTTCGGGGCGCGGCACAGCGGGTTCACTCGTGCCCGCGGACCGGCTCAGCGAGGAACAACTCGATGTTGGCCGTGGTCCAGGTGGCGACGCCAGCGCCGAAGAAGTCGGTGTCCTCGGTCCAGATCGGGCAGTCGGCCGCCAGCGCACAGGCCAGCACCGGCCAGTCGTCGGGATCACGCGCGCCGATGCGTGCCAGGGCACGGTCCTTCATCGGCAGGTACGCCTCGGCCGGCACAGGAACGACGACGCGCGCCAGCGCCTCCAGCTTGTCAAGCGCTGCCCGGATCGCTGCCGGCGGCTGCCCGCGTTTGGAAAGGATGGCGGGCAGGTGTTCGCGCACCTCGTCGAAGGCAATGTCGGGGGCCAGGAACGACACCTCACCGACGCGATCCGTGAGCAGGCGCAACACGCGGCTGCCGAGCACGGCACGCACCAGGATGTTGGCGTCGAGGGCGATCGCCAGGGAAGCCACGTACTCAACGCCGCTTGCGCTGCCCGGATGCGGCCTTGCGTTCGACCTTGAACTCCTTCACCAGCGCATCGACCTCGTCTTCAGCCAATGGCATCACCGCCTTCAACTTCGCGCTGGCCTGGGCCAGCGCGAGCAGGTCGGCCTGGGACGGCCCAGGCGTGGGAATGAAGATGCCCACGGTCTGGCCGTGGCGCGTGACAGCCACGGGCTTGTCCGACGCGATGAAGTCGGCCAAGCCCGCACGGAACTCGCGGATGCCGACTTTGGTGGTTTCCATGGCGAGGGCAGAGGTTCGGTTGAACAGAGAGGCGCATTGTGTCTCATGATGTACACAAATGCAATCCTGGCGGTGAAGTGGCCCGGTCTGCCTGAAATTTGGCAAGTTGCCGACGTGTGCACCGCCGAATCTGCCACCCTCCCCCTTGTAAACCTCCTTCACGACACGAAGGCCCGATGGAACCGAATCGGCCCCCGGGGGAAGAACGAGTGCTTGGCCATGACCAGCGCCTGACATCGAAGCGTGACAGAGCGCACATCCAACTACCGAGGGAGTGCGCAATTCGGCTGGACGGATCGGGCACGCCTTGGTAAGCGAAGCGAACTTCGTCAGCGCTCGGCCACTGAGCCAGTTCCTGCGGATGGCGGTGATGGCCGGCGTCCAGAGCGCCGTTCAAGTCCACATTGATCGAGGCGACGACCTCAACGCCCACGACGCCCGAGGCATGACGCCCCTCATGCTTTCGGCGGCAAGAAACAAGCACGCCATCTGCAAGCTGCTGCTGAGCGCTGGTGCCGATAGCGGTCTGCTCGACCCTTCGGGCAAGACCGCGCTCGAAATCGCCATGGCGCCAGGCGCCAGCGAATCCGCCAGGATCCTTGGTGCCACCGTTGCGCCACCGCCTGACTGCGCCGGTTCAGCCACCGCGCCGGATCCAGTATCAGGTCGTGACATCGGAGAGTCGCCGCCCAGGCCCGAATCTGTCTGCTGGCCTTCTCAGGTCATCGAATTGGATGACGGCGGGGCGTACGATCTGCTGGCCACGGTCCCAGCAGCGGGCGTGGCGGGCCAGTTCGACGGCGCCGTCCACAATGCGCACCGTGTGCTCATCGACCAGCACGCCGACGGTGCGCCGTACCTCGGTGTAGGGCACCGAGTAGTCGTTCAGGTCGAAGCGCACGTACGGTGTCTTGCCCACCGTCACGGCCAGGCGCTCGCCCAGCGCGAACTCGCGCTCGGGCAACGCCAGCAGGCGCGGCTGCTCGGCCTGGAAGGCCTGGCGTACGCTCAGGGCGGCGTCCTCGGGCCAGCGCCGATCGGCGGCCAGGCCCGAGCACCACGCCTGGGCCTGCGCGTTCAGGTCGTCCAGGTCGGTGAAGGTGCGCCCGGCGAAGAAGCTGTCGCGGATGAAGCGGATCGAGCGTTCGACGCGGCCCTTCTCGTGAGTCCCCGAATGTCTGCGGTGGGGACGGTGAAGCAACCGTTGTCGCTGAGATCACGCACGCGTTCCATCCGATGCGCGGCCAGCGACTGAAGGTCGCCACGCGCAAGCAGACG